>NZ_CP087114.1:1632500-1987500 GCF_022559585.1 Bartonella machadoae
AGCTGTTTTCTCTCTCTTGCCACCACAAAATGCTACCGGAAACTTTACGAAAATTGTTCAACGTATTCCTGTCCGCATCTCTATTCCAGAAGACGTCTTAAAAACAGGGCGTATTCGAGCAGGAATGAGTGTTTCGGTAGAAATTGACACACGTACAAAGTCGCAAGAGAAAGACCTCTTATAACAAACAATCAATGATCCTCACGAGACATCTCTATGCCCGAGTCAACACACTCTCAAGAACACGTAGGAATCGAAAAAATCTTGGTTTTCATAGCTATGTCTTTTGGCATGTTCATGGCGATTTTGGATATTCAAATTGTTTCCTCCTCTTTAGCTGAAATTCAGGCTGGTCTTTCAGCAAGCTCTGAAGAGATTTCATGGGTTCAAACCTCTTATTTGATCGCTGAAGTTATCATGTTGCCACTTTCTGGATTCTTAGGAAGATTGCTTTCAACACGTGTTTTCTTTAGCATATCAGCTATCGGATTTACGATTACCTCTATTCTTTGCGCAACAGCAACATCGATTGAAGAAATGATTGTGTACCGAGCACTCCAAGGCTTTATTGGTGGAGGTATTATTCCGAGCGTCTTTGTCGCTTCTTATGTGCTTTTTCCACCTTCAAAACGCCCTATTGTCACCCCTATCGTCGGACTGATAGCAACATTAGCACCCACCATTGGTCCAACAGTGGGCGGCTATCTCTGTCACATCTCATCATGGCATTGGCTCTTTCTCATTAATGTCCCCTGCGGGGTTATTATCTCAATTCTCGCTTGGAAATTAATTGATTTTGATAAAGCAGATCCTTCTTTGATAAAGAAATTTGATTGGTTAGGCCTCATTTCTATGGCTACTTTCTTGGGAACTTTGGAATATATTCTAGAAGAAGGAGCACGTCATGATTGGCTAAATGATAGGATGATTCGGGATTTGTTCATTATCATGATTCTTGCTGCAGCCTTATTCTTCTGGCGCGCTTTTACAGCAAAAGAACCCATTGTAGATCTTTCTACTTTTTCGAATTTTAATTTTTCAGCTGCATCCATTTTTTCCTTTGCGCTAGGAATAGGTCTTTATGGACTCACATATCTTTATCCTGTCTATTTAAGCCAAATCCGCCATTATGATGCCCTCATGATTGGAGAAACATTATTTCTTTCAGGATTTGTCATGTTATTAGCTGCTCCGCTTGCTGGATTTCTTTCAGCACGAATGGATGCGCGTTTAATGATGGCAATAGGACTTTTCGGCTTTGCAATAGGCACTTGGATGGCAAGCTCTATCACAGATAACTGGGACTTTTGGCAGCTCTTTTGGCCGCAAGTCTTCCGTGGTGCTTCTGTAATGTTATGTATGGTTCCTGTTAATAATATTGCCTTGGGGACACTTCCGCCAGAACGAATGCAAAACGCTTCTGGACTGTTTAATCTCACACGGAATCTAGGTGGTGCTGTAGGGCTTGCCATTATCAGCACTCTCATGACAAAACGGACAGACTTCCATTATGAAAGAATAGCCGAAACGCTTAATTACGCAAACAGACAAGCAACTGAAATGCTTTCAAAGCTTACTTTATTTTTCAAAACAGAAACCTTTGATTCGTATACTCTTACTCTTTCTCAATTGTTTGGTATGGTACGCACACAAGCAACAATTATGGCTTTTAGCGATGTTTTTTTTATAATAACCATCATTTTTATCATCTTAACATTCATAACCGTTTTTCTCAAAAAAATACCACCTCTCACCGACACCCCTTCAGGTCACTGAGCTTAACCTTATGAACGTTGTCAAGATCTTGAAAATACCTAATATTTGCGCCCCCTACCCCTCATATGATTAGGTAGACACACATTCATATATTAATGCAAAATACAAAAAATGGATATCTCCCCGCGTTTTATAGACCAGAAAATGCTTCAGCAAAAACATACTTAACTCTAGCCTTCTCCGCTTGAGGAATAACCATTTTATTTACAAACTCTGGAAGGATAAACTTATCTAGATATTTATAGAGGCATCGATAATCATCACAAAAAAGCGCATCTTCTTGCCCACTGTCATTTATAAAACAGACCAATGACTCCAAAAACCAAGTTTTATAGTATTTTCAGAGGGCTTGACTTAAAATCCTAACTCCAATGGGAGATTTTTAGCCCCCATTAACTGGAAAACTCTGTAAAAATATTGATAAAGAATAACGCAAAGTTTTTGCTACAGCCATCTAAAAACGCAAAGTCCCTCAATAAACAACTGAAATGATTAAAGACTTCAAAAATGAAAAAAGTCTGATAGACTATAAATCCATCTTTAAACTTTGCATCTTATAAAAAACTTTACCACAAAGAAAAAGCATCTCTACAGCCATTTCTGTTGGCAAATAAAACCTTTAAGCGACTTTATGATGCTGAAAGCGGTTTAATTTTTCTCGTTCTCCACTAGAGACCAAAGTACCGTAACATCCAGAAAGATATTCTGGTATCAATTCCAACGCCTGAAAACGATGCTTTTCATAAGGACCCGGCATTGCCAAATTTTTTGTTAAACTGCTTGAGAAACCAAAACGTTGATAAAAGTCACAATCGCCCACAAGCAAAATAGCCCCATAACCTAATTCTTTTGCCTTTTTAATTGCATGCTGCATAAGAACAGATCCTATCCCCATACCGGAATATTCCTCTAAAACAGCCAAAGGTCCTAAAAGTAAAGCATGTTGTGCACCATTTTGCTCTTTTTTAAACCGAACATGCCAAAGCCGGACACTCCCCACCAGCTCTCCAAGTGCATTTTTGACAACAAAGGACAACCCACACGCCGCCAAACGCCCACGCCGTAAAGCTTCTGATGACTTACGCTTACGTCCCTTTCCTAGAGCTAAATCGAGCAAATTTTCCCGGTATGGCTTATCCGCTTCTTGCTCACAAGCAAGTGTAAAAAGCGCACCATTTTTTGTTTGAAAATGTATCATACTCATCTTTTACACATACCTCACTATACCTTTGTTCCCTCACTATACCTTTATTATCCTAGATAAGAAACTTAAATCACATAAGACCGCAAAGGCTCAAAACCATTGAAGGCAACAGAAGCATAAGTTGCCGTGTAAGCACCCGTTCCATGAATCAACAACGCATCCCCTACCGTCAGAGATAAAGGTAAGAGATAAGGTGTTTTCTCATAGAGAACATCTGCCGAATCGCACGTTGGACCGGCTAAAATGCAAGGCTCCATTTCCGTATTATCATGGGGTGTTTCAATAGGATAGCGAATAGCTTCATCCATTGTCTCAGCAAGACCATTAAATTTTCCAACATCAAGATAAACCCAGCGGACATTATCATTATCCGCTTTTTTGGATATAAGCACAACTTCTGTCCGAATAACACCAGCATTCCCAACCATTCCACGCCCTGGCTCAATGATCGTTTCAGGAATACGATTGCCAAAATACTTTTTCAAGGAATCAAAAACAGCCGTACCATAAGCTTGTTCAGTAGGGACATCTTTCAAATAACGCGTTGGAAATCCCCCTCCCATATTAACCAGCTTTAATAAAATCCCTTCTTGTTCCAAATGCTTAAAGACCGTAGCAGCATCGGATAAAGCACGATCCCATGCGTTCAAATCTGTCTGCTGAGACCCTACATGAAAAGAAACACCATAGGCTTGTAAACCTAATTGATGTGCCCGACGCAAAACATCAACCGCCATGGCAGGAACACAACCAAACTTACGTGACAATGGCCATTCTGCCCCTTTTCCATCAGTCAGAACACGGCAAAACACGCGAGCCCCTGGAGCAGCACGCGCAATTTTTTCTACTTCTTCAACACAATCAACCGCATAAAGCGAAAGACCCAATGCATATGCACGCGCAATATCACGCTCTTTTTTTATGGTATTTCCAAAAGAAATACGATCAGGTGTCGCTCCTGCTGTTAACGCCATTTCAATTTCTGCAACAGAAGCGGCATCAAAAGACGATCCTAAAGAAGCAAGTAAGCGCAAAATTTCAGGAGCAGGATTTGCCTTTATCGCATAAAAAATGCGAGACTGAGGAAGAGCTTTTTCAAAATTTAAATAATTTTCACGAACAACATCAAGGTCAACAACTAAGCATGGTCCTTCAGAATGATGTTTTGCAAGAAAATCACGAATACGTTGCGTTGCCATTTGCAATTCTCCTCAGGGGAAGGCATCCCTTCCTCTCTATTTGGACAGCATAGAGCCGCCAATAACCAAAAGACGAAAAGCATACAACCGCCTTCTCAACCCTGATGATAAAGAACAGGAAGAAAACAGAATTGTATACAGCGAAGGAACAGCGCGAAAACCGCGTTATTCTACTTTATCTGCCTTTTTGATTGGAGTTGAGAAAACCACTTCCGCACTGAAGGCAATGAGGTGTGCCTCTATAGTTACCTCAGCGTTTGGACAGCTGAAAGACACCAGAAAGGCCCGCACCGTCGTTGCTTCAAGATGTCCTCATTCTTCTGGTTGGCCAAAAAAATGACTGGAGCGGTTAGTTCCAGGTACCGTACCGGTTAATCTCACCATTTGAGAACCAGCGGACACCCACAGGCACGTGCGACTTTGGGCAAGATTGCATATAAGACCAATTTTTATGCATTTCAATCATTTTTTTAATTTTAAACATTTTTTAATTTTTAAAGACAAAATGATGCAAAAAAGTAACACCCCTCATAAGCAGACAAATAACCTTATCTCCTTTAAGGACATTACAATCCTCATCGAAAAACACATTATTTAACTGCCAATTTACGATCTTGCCGTTAAGAGAACCTCTTTGTTTTGGATTTCTCATTCTCTCTTCCCCCCTCATCTCTGGAAAAGAAACACAAAATCCGTTGGACAACATCCTTGTTATGTTTATGAAATCATAAAGCTAACACTATCATCCCATTTCCCCCTTTACACTCATTCTATATTTAACAGCGCATTCACCATATATTATAGCATTCTAAACAGTTCTTTAAAACGCACCCCCTCGATTAAACTGTCCACTTTTCATTGCATAAATTTTTCTGTTTCAGAATGTAAGACATTTGCAACAAATCAAATATTATAAGATCAAGGATACCGGATAAAAAAGCATAGCGCGGATTTATATCTCTCCATCAACCTCTTCGTTTTATACACCAGACAAAAAGTTAAAAAACGACTTAGCCTTATAAAAAGTTTTTATGCTTATATTGAAAACCTTCTCTTTTCACGACAAAAAGTGAAAGTTTTAGGCTTTAAAGGACGATATTTTTATGAACCTTGATGAGACTGAACTGCACGCAATTTTGCAAGTTGGAATTGCCTATGACGCTCCCGAAAGCGCTGCCTATCATCTTCATTTCGCGTGTTATAACAAGAATCACACGAGACACCTTCCTCATAATGAGGTGATAATTTGCTTTCAGCATTGATAGGGGAACGGCATGCCCGACATAATTCGCGCCCACATTCTTCAAGACCATGCCCAACAGAAACACGCTCATCAAAAACAAAGCACTCACCCCACCACAAACTTTCTTCTTTTGGAACAGTTTCCAAATATTTGAGAATACCACCTTTGAGATGATAAACCTGATCATAGCCAAGCTCACGAACATAAGCAGTTGATTTTTCACAGCGAATACCACCTGTGCAAAACATGGCTACTTTCTTTTTCTTTTTCAAATCAGCTTCATGTTTGCGCACCCATTCAGGAAATTCCCGAAATGTTTTAATCCGTGGATCAACGGCTCCTTGAAAACTGCCAAGTGCATATTCATAATCATTGCGTGTATCAATCAAGATTGTTTCTTCATCTTGGATAAGAGCATTCCAATCTTCAGGCTCAACATAAGTACCAACAACCTTTAACGGATCAATACCTTCAACTCCCATGGTTACAATTTCTTTTTTCAATCGCACTTTTATTCGATGAAAAGGCATTTTTGACGCCCATGAATATTTAATTTCCGGCGTTTGAAATGCTGGTTCCGCGGTAATAAAATTGATTAATGTCTTAATTGCAGCATCAGCCCCCGCAACGGTTCCATTAATACCCTCTTGTGCTAAAAGCAGAGTCCCTTTGATGCCATTTGCTTGGCATAAATCCAGCAAAGGCTTCTGTAATTGACGATAATGCTTCAAATCAGCGAAGCAATAAAGTGCAGCAACTTTAAAATTCTTTTCCATAAGTTTTGCCATAACGCGCGTTTCATTCAATTTCAAGATCTATTCATCGACTCTTTAACATATTGTGCTTAATCAAACTATATAGCAACAATATTATCTCTCAAAGAAAGAAGACCATGTGCCAAAAAATAGATCACCTTTTATCACTGCTACAAGAACAAACTGTCATCCCTGTTTTGCGCATTGACGATCTACAAAACGCAATACCCCTCGCACGTGCTCTTGTCAAAGGTGGATTGAAAACAATAGAGATCACATTGCGAACGAAAAATGCATACGATGCAATAAAAGCAATTGCACAAGAAGTGCCTGAAGCTATTGTTGGAGCAGGAACAATCCTCAACAATGCACACTACGAACAAGCTGAACGTGCAGGAGCAAAATTTATCGTAAGCCCCGGCTTCTCAAACGCATTGATCGATTGTGCAAAAAACAGTAAAATCCCCTTTCTCCCAGGCATAGTGACACCAAGTGAATGTATAAAAGCACTAGAAAAAGGCTATTCATATCTTAAATTTTTTCCTGCTCAAGCAGCAGGAAGCATTGCCTTTGTGCAAGCTTTAGCATCCCCTTTTTCTGAAATTCAGTTCTGTCCCACAGGCGGCATTACACAAAAAAATGCTGCACAATGGCTCCAACTTTCTAACGTCTTCTGCATTGGGGGATCTTGGATAGCTCCTCAACAGCTTATCAAAGCAGGGGATTGGGATGCTATCAGCGCATTAGCACAAACAGCAGCACAACAGCTCCCTCATCCTACCAAAGCGCGTTCCACAACATAAGGTGCGAGTGCATCATTTGCCCCTTCAACAACACCAAAGGCTTCGCACATCCGTGCACAATCTTTTAGCATTGCCATAGAATCGCAAATCATTACCCGATCTTCATCGGGGCTGTTTTTCAGCAAACCTGTCATTTCAAAAAAAGCACCGTTTCCTAAGAAACCGTGCGATAACATATTCATTTATGACAATAATTCATTGTTTTGCATATTGAATAAGAGACCCGAATATCCTAAGATTCTCTCATCTCAAATCCTCTTATGTTCAATCAATCATAATCATTTATTTGCACGTCATAAGCGGGATTATCGCATGTGGCTCTAAAGAAAGGAGCAAAAATGCCTCCTATAAATCGTCTCAATACCAAGGGCTATCGCAACATTCGTGGCTGGTAAAGAGTATAATGGCGCCGGCTTGCACCTTCATAAGCGCAAAGATGGTGGTTCTCAATGGCTTTATCGCTATACCATTTACGGACGCCAACGTGAAATAGGCTTGAGTGCTTTAAGAAAGGTTTCTTTAAAGCAAACTCGTGAATGTGCAACAAAATGGTGGTCTATTTTACATGAGGCCCGTGACCCCATTAAAGAACATGAAACAATGCGTAATCTGTATTATTTAAAAGATATTGCTGTAGATGCTTTTGAAAGCCGTAAAGCTGAATTAAAAAATGATGGTAAAGATGGTGAGTGGTTTGCACCTTTAAAACTTCATATTTTGCCTAAATGAGATTGTATACCGATTTCAGAGATTACAATGCTTTCCAAGAAGCAGCATCTCAACGCTTCTCTCATCCGACAAAAGCGCGTTCCACAACATAAGTGGCAGATGCATTATTTGCCTCTTCAACAACACCAAAGGCTTCACACATCCTTACACAATCTTTTAGCATTGCCATAGAACCACAAATTATTACGCGATCTTCATCAGGGTTGATTTTCGGCAAACCTGTCGTTTCAAAAAAAGCACCGTTTCCAAGAAGCGACATCACAACGCTTCTCTCATCCTACGAAAGCGCGTTCCACAACATAAGTGGCAGGCGCATTATTTGCCCCTTCAACAAGACCAAAGGCTTCACACATCCATGCACAATCTTTTAGCATTGCCATGGAACCGCAAATTATTACGCGATCTTCATCAGGGTTGATTTTCGGCAAACCTGTCGTTTCAAAAAAACACCGTTTCCCAAGAAGCGACATCACAACGCTTCTCTCATCCGACAAAAGCGCGTTCCACAACATAAGTGGCGGGCGCATTATTTGCCCCTTCAACAAGACCAAAGGCTTCACACATCCGTGCACAATCTTTTAGCATTGCCATAGAACCGCAAATCATTACGCGATCTTCATCAGGATTGATTTTCGGCAAACCTGTCGTTTCAAAAAAACACCGTTTCCCAAGAAGCGACATCACAACGCTTCTCTCATCCGACAAAAGCGCGTTCCACAACATAAGTGGCGGGCGCATTATTTGCCCCTTCAACAAGACCAAAGGCTTCACACATCCGTGCACAATCTTTTAGCATTGCCATAGAACCGCAAATCATTACGCGATCTTCATCAGGATTGATTTTCGGCAAACCTGTCGTTTCAAAAAAAGCACCGCTCTCCATAACAGTCGTAATACGCCCCATATGTTCAGAAGGTTCACGCGTAGTCATGGGATAAAATTTCAACTGTTGCGCATATTCACCAATAAGCGGATCTTCTTGTAAAGACACAACAAGCTCTTTTGCATAGGCAAGCTCATTACACTCTCTGGTTGTTTGAATAAGAACCACTTGAGAAAATTTTTCATAGGTTTCAGGATCACGGATAAGACTTGCAAAGGGTGCAACCCCTGTCCCCGTTGAAAGAAGATAAAGACGCTTTCCAGGAGCCAGAGCATCAAGAACCAATGTTCCCGTAGATTTTTTACGCATGAGAACTGTATCACCAATTTTAATTTTTTGGAGATGTTCTGTCAGCGGACCTCCTGGAACTTTAATTGAAAAAAATTCAAGCTGTTCATCCCAAAATGGACTTGCAATTGAATAGGCGCGATAAATTGGCTTTTCTGCATTTGGCAAACCAATCATAACGAACTCACCTGAACGAAAACGAAAACATTCCGGACGGTTCAGACGAAACTTAAACAAACGGTCTGTGTAATGATACACTTCTTGAACAACAAGCGCGAACACATTTTCAGGAATCGGAAAGTTTGATGAACCGCTGTCAATGTTTGACTGAACATGAGAAGCAAAACTATTCATAAACTCTTCCTCGCCTTTTATTGAACATAAACTTAAGATTTTGAGCATGATATAACGCCCACAGAACGATCTGCCAATATTTCTCTTAAAACATAAATCACACAATCAACATTTTTGTTGCAAAATTAACAAAATAAACATGAAAGAAATTAAGAATAAAACACATACAACACCATCATTACTTGCTACGCGTAACCAATAATGCGCATTATTCTCAACATATAAAATTCTTAACTTCACAGCACCTAAAAATGATATCTTTGATAGAATGGAGACCCCTCATGATGAACACAAAATTGAACCTTCTCAACAACTCCTTTAAGAATGAGAAGCTTTTATCAATATACACCTCACCATAAGGCACCAGAAAACAAAAAACTTGCTTACCATTATATATCACAGCCGCACACAGCAAAAACTCTCCATAGTGTATCAAAAAAAAAGCATTTTATTTCAAAAGGTAGCTTTTATGATAAACTCCGTCTAAACTGTTCATGATTTTACGCGTAATAAACACTCTTTTGCATTTTCTCCGCATATCATAAGAACCTATACGCAACAATCATTAAGAAACTTCATGCCTCATTGACTCGAGAGAGGATTTTAAAATGAATCAATTCATAAATGATGAAACAAATGCATTATTTCCTTCTACAGCTGTGGCAACCATTAATGTGAGTGCTATTGTTGCAAATTATACAACGTTATCCCAACGTGTTTCTCCCACTGAATGCTCTGCGGTTGTGAAAGCAAATGCCTATGGGTTGGGTGTTAACAAAATTGCTCCTGCGCTTTATCAGGCTGGATGCCGCACTTTTTTTGTTGCCAAAACCGAAGAAGCGCTGCATTTAAAAACCATATTACCATCAAATGTCACGATTATTGTTCTAAACGGAATTCCACACAAGACAGAAGAAATGGTAGCTGAAGCAGGAATTATTCCTGTTCTGAATTCTTGGAATGCACTCGAAGAGTGGCAAACAGTCTGTCAAAAAAAGGATAAAAGATTTCCCGCCATTGTGCAGATTGATACCAATATGAACCGTTTAGGACTTGATAAAAAAGAGGTACAAAAACTCATCAAACACCCGACAATTTTTGAAAAAGCAGAAATAAAATATATTCTCAGTCACCTCTCTAATGGAGAGGATAACACGCATTTATCCAATTATACACAATTGGCTACTTTCAAAACTATTCTTGCACAATTGCCTGCTTGCAAAGTTTCCTTTGCTAATTCTGGAGGTATTTTTCTTGGCAATGATTTTTATTTTGACCTTGTTCGTCCAGGCATAGCACTTTACGGAGTTGATCCCCGTGGAAAACGTTCAACGCCTCTTAAACCTGTTTTAAAGCTTGAGGCCCAAGTTCTTCAAAGCCGCACTGTTGAAGCAGGATGCGCCGTTGGGTATGGAGAAACTTTCATTACCCATAGACCAAGCACGCTTATCACTGTTTCTATCGGCTATGCCGATGGCTTGCCACGCATTCTTTCTAATAAAGGGAGTGTTTATTTTAACGGAAACAAGCTTCCTATTGTCGGACGCATTTCTATGGATTCCATCATTGTTGATACGACAGATCTCCATACAAAACCTCAAAGAGGTGATTGGATAGAACTGATTGGCGCGCATCAAACCCTTGAAACACTCTCGACAGATGCCGACACTATCCCCAACGAAATTCTAACTTCTTTAGGTTCACGCTATAAACGCATTTACATTTAGCATGCTTTAAAGAAAGTAATGATAACCATCATTTGAGAAGATGATATTGTACACCCTTTTAAGGAATTTCTTCATGGTGAACAAAGAGGCATTCCCATCCCCCAAACCCTGTCATTCTCTTCATTAAATATTATGCACCATGGCGTAAAAAAACAAAGGACACAAATATCATCCATTTTTTAAAGCGTATAGCGCATAAACATAAACAAACTCATAACAAATCCCACACAGAAGGTGTAGGCTTTTAACATTACCATGATAAATAAATTTAATATATATTTCCTGTGGCGGGCAAGAACAAATAAGCATTCTATCTCCCGCAACATTATCAATATGGAAAACAGGAGGGTAGTATTTAAAAGTGATGACAACCACCATTTTAGAAGATGGTATTGTACACCTTTTTAGAAAATTTCTTCATGGTGAACAAAGAGGCATTCCCCGTACCTCGAACCCTGTCTTCTCTTCATAAGACATTATGCTTAAAAACAAAAACATAAGAAAAATAAAGAGCGCAAATATTATTCATTTTTAAAAGATACAAGATATTGATTTATAAAGATAATTTATTGTTTTACCTATTGAATGAGACCCCCAAATATTGTCAGATTCTCTCATCTCAAATTCTCTTATGTTGAATCAATCAAAACTATGTTTCTGCACGCCATAAGCGGGGCTGTCATGTGGATAAAAACTCTAAAGAAAGGAGCAAAAATGCCTCTTATGAATCGTCTAAATAGCAAGAGCTGTCGCAACATTGGGGGTTGGCAAAGAGTATGATGATGCCGGCTTATATAGCGCATAAACATAAACAAACCAAGAAAAACGAATATCAATCAATAATAAAGCCCACACATTTTGTGTAGGCTTTTGACGTTACCATGATAAATAAATTTAATATGTATTTCCCAATGGCGGGCAAGAACAAATAAGCATTCTATCTCCCGCAACATTATCAATACGAGAAACAGGAGGCCAATATTTATTTGCTGGATCAAGAGAGGAATGAGGGAAGGCAGCTTCTTGTCGCGAATAAGGTCGTTCCCAAGCGTCATCTACCGTATCTATCAATGTATGTGGCGCATTAACCAATGGATTATCCTCTTTGGGCCAAACACCTTCACCAACTTTTTTAGCTTCTTCAGCAATCAAAAGCAAAGCATCACAAAAACGATCAATCTCTACTTTTGGTTCTGATTCCGTTGGCTCAATCATCAAAGTACCAGGAACAGGAAAAGACATTGTTGGTGCGTGAAACCCGTAATCAATCAAGCGTTTTGCAATATCATCAACACTCACCCCATACTGGTCTTTCAATATGCGGGTATCAACAATACATTCATGCGCAACACGTCCATGCTTTCCTCGATAAAGAATAGCATAAGCCTTTGAAAGGCGCGCAGCAATATAATTGGCATTCAAAATTGCTGTTTGTGTTGCATATTTCAATCCATCAGCCCCCATCATACGAATATACATCCAGGTGATCACAAGAATAGAGGCACTTCCATAAGGAGCAGCCGAAACAGCATGCGTTGTCCCCTCTTGTTCATGACCTGGTAAAAATGGTTTGAGGTGTTCTGCGACACCAATCGGCCCCACACCAGGACCACCACCACCATGGGGAATAGCAAAGGTTTTATGAAGGTTCATATGACAAACATCCGCCCCAATATCTGCCGGACGCGCAAGCCCAACAAGTGCATTGAGATTAGCACCATCAAAATAAACTTGCCCTCCATTTTCATGGATAACAGAGCAAATATCCTTAATACTTTCCTCATAAACACCATGGGTTGAAGGATAAGTGATCATCAAAGCTGCTAAGCGATCCTTATGCAATTGTGCTTTCATTTTGAGATCATCAACATCAACATCGCCATCACTCAAACATTTCACCACAATCACTTCCATCCCCGCCATATGCGCAGAAGCAGGATTGGTACCATGCGCAGATGCGGGAATAAGACAAACTGTACGTTGCTGTTCTCCTCGCGATTGGTGATATCTGCGAATTGCCAACAGCCCCGCATATTCACCTTGAGCACCAGAATTTGGCTGAAAAGAAACTTGCGCAAACCCTGTAATTTCACACAACCACGCATTCAATTGATCTATCATTTCCCTATAACCCATTGCATCCTCTCTGGGCACAAAGGGATGGATATTAGCAACCGTAGACCAACTTACAGGCATCAATTCCGCTGCCGCATTAAGCTTCATTGTGCAAGAACCAAGCGGTATCATTGCCCGATCCAAGGCCAAATCCTTATCTGACAAACGACGCAAAAAGCGCATCATCTCTGTCTCTGAGTGAACGGCATGAAAAAAGGGCTGTGAAAGAAAAGCACCATCACGCCCTTTCCCTAAAAGGCGTGAAGAAACTTGATCGACCAATTTTGCACCAAAAAGCTCTGCCAAAGCTTGAGCATCTTCTTCTGTTGATAACTCATCAAAATTGATGACAATTCTGTCATCATCCAGAAGACGAACAAGACGCCCACCAGCTTTTGCTTGACGTGCAATCTCTTGGGCTCTTCCTTTAATAAAAATGCTGACACAATCAAAAAAGTTTTCCCCTTCAACATGAACGCCTGCTGCTTCTAAACCAGCAACAAAACGGCATGTTAAAAGATGAATCCGTTGGGCAATTTCCTGTAAGCCTTGTGGACCATGCCAAACAGCATAAGCTGTTGCCATATTTGCCAACAGAGCTTGTGCTGTACAAATATTCGACGTCGCTTTATCGCGTCGAATATGCTGTTCACGCGTTTGCAATGCTAAGCGAAAACCAACGCGCCCTTTTGTATCAACGGATTGACCAACAATCCGCCCTGGAATAAGGCGTGTTAGCGCATCACTGACCGCAAGATAACCAGCATGTGGACCACCAAATCCCATCGGAACACCATAACGCTGCATAGAGCCAACAACAATATCCGCCCCCCATTGCGCAGGTGGTTCCATAAGGGTGAGCGCCAAAGGATCCGCCACAACAATCACCAGAACACCTTTTGCCTTTGCCTCTTTAATGACTTCACTATAATCGTTAAAAAAGCCTTTTGTATCTGGCCAAGACAAAACAATTGCCGCTGTATTAGAACAAATTTCACCATCTTGGTTCATTTGAATCCCTTGTGTTTCAGCACGTGTTTGTGCCACACTCAAAGTTTGAGGATGCAAAAGACTGTGAAGAGAAATCTTTGTTTTTTTCTCACGAGCAAAGCGTACCGCTACCGCAACAGCTTCAGCTAACGCCGTTGCTTCATCGAGAAGTGAAGCGGCTGCAACAGGCAAACCAGTAAGTTCACTCACCAATGTCTGAAAATAAAAGAGAAGTTCCAAACGACCTTGGCTAATTTCTGCCTGATAGGGTGTATAAGCGGTATACCAAGCGGGATTTTCAAAAAGATTTCGCAAAATAACCGGAGGCACAAAAGTTCCGTGATATCCCTGCCCAATAAAACTTTTATGCACATGGTTACGCCCCATCATTTTGGCGAGTTCTTCCAAGGC
Source organism: Bartonella machadoae (assembly GCF_022559585.1). Classification (NCBI taxonomy): domain Bacteria; kingdom Pseudomonadati; phylum Pseudomonadota; class Alphaproteobacteria; order Hyphomicrobiales; family Bartonellaceae; genus Bartonella; species Bartonella machadoae. The sequence goes on from NZ_CP087114.1 coordinate 1,646,978, forward strand.
CTGCCCTTCACTTGCTGCCTTTGGTAGATTAAGCGAACGCCCTAAATGGATAGAATGGGGAACCGCCTGAGAAACGAGCGTATCAATACAATCAACCCCTAAAACATCAAGCATTTTTTGCATTTCATCGGGACGAAGTCCAATATGGCGAGAAAAAAAATGACGCTCTAACATAACACTCATCCAATCAGTGCTTTATAAGCAGTCTCATCCAGCAACCCTTCAAGTTGCGTTTCATCCTGCAATGTCATTTTCCAGAGCCAACCTTCTTTTTCGGCTTTCTGGTTTACCAGTTCAGGGTTATCTGCCAAAGCCTCATTGATTTCAACCACTTCACCATCAAGAGGTGCATAAACATCTGAAGCTGCTTTCACCGATTCGACAACAGCAGCAGCATCTCCTTTGGTAAGTTGTGTTCCCTGTTTTGGCAAATCAACAAAAACCAAATCTCCTAACTGCTCTTGCGCATAATGCGTAATGCCAACAGTAACGACTTGTCCTTCAACATTGAGCCATTCGTGATCTTCTGTAAAATAAATTTTAGACATCAAAAATTATCCTTTAAAATAACGTTGTTCAACAAAAGGAAGTGAATGAACAGACAATGCAATCTTTTTGCCACGTAGCTCTGTAAAGACTTCCGTTCCCTCAACTTTCCACTCAACAGGAACGTAACCCATTGCTACAGGCCCATCAAAAGAAGGACCAAAACCACCTGAAGTTACCACCCCAATCTGCTTGCCCTCATGATCGAAAAGCATCGCACCAGCACGAACAGGTTGACGCGTTTGTGGTTTTAATCCAACACGACACCGCGTAGGCCCTCTCTCCAGTGCTTCAAGAAAAGCCTTTGCCCCATAAAATTGTGCTTTTTCTCGAACACTTTTAGGAACAGCCCATGTCAGTGCTGCATCAATGGGCGTTGTATCAGGTGTAATATCATTACCATGCAAGCATAACCCAGCTTCCAACCGAAGACTGTCGCGTGCGGCAAGACCAACCCATTCTACACGAGAATCACTCAGCAATTTTTCAGCCAATGCATGCGCGTGCCCTATGGGAAGAGCAATTTCAAAACCATCTTCTCCAGTATAACCGGAACGCGTTATAAACCAATCTTGTTGTGGCTCGAATCCTTGCATAAACAACAACTCATTACCCGGCATCCCAGCATCCGCCATCACCGCTGCTGCTTCTGGACCTTGCAAAGCAAGCAGCACTCTTTCAAGAGCAATAACTTGACAGTCAAAACCAACCGCTCGCTTTTCAAGCTCTTCAAAATCAGCCTGTGCATTTCCAGCATTAGCAACCAGCATAAAACGGTCCTCTGCCAAACGGGTAATGATAAGATCATCAAGAATCCCAGCCTGTTCATTGAGCAAATAATTATAACGAGATTGACCAATTTTTAACAATGCAGCATTAATAGGAAAAGCATAGGATAAAAATTCCGCTGCTTGTGGTCCTTCAACGGCAATTAATTTCATATGAGAAATATCAAAAAGCCCTGCATGTGCACGTGTGTGGAGATGCTCTTTCATAACCCCAAGAGGATAAGTTAAAGGCATTTTCCAACCAGCAAAAGCACCAAATTTTGCTTCTGCCTCTTCGTGCAATTGATGTAAAGGAAGCATTTTTAAAGAAGATGTTTCAAATTCTTGTGATGTACCCATAATATCTCCAAAGTCGCACTTAACGCCCACACAATATGGCCGCCTCCGCACCCTTCTGTTACGAACCTGAGAGACTCGCGAAAAGACCTTTCGCTTACACCTTCGGCGCGGGTCTTCCCGACTTTCCAGATTTGCCTTAGTTCTTTTACGGTCCTAGAGCCTGAGAGATTATGGGCTGTTTTCCCCTTCGGCGGCAGGTGCGAAAGTTTGCAGTCTGCACTCTCCCGCAAAAGAATGAAAGAAACGACAATGTTCTTTCTGACATATTTCTACCTATAACCTATCTTTGTTACACTGTCATCAGGAAAGTGATGGGCTTAGCCTCATTTTTTAACTTGCATAGATTGTTTTAAAAGATTTATAATGGTTGCAAAAGCACACTGTAAAGGTTGTCAATTGGAAACAGTTCTTCATTCAACAAATTAGGATATCACTTTTTTTCATATCCGTAATAACAACCTGAAAACAACCATTGATCACGAAAACAGTCTTTTGAATATTATGAAAAGTAGATGGCCGCTCTTTAAGAAAGTAAGGAGATGAATTACATAAGGGCTGTCAATAAAGATAGAGCTTGAAAAAGTGCAAAATATCAAGCATTCAAAAGGATTGCAAAACAATACCCTCTTTTACGCAACTGTAACCCTCACAATGGAGTTTCATATCTTTTAAGAGTAAAGATTTTGAATGTTTAATCATCATTTTAACGCATAAGGGATTGTTTTTTTTCTCTCTTAATTTTTTGTCTCTCAATAGTGTCATAAATTGCAGCTATTGACATACCAAACTTCAACAACAAGGGTTATAAGATACTTATGAAAGCGGGCAATGTCCATTACAACGACGAAAATGATCTACCAAAGCAAATTGCTCTTTTTCCTTTAGAAGGAGCACTTTTACTACCAGGTGGTTTTTTATCACTCAATATTTTTGAACCAGAGATGCTTGAGATGGTTGAAAATATTATGGTCTCCAATCGTTTATTAGGAATCATTCAGCCGCTCCCATCTGAGACAGACCATTTCTCCACACCACTTTACAAAATAGGCTGTATAGGGCGTATTACCAACTACAATGAAATGGGGAACGGGCATCTTTTCATTATATTACAAGGGGTTTGTCGCTTTACCTTAGAACAAGAATTGATGAGTGCAACCCCTTATCGAACTGCTCTTATCCAACCAAACATACAAGATTTAGAAGAGCCCAATATTACAGAAAATATTAACCGAGAAAGCCTCCTCGACATCGTTGAAAAATATCTTACCATCCATGAAATAGAATATAATTGGAACAGTATCATGCAAGCCCCCACACCTCTCTTAGTTAATGCTTTTTCAGCCCTCATCCCCTTTACACCGGCAGAAAAGCAAGCTCTATTGGAGGCTCCAGATATTGACATTCGCGCTCAAACTCTTCTTGCTTTAACAGAACGCTCCCTTATGAAACAAACAGGGACTCAATACCATTTAAACTAATGAATGCGAAAACATGAAAAAAATGATCACCGACCCTAAAATGCTCGAATTACTGGTTTGCCCAATCACAGGCGGAACACTCTCTTTAGACAGAGAAGCACAAGAATTAATTTCACTCAAAGCAAATCTTGCCTATCCTATTCGTGATGGCATTCCCATTATGCTTGCCTCAGAAGCGCGCCCTTTACAGGATAATGAAAAAGCAACCTATAAAAAATAAAGAAGCTTTTTATAGTGATCTGTTATCATTGATTGCTTCATCAAGCTGAATTCTTTTTTTAACGTCCTTGTCTCACTCTTCGCGCATTCTAAAAAAGTCATTTGGCTAGAGAAGCAATTTAGGGATACCCTAATAGCAGCATTCTCTTTACCAACGCCCAACGTCTCATCTGCTCTAGATGGTTTCACAAGCAACATATTAACGCCTCATAGGAAAGTTTTTTCCTGTGAGTACAAAAAAATCCTCTTAACCAAAAGAGAGCATAAGAAACGCATGGGAATTAAAATTTAGAATATAATCAATAACATTGATACCCACAGAAAATCAATTTATCACTCAAAAAGAGATTAAATTGATAGAAAAACCGTTAGCAAACAAAATCAAAGCAGCAATGGCTTTTTTTACCCATATTGTCACCCCGTAATATTTTTAAAGGTGCAATAGTCGACTTGTTTTTGCCAATCATTTCTCATCAAAAAAAGCATGAAGAACAATTGACCAAAATCCCTTCAAAAGAGCGAACCTGCGTTACGACGATTGCACTTTAATGTGAGAAAGACCAACAAGCAAACTTGCCTTCATTGTGCTTGCCTTCATTGTGCTTGCCTTCATTGTGATTGACGATCTCAAGAAATTGCCCTATGAGTTAAATCAGTGGTTTTGGTCGTATACGCAGCGATCAATAGGGCCTGGAAGCCTGAAAAACTCAAACGCGAAAAATGAACCCGTTTAGCGGGTATCCCGGGATTCCGGGGGTTCTTGTTATGTCCAAGTGCTCTAAGCACTAAAAGCAAGAAGCTGTTTGAGTTCAGTGCTTCCAGACCCCGGAATACAAATGCGAGGGCGCTCGCAGCCGGTGGGGGATGAAGTGCAAACGAAAAATCCACGTTTTAATGATATTTCTATAGGCAAAAAAATTCGCTTTAGAAGAAGCATCATGGGGCTTTCTCAAAAACAATTAGGCAAGCATTTAGGTGTAACATTTCAACAAATCCAAAAATATGAAAAAGGCTTGAATCGCGTGGGCGCAGGACGTCTACAAGAAATTGCTCATATCTTGGAGGTTCCCATTTCCTTCTTTTATGCGGATATCGCAACAAAAAAAGAAGATAGCACATACCACCATGATGAAAAAATAACCAGCAAAGACGAATATCAGCTTTTAAAAACTTTCAGAGTCCTCAAACCCGAAAAACAAAAAGCAATCTTGCGATTGGTTTCTGATCTAATGTAAAAGAACTATATTTTTTATAATTTTAGTGAATCTTTCTTAAATAAACGCTTTTATAATTTATAGAATGTTGATTTATAAAGATAATTTACTGTTTTACCTGTTAAATGAGTCCCCCAATATTATAAGATTCTCTCATCTCAAATCCTCTTATATTCAATCAATCAAAACGATGTTTCTGCACGTCATAAGCGGGGCTGTCACGTGGATAGAAAACTCTAAAGAAAAGAGCAAAATGCCTTTAATGAATCGTCTCAATACCAAGAGCTGTCGCAACATTGGGGGCTGGAAAAGCGTATGATAGTACCGGCTTGTACCTTCATAAGCATAAAGATGGTGGTGCTCAGTGGCTTTTACACTATACCATTCACGAGCGGCGTCATGAAATGGGCTTGAGGACTTTAAGAGATGTCTTTTTAAAACAAGCGCGTGAATGTGCAACCCAAAGGCATTTTGTTCTTTGTGAGGGGGCGTTCTGTTTTGCATGAGGGTCGTGACCCTATTAAAGAACGTGAGAAACAAAAGCGTGAGACAATGCGTAATCATTACTGAAACGATTAAATGAAAATTACAAAGTAAAAAGCGGAAACGATACTAAAAAAGCACTGTTCCTTTCATAGTGCTCTACGAACGAGCACGGAATGAATAAACGAGAAAAACTTTAGCAATACAATGCATGATACAATCATTATACATTGTAAAATGCAACCATCGCAAGAGAAACAATTGACAGGAGATAAGCACTTCTCTAGATTGAAGCGCTGTTGAGGAAATATTCATATGGCTTAACGTAAAATATTCAAGCTTTTTGAACCCTTAACAACCAACAGAATAACAAATGAAAAAATCAATCAACTCCGTATTACTTATAGACAAAAATGAGTGTATACGAAAGTGAGACTTTTGAAACCAACAATATGCTTTAATATTCCTGGACAACTCGCTGTCTCATAAGGGTTGCCTAAGGAAAGATGGAGAAGGACAGGAGTATGGAAAAATGAGTTTTAAAGTTGCAATTGTTGGCGCAACTGGAAATGTTGGTCGTGAAATGCTTACAATTCTAGAAGAGCGTGGTTTTCCTGCTCATGAAATTGTTCCTTTGGCATCACGGCGTTCATTAGGCCAAGATGTTTCTTATGGTGATAAAACTTTAAAAGTAAAAGCACTTGATAGTTATGATTTTTCTGATACAGATCTTTGCCTTATGTCTGCAGGCGGAAGTATTTCTAAAGAATATGCTCCTAAAATTGCTGCGGCCGGATGTGTGGTCATCGATAATTCATCCACTTGGCGCTATGATACCAACGTCCCATTAATTGTGCCTGAAGTAAATGCACAAGCTATTGATGCATTTTCCAAACGCAATATTATCGCCAATCCCAATTGTTCAACAATTCAACTTGTCTTGGCATTAAAACCTCTCCACGACGCAGCAATCATCAAACGTGTTGTTGTATCCACTTATCAATCCGTTTCTGGCGCTGGTAAAGAAGGAATGGATGAACTCTTCGAACAATCACGAGCAGTTTTTGTTGCAGATCCCATCACATCAAAAAAATTCACCAAACGTATTGCCTTTAATGTCATTCCCCATATCGATGTTTTCATGGAAGATGGTTATACAAAAGAAGAATGGAAAATGACGGTTGAGACGAAAAAAATTCTTGACCCTAAAATCAAATTAACAGCAACTGCTGTTCGTGTTCCTGTCTTTATTGGTCATGCTGAAGCTGTCCATGTTGAATTTGAAAAACCGCTTAGCGCCCATGAAGCACAAGCGCTTCTCCGCGATGCGCCTGGTTGCCAAGTTATTGATAAACATGAAGATGGTGGTTATACGACACCCTATGAAGGCACTGGTGAAGATGATACCTTTATTAGCCGTATTCGTGAAGATATTACCGTTGAAAATGGTTTAGCTTTCTGGGTTGTCGCCGACAATCTAAGGAAGGGAGCAGCACTCAATGCAATTCAAATTGCTGAATTACTTATTTTTCGTAATTTGATAAAACCCAAATCAGCAGCCTAAACAAAGCAGCATGAAGCGAAAATACTTCATGCTGTTATATTTTTCTCTCATCTCAAGAAACGTTAGATTTGCTTTATCTCTGTTTAGCAGAATAAGTTACAATACGATAACGTGTTTCATTGTGTTCAAAATTTTTGAAGAAGATATTACTGTTGAAAATGGTTTAGCGTTCTGGGTTGTTGCCGACAATCTAAGAAAGGGAGTAACACTCAATGCAATTCAAATTGCTGAATTACTTATTTTTCGTAATTTGATAAAACCCAAATCAGCAGCCTAAACAAAGCAGCATGAAGTGAAAATACTTCATGCTGTTATGTTTTTCTCTCATCTCAAAAATTGTTGAACTTGCTTTATCTTTGTGGTGCAGGATAAGTTACAATACGATAACGCGTTTCATTGCGTTCAAAATTTTTGAAATTGATGTCATCTGGGAAAAAAGGGTTATACGCGTTCACATGCTTTACTGATACACCCTGTGCTGTTGGTGATGGATTCAAAATTGTTCGTTCATCCCTTTTTTTGACACCTGTGGGATCAAGTATCACATCTGTTCTGTGGTACAATTGTTGCACATTTTTGCGTATTTTCTGAGGCAGCGTAAGAGTTTTTACCTCCGAAACTGCCCGCTTTTCTTCTTTCTTTTGTGCCTTTACCATAGAATCTGGTTTTGTATGCATCTTTGTAAAAGAAATCACAGGAACATCGTTGACGTTGATATAGCGCGCAGATGCCCAACCAACTCTTCCACTATAACCAAGAGAACACCAAGTTTTATTAGATAGACACCCATTAATCTGCACTTTTGCTCCCATTGGAATAGTTGCGATGGCTTTATAAGTTGTCGCTGGACCTGCGCGTAAAACCACCTGCCCTGTTGCGACACGAGCAACGGTTCCCATAGCAGCATGAGGAGCGGCCATTGCCATCTCTACCCCAGTCAAAGCGAATAAAACCCCACCAAGGGGCAATAAACGTCCAAAAGGCAATACACGTCCACAAGACACTAAACGCATTGTGGTTAATAAAAATTTCTTTTTTAACATTCTTTTTTCCTCTCCAAAATATAAAAGGCAAAATATTGACCTTCCCAAATAATTTGCCGTATTTCATTCAAGTGGATATTCATTCTTGGTCTCTTAAAGACCCACCCATTTTGAGAAAAGCTCTCTTACCTCATCCCCTACCGCTTTCTACACACGGGCTTTTGTCTTGGAGCTCTTATTTTGATGGTGCAAGTTTCTCCATTCTTCTCGTGGATTTACCGCCAAAACGTTATCTTATTGCTTAGCTTTTCAGCCAATCATTCATATAAAGAAGTTTTGAAAACGTCATTGGTTCCTTGAAAAATGATGAAGAGGCAAAAATTTATTGCCTAAATTTGAGAGAAAAGTATCCAACAAACGATGTGTTTTTGCAAAAATACTTACAGTAGAGAAAAAATAATATTCTCTTTTGCATAAAAGTAATTGAATATTCTATAAAGCTTTTATAGTCTCACATCTCTATAAAAGTGTAGTATATTAAAACTTTCCTCAAAAAAGCTTGGAAAGAAAGGAAAAAGCACATGACATTAAAGCAATTCTCTTGGAAAATCATACTTGGATTACTCCTTTCGCTCTTTACATTCTTTTTGTCTCCAAGCTTTTCCATGGCAGCAGACAAATCAAAAATCAAACTTGGTGTTATGGAAGGACATGAAGCAACTGTTTGGAAAGTTGCTGCCGAACAAGCGAAAAAAGCAGGTTTAGAGATTGAACTTGTTTATTTTTCCGATTACGCCCTGCCAAATGATGCGGTCAATGCAGGCGATATTGATGCCAATGCTTTTCAACACACACCTTATCTGAATAATCAGATTGAACAGCGTGGTTATAAACTTTCAGTTGTTGGATATACATTCATTGCCCCAATTGGTGTCTATTCCCACAAAATAAAACAGTTAAAAGAACTCCATGATGGAGCACAGGTTGGCATTCCTAACGACCCATCAAATGGTGGAAGAGCTTTACTTCTTCTCAATTCTCTAGGTCTTATTAAGTTAAAAGATCCCCATGATATTCTTGCAACACCACTTGATATTGTTGAAAACCCTAAAAACTTGCAAATTCGTGAATTAGATGCCGGTATGTTAGGGAGAGCGCTCAATGATTTTGATATTGCGGTTATCAACACAAACTGGGCGTTGGTCTCTGGATTAAATTTAGAAAAAGATGCGATTGCATGGGAAAAAGCAGAAAATAACCCTTACAATAATATCATTGTCGTGCGAACAGCCGAAAAAGATGAGCCATGGGTCAAAAAATTGGTTGCTGCTTACAATAGTGAGCCTGTTCGTGCAAAAATCAAAGAAATTTTTGGACCAGCCGCGCAAACATCTTGGTAATTCTGCCAAATATCCTGGTAATTTTACCCAATAGCTTGGTAAGTATTGAATGGAAAAATCCGCTCTGATCTCTTTAAAAAACATCAGCCGTTGCTATAACAAAACGGCTGGTTTTCCAGCAATTGATAATTTATCTCTGGACATCCATGCCGGCGAAATCCTTGGTATTATCGGGCGCAGCGGAGCAGGAAAGTCCACACTTATTCGTTGTTTAAATGGCTTAGAGAAAATTGATACAGGAGATATCTTCTTTGAAGGAACCAACGTTTCAAATTTGACAGAGACACAATGGGCGCCTTACCGTCAACGTATTGGCATGATTTTTCAACATTTCAATCTTTTGTCATCACAAAATATTCTTGATAACATTGCATTACCCCTTAAATTGAAAGGTATAAACAAAAAACAGCGCCATAAACGCGCTCTTGAACTTATTGAACTCGTAGGATTATGTGGTAAAGAATACTGTTATCCCGTGGAACTTTCAGGGGGACAGAAGCAGCGTGTTGGTATTGCACGCTCCCTCGCCGCTAATCCTAAAATATTATTATCAGATGAAGCAACCTCTGCTCTTGATCCTGAAACAACACAATCCATTCTAGAACTTCTTGCTGATATCAATAACCGCCTCAATCTCACCATTGTGCTTATTACCCACGAAATGGAAGTTGTGCGCACGATTGCCCATCGTGTTATTGTCCTCAATCAAGGACGCATTGTGGAAGAAGGACGTGTGAAAGATATTTTCACATCACCACAAGAAGAGACAACCATTGCCATGCTCAAACTTGTTACTCCACAACTGCCTGAAAAATTTGCAAAAAATCTTAAACCGGTCGGTCAAGAAGCTGTCATTGAAATTAATATTGCCGGTGAAATTGCCCAACAACCTTTTCTCCATCTCCTAGAAGATGCAATCGGTTTAAGAGCGCGTATTCTACATGGTGGCATTGATACAGTTCAAGGAGAAACCATCGGTCGTTTATTCTTAGGTCTTCCAAGCCAAGATAAAGAAGCATTAGAAAAAGCTGTTAAATGGTTAACTGAAAAAGGGCGATATTGCGAGGTTTTAGGTTATGTTTAATATTCTCTCTCATGAACTTTTCAGAGCCATTTCTGATACGATAGTGATGACAATAAGCACTTCTTTTATGGCCCTCATTATCGGGCTTCCCCTTGGTCTTGTGCTTTATACAACAGCACGTGGAGGAATTTTTGCTTGCGGTCTCATCAATCGCCCTTTGAGTATTATCATTGATAGCCTTCGTGCCATTCCGTTTATTATTCTTGCATTTTACCTTCTCCCCCTCACGCGTATCGTTGTAGGAAGAGGTGTGGGCATGCCTGCTGTCATCTTTGTATTGACCATTTCAGCGATTCCTTTTTATGCAAGAATGGCAGAACTCTCGTTTAAAACAGTTGAGAATGGTCTCATTGAAGCGGTCCGCTCTATGGGGGCAAGTCGTCTTCAAATTATTAGGCATGTTCTTATTCCTGAAGCACTCCCTAGCCTGATCACGGGTTTTACCGTCATGATTATTTCTCTTATTGGTGCCACTTCACTTGCTGGATATCTTGGCGGAGGTGGTTTAGGTGATATGGCAATCCGCTATGGCTATCAACGTTATAACACCCCCATCATGACAAGTGTTATCATTCTTTTGATTATTCTCAATGTCATAACTCAATGGTCTTCTGATAAAATTGTACAAAAACTTGATAAAACAAAGCATTAAAACAATTTAGAAATAGGCATGTTCTTATTCCCGAAGCACTCCCTAGCCTGATAACGGGTCGTACGGTTATGATTATTTCTCTTATTGGCGCCACTTCACTGGCTGGATATCTTGGTGGAGGTGGTTTAGGTGATATGGCAATCCGCTATGGCTATCAACGTTATAACACCCCCATCATGACAAGTGTTATCATTCTTTTGATTATTCTCAATGTCATAACCCAATGGTCTTCTGATAAAATTGTACAAAAACTTGATAAAACAAAGCATTAAAACAATTTAGAAATTTGCATATTTTTCACCAACCATAGCAATGATAAGCCACTGAGCGGTAAGAGCAGGTTTTTTTAACTGTTCAATTTCTACCGTTACGCCATAGTGAAAAACAACGCGACCAGAAGGACGAATTTCCGCATCGTTTAAAACAAAACGTGCACGCACCCGCACACCTGTTTTCACAGGACTCATAAAGCGCACTTTATCAAAACCATAATTAATCCCCATTGCAGCCCCTTCCAACTCTGGAAGAGCTTCATAAGCGAGTGTAGACAAAAGCGATAATGTTAAAAAACCATGCGCAATAGTGCCACCAAAAGGGGTTTTTTTAGCTCTTTCCTCATCAACATGAATCCATTGATGATCATCTGTTGCACATGCAAATTGGTTAATCATATCCTGCGTAACAAGACGCCACTGCGACAAACCTACCTCTTTCCCTATAAAATTTGCGACATCTTGTACTGCTATTTTTCGTTGCATAACACCATTCCTGTTTTATTTAACAAAAGCCAATACACCCTCTTGCTTTTATAGAATCCATTGATTAGAGCATCAAGAATAAAAGGTTAACGGTCTAAAGAGCAATCATGTTTTATGAGAAAAAAGTATTTTTGGACAAAATAATTTTTAAATAGGAAAAAATAATGGCGAGCAATGTCAGCCTAACAGGTTTAGCACGTGATTTAAAACAGCGTGCAGAAAATCATCCCCCTATCCGCATTGGATTGATTGGCTGCGGCGAAATGGGAACAGATTTGCTCTCAAGCGTTGCCCATATGGATGGCATAACAATTGCAGCTGTTGCCACCAGAAAACCATCACGTATTTTTGATGCCGCTCTGTTAGCCTATGGAGAAGAAGGCCATGCGCGCGAAATTGAAAATGCCAATGCCTTAACGCAAGCCATTGAAAAGGGTTTCATTGCCGCCACAGATGATATTAATCTTATTTTACGTCATGAACAAATCGATATTATCGTTGATGCAACAGGCTATCCTGAAGCTGGTGCCGAAATTGGCCTCAAAGCACTTGAAAACAATAAACATCTTGTCACAATGAATGTTGAAACAGATGTTACAATTGGCGCTTATCTCAAACATGAAGCAGAAAAACGAGGTCTTGTCTATACACTTGGTGCCGGTGATGAACCAACATCTTGTATGGAGCTCATTGAATTTGTTTCAGCTCTTGGGCACAAAATTGTTGCAGCCGGTAAAGGTAAAAACAATCCGCTTATTTTTGATGCAACACCTGATGCTTATGAAGAAGAAGCAGCACGACGCAATATGAATGTACGCATGTTGGTTGAGTTTATAGAAGGTTCTAAAACAATGGTTGAAATGGCCGCCATTGCCAATGCAACGGGGCTTCTCCCTGATTGCCCAGGAATGCATGGTCCACAAGCAGCACTCCAGGATTTAAGCAAAGTGCTTATTCCAAAACAGGATGGAGGTATTTTAAACAATTATGGTGTTGTCGATTATTCAACAGGTCAAGGCGTATCTCCAGGTGTTTTTGTCATTGCAGAAATAGCGCATCCCCGTCTACGCGAACGTATGGAGGACTTAAAAATTGGTCAAGGACCTTACTTTACCTTTCATCGTCCCTATCATTTAACAGCAATGGAAGTTCCCCTCACATGCGCACGTGTTATGCTTTATGGAAAAAAAGACATGGTACCCCTTAGCACTCCAGTAGCAGAAGTTTGTGCTGTCGCTAAAAAAGATTTACACCCTGGTGATCAGTTAGATTTTATTGGTCTTTACACCTATCGTGCTTGGATCATGAACAGTGCACAAGCACGCGCTCATCACGCGATTCCTTGTGGTCTTTTGGAAAAAGCAACGGTAACAGCTGAAATAAAAAAAGACGAACTCATTACAGTCCATAACACTGCTATTCGTGAGGACCAATGGATTGCACGTCTTCGCGCAAAACAAGATCTATTACTGAATTGCTTTTCTTCTACAAGTATATAAATAAACTTTTATCCCCTTTTTACTTATAAAACAGCGATAATCTTGCAAAATAGCAGGTTATACTTTTTTAAAAAACTCCTGAATCATTGTATCCCCTTTACGCGTGCATAAACAAAACGCCCTCTATTTTTCACCTCTCTATTCACAGCAATAGATTGATTTATAAAGATAATTTATCTTTTACATGGAGAATGCGAGGCTCAAATATCCTAAGATTCTCTCATTGCAAATCTGCTCATGTTGAATCAATCAAAACCATCTCCTTACACATCACAAGTGGGATTAGCGTGTAAATAAAAACGCTAAAGAAAGGAGAAAAATGCCTCTTATGAATCGTCTAAATAGCAAAGGCTGTCACAACATTGGGGCCAGTAAAGGGTATGATGATGCTGGCTTGTACCTTCACAAGCATAAAGATGGTGGTGCGCAATAGATTTATCGATATACCATCCACGAGCAGCGTCGTGAAATGGACTTGGATGCTTTAAGAAATGTCTCTTTTAAAAAAGCGTGTGAATGTGCAACAACAATGGCATTTCGTTTTACATGAGGGTCGCAACCCCATTAAAGAACGCGACAAACAAAAGCATGAGACAATTTTACAACAGCACAAATGCTTTTGCGAAGATATTTTTCTCCAATGATGATCAATAAAATACATCCATGAAAGAAAGAAATTTCGATGAGATTAACAAAAACACTTATAAGATAAAAAAAGCAATCCTATAATGGACACCACAACACCAATGAGATCCCCAGCGAGCAAAGAAGACAAACATAATATAAAACCCATACCACCCCAAAATGCTTTAAATAAAGAGACATTTTCAGTTTTTCCAAAAGCAAATCCATCTTGCCCTTCCGTATCGCGAATAACAGCCATATCTATAGCCCCAATAACTCTATCTTTTCCTGTTGCTGCTCTCGCAGCAACAGGCGCTCCTTCTTGAAACCACGCTTTCATACCGTTCGCATAACTTTCTACAGTTTGTACAAAACAAAGCATAAACACCGTTAGAATGTACAAACACATGCGAATTTTAACTACTTTAAATACAGCTTTCTTTGCTCCTCTTTTTTCTTCACTGAATAAAGTAAAAAATATTCTTATAAAACTAAAAATTCCTTTTAATGATTACGATATAGAGTAAATTATAATACATTATGTATTCCATGTAAATATACAAAATACATTATTAAAATTTTTAAAATAAAAAACAATTTATCAAATAAAGAACGCTCTTTTAAAAATCAATACATCATGAAAAAGATACTACTAAACCATTAAAGAGAGACAGTTATTACTTTTTTTAAATTTATAGCCAAATAAAAACAAATACTCTTTTGTTATTTTACGCAAAATCTTCAGCACCCTTTAATAAATACTCTTGCCCCGCTGTATAACAGCATCAAAAACTTTCAAAAAATTTGTTTTTCTACAAGAGAAAAAGAAAACACGCATCAAGTCGTTTGGGATATAAATCAAAAAATATCCTTATAATAAAGCAATGAAGACTGTTAATAAATGCAAAGAGCAAAAAATACGACCCTTTATCTCCATTTTCTTCTACCAGCGCTCTTTATTCCCATTCTGGTCACTGTAACACGAACAAAATGGTAAACCTCCTTCGATCTCCAATTAAAATATCTTCTTCTTTATAAAAGAGCCAATCGATTTTCTCTCTTAATAACTACCCTAAAAAACTCCAATATATATTCGTCTTAATCTTTAAAATCCCTGTAGCTTTGCGTAAACACGCAAGGACTTCTCCACCCCATAACGTTCACAAAACTTCCCTGAATAACTCTTCCCATTCGCGCCATCCATTCAATTTTTCTCTCATCAATTATAAGGATATTTTTACAAGTCGTATTGATCAAAAAATATCATACCATTTTCATGCATGACACATAAAATGTTATAAAGCACATTCGCAAAATTGTGGTTTAAAATATGAGTCTTATCATCACTTCTTTTTTTTGCATCAACGGCCGCACATTACGACTCTCTTCCTCCAAGAGGAGAACTGCCCTTCTATATGAGACAGCATATTGATTTATAATGATAATCCATCGCTCAACGTTAAAGAAAAGTTACAAATACCGTAAGAGCCTCTCATTTCAATGCTGTTGATATTGAAGCAAACAAAGCCATCCCCTTCATTAAAAATGGAATAAACATGTAAATAAAAACTCTAAAGAAAAGAATAAAATGCCTCTTATGAAGAGTCTGAATGCAAAAGCTATCGCAATATTGGCGGCTAATACAAAGAATGGTGGTGCAACTTGCTCCTTTAAACGTAAAAATGGTGGTATTCGGTGAATTTTACGCTACAATCATCCAACAGATATCAATCGGTATACTCTCCACGGGTGCCATCGTGAAATAGGCTTAGGTACCTTAAGAAAGGTTTCTTAAAAAAGTCCGTGAAAGTGCAACACAATGGCGTTCTGTTTTGCATGAAGGGTGTAATCCCATTAAAGAACGAAACAAACAACAGCATGAGGCAATGCGTAATCTTCATCATCGCAAAGATATAGCTCTAAATGCTTTTGAAAGCCATAAAACTGAACGCAAAAATGATGGTAAAGATGGAAGCTGTTTTCTACCTTTAAATTTTTATGTTCTCCCTAAATGAGGCCGTTGTCTCATTTCAGAGATTACGTAAACAGATATATGCAATATGCTTACTCTCATCTGGCATAAACAACCGATATCCCTATAAGAGAGTGGAAATCATTCTAGACCATATAATCGGAGGTAAAGTAGAACGCTACCTATCATCGTACTTACTATCGTAAAAGGCTCTTGGTAAATAACTTAAATTTGCGTTCTGAAACAACAAAAAGTAAAACCTATTCCAAATTACAATAATATATTAATTTATAATGATAATTAACCATTTTCATATTGAAACATCCCCCCCCCTGAATATTATAAGATTTTCTCATCTCAACCCCTCTTATATTCAATCAATTAAAATCACTTGCTTGCACATCACAAGTAAGGTTGGCGTGTGGGTAAAAATTCCTAAAGAAAAGAGTAAAAATGCCTCTTATGAATCGCCTAAATAGCAAAGACTTTTGCAACATTAGCAGCTAGCAAAGAGGATGGTGGTGCTCGCTTGTTACGTAACAGTCAGACTCATCATCCTGAAATCTTAGCTTTTCGAACACAGGTGCTTTGTCGAAAATTTTCACGAAATATTCATTACTTTCCAATAGCCATAAAGCGATACTCCATCAAAAACAGAAATATTTTTTCAACAGTATTCACTGTTTGTAACAAAGTGCTGTTTTCTATTCTCTTTCTTTAATGCATGGCAACACTCTTGTTTGCGTTTTTTCTACAGATAGATTAAAATTAAAGAGAGTAATCACACCATTTTTGATCATTTTATCTTTTGGCTTCTCTTTTGGACAATAAATTTATGGTATCCGATACGCCTTTTCTTGCTCTTTTACCCTTGGGCGCACACGAATATCACGGACAACATCTCCCCTTTGAAACCGACTGGATTATTGCTGAAGCTTTTGCAAAAGCACTCACCTTACAAACAAAAAAGCCATTTGATATCATGCTCTTACCGGTTGAAAAAATTGGCTATTCCATTGAACATATGGATGTGACAGGCACACAAACACTCAGCTTTTCTGACGCTATCGAGCGGTGGATAAAGATTGGTGAGAACTGCTATCGTAAAGGCATTAAGCGTTTTCTTCTTCTCAATGCGCACGGAGGCAATGCACCTTTAATGAGCATTGTTATCACTGAATTACGCAGACGTTTTTCAATGCTTGCCATCGCAACAAGTTGGAGTCGTTTTGGAATACCGCAAGGTTTAATAGCGCCCTCTCAACAACATCTTGATATCCATGGAGGTTTCATAGAAACCTCTTTAATGCTTTATTTAGCACCAGAAAAAGTGCATATGGAGAAGGCAAAAAATTTTCATAATAAGCAGGCTGATATGATTGCCAATTATCGATATTTACGCGCTTATGGCCCTCATGCTTTTGGATGGACAATGCGTGATCTTAATAAACACGGAGCAGCAGGAAATGCAAGAAAAGCAACAGCACAAGCAGGTGAAGCAATTTTCTCTCACGTGCTTCGTGGGCTCCGAGATTTGCTCGATGATATCAATCAATTTCAAATAAGCACCTTACAATAAAAGGCGTCTTCTATGGAAAAGAAACAAAATATGCCCCATAAAATTCCCGTTACAGTTCTCACAGGCTATCTTGGCTCCGGAAAAACCACTCTTCTCAATCGCATCCTCAGTGAAAATCATGGCAAACGTTATGCAGTTATCGTCAATGAATTTGGTGAAATTGGCATTGATAATGATCTTATCGTTGCATCGGATGAAGAAATTTATGAAATGAATAATGGCTGTGTTTGCTGTACCGTGCGTGGTGATCTTATTCGTATTCTGGAAAGCCTCATACAACGCTCTCACCGATTTGATGCGATCATTATAGAAACAACAGGACTTGCTGATCCTATTCCCGTTGCACAAACTTTTTTCATGGATGATACTGTACAGGAAAAGACCGCTCTTGATAGTGTTATAGCAGTCGTTGATGCAAAACACCTCCCCTCTCAACTTAAAAAGAGCCGTGAAGCTGAAGATCAAATTGCTTTTTCTGATGTCATTCTTTTGAATAAGATTGATCTTGTCACTCCGCAAGAGCGTGCACACGCTGAATCGCTTATTCTTGCGATTAATCCCCAGGCTGTCATTTATACAACAGAGCGTGCTAATATCCCCCTTGATAAACTTCTCAATCTCGGTTCCTTTGATCTCCAACGTGTTTTAGAGAACGATCCCCATTTTCTTGATCCTCAACATACAGACCATATCTGTGGCCCCGATTGCAATCATGATCACCAACACCATCATGCATTCACCATTCATGATATGACAGTTACTTCTGTAAGTTTAACAACCGGTGCTCTTCAACCAGAAAAGTTTTTTCCATGGATTCAACAAATTACGCAACAACAAGGTCCTGATATTTTGCGTTTAAAAGGAATTATTGCCTTTCAAGGAGACGATGATCGATATGTTATTCAAGGCATACACATGATTCTTGAAGGACAGCATCAACGTCCATGGCGTGAAGATGAAAAACGGCAAAGCCGACTTGTTTTTATCGGCCGTACCCTTGATGCTGAAAAGCTTAAAACTGGTTTTGAAAATTGCGCATAAGCGAGTAACGATGCCAAGCACAACCCATTATAATCTTCAAAATTATTGTCTCTCCTGTGGTTTTATCGACAACAAACCCGCTTTCGTTTCAGTGGAAGGTTTCATTGTTTTTTTAACCCCAATCCCGAAAGTCGTTGAAGTGCATTCAGGAATCATTTCAAGCCATTTTTCCCCCGATAACACAGCGATTATCACGGGTGGAGAAGACGGAAAAGCCTGTCAAACAAGCGCAGATGGTCAGACAAAAATACTGGGACAACAGAAAGGTAAATGGATAAACAACGTTGCTTTTGGACCACGGAAGATTTTTGCCTTTTCCTCCCCACGTTTAACATTGGCAGATGTCGGTCAAGGACTACAAGAGTTAACACATGAACGCAGTGTAGAAGGTCTTGCATTTGCTCCAAAGGGTTTACGACTTGCCGTTGCCCATTACAATGGTGTTACCCTCCATTGGCTCTCAACGCAAACACCTCCAACCACTCTGATATGGCAAGGGGCACATTTTAATGTCACCTTCTCACCAGACAACCGCTATGTCATTTCTACCATGCAAGAAAATGCCCTCCATGGCTGGCGCCTCGTTGATCAACAACATTTACGCATGAGCGGCTATCCAAGCAAAGTCAAAAGCTGGTCTTGGAGTGCAAAAGGAAAATGGCTAGCAACATCAGGCGCTTCAGCAGCCATTGTCTGGCCCTTTCATAGCAAAGATGGCCCCATGGGTAAAACGCCACTGGAACTAGGCACACGTGCAAATGCGCTTGTTCATACCGTCTCATGTCATCCAAGTGAAGACATTGTAGCAATAGGCTTTAATGACGGAATGATTTTGTGCGTGCATTTTCACGATGGAAAAGAAGTCCTTCTAAAAGACTGTGGGAAAAGCGCCATTTCAACGCTAAACTGGGATCAAACTGGACACAACCTTGCCTTTGGCAGTGAAAATGGTGAATGCGGAATTATCAATATCTCTGTTTAAGAAAACAACAATGATCACAGATAAAACAGCCGTAGACCTCTCCAGAAACAATTGAATATGGAGCTCCTCTTCCTCCCTAAAAAACAAACACACTTACAGAGCATTTTCAATCACAGCTCAAAAAGCTACATATTGTGCCTTTTTCATCAATCACTAAAAGAACCTTAATGAGATAAGAAAAATTTTCATAAATAAAAAGGCAGCAAAAATGCTACCTTTTGTATAAAAGTACCTATTATCCTTTATTAAAAAAGGTAACGAAGACCAGCGGAAAAACTTGCTCAAGAAAACCCTGCTTGTGTAAATTTATACTGATAGTTTACATCTCATAGAAAGATCTATTAAATTGAGAAATGCACTTAAAAGTGATGCCTTAACGCACCAAAGAAATGTATTCCAGAAAAACCAGCCAAAAAAACGAACCTTTGTGAATTCACACTCATAAATCCAGTCACTGTGAGAAGTGGATCTTTATAAATCGTTGCGCATATTTAAGATAGAATGATAGAACAACATCTCCTTCCGTTGATGCTTTTACATCTCTCGTCCAAGCGTTTCCGGAGTGATCATTGGCATTTGCAATGTCACAAATGATTTATCTGCTTCAATGACGGTATCCTCTCCCGATGCCTCTTTAGTTGGATCGAAGTTCTGACCAATGCATCTATAAATTTCATGTGTTTTTACCATCCACCACATCAATAAAGTGCAACGCTTTCACACCACGAAAATAGTCTCTTCTAAGCAAGCTAATCATGAATATCAGCATTAGTATTGGTACAAAGAACACAATATTAAAAAAGAAATGATTTTTAAATGTTTTCATCACAACGCTCCTACAAGCCTTCTTCATCCTCTGAAAAAATACGTGTTCTGTTCATTGCTCTTATTGCATACAACAAATAAAAACATTACCTATCTATAGGATGCCATTGTGTGCCACCATCTTTACACTTATGAAGGAACTCGCTAGCAGCATCCTTATTTTACCACCCCCCAATCTTGCGATAGATCTTGCATTCTGACTCTTCATAAGAAACATTTTTACTCCTTGCTTTTCCTGTTTTTATCCACGAATTCATCCCCCTTGTGACGTGCAAAGGTTGATTTTGATTGATACAACAAAAAGAGAATTGAAATAAGAAAATCCTACCATAGTGAGAACTCCCCTTTAACATGAAAAATGATAAATTATCACTATAAATCAATAAGTTAACTGTAAAATAAAAAATGTTATCATCTAAAATTGCAACATGCAAAAAACGTACGAAATATAGATAATAGCACATTTCCCCCCAAAAACCGGTTCTCTAAAAACAGTTTATTCATGCGCACGGATCAGAAAAATCATCATAAAAAGCAAAAATTGAACACTCTAAAATAGAAAATCTCATCTCATTTTACGAAAAAGAACAAAAAACAAGAAAGCACTTTAGAAATATGTAAGAGACTTATTTTCAAAATTGCGCAAAACAAATTGGAAAAAAGAAAGAGCCACAAGCAATGCATGTCGCTCTTTAAAGAATTGATTAAAAGACGTTCAAACTAGAAACGATAGCGCAATCCCCCAGAAAAACTAACGCCAGAAAAGCCTGCTTTGGTAAGTTTGTGTTGATAAACCAAATCAGCATGAAGAGCAAATTTTGAAGACAATCGAGCATTCACACCCAATCCAGCTTCTAGAGAAGAACCAAAAGCACCCAACTGGAAAGCATCTTTAAAATGCACAGTTTGTTTTCCTTCAAAACCATGCGTAAAATGAAGCTTTCCATAAAAAGCAGCCTCATGATCTTTCTCAGAGGAAGAGAGCATCTTCGTCAAACGTCCACCAACACGAACCATCCATTTGTCAAGTTTTCCCATCTCAATGTCAAAATCATCAACATCATGGGCCTTATCAAACTGGAGATGTTGATACACAACCTGAACCTGTGGATCAACAACAAAACCTTCATCTCCCATTGCGAATGTCTGACCACCGGTCAAGGACACGCTTAAAGGCTTCCCCTTTAATGTTGCTGTCTTTCCTCGTGCAAGGGTGGCAACATCACCTTTCAACAAACCATAGGAGAGAAGACCATCCACATAGAATCCTACATCATGCTGCATACTTCCATATGCTGTAGCCGTCCATTTATCAAATGCATTCTTTTGAGTTTGTTCAACATCGACAGGTTGTAGAGAAAGTTTTCCATAAGAACCCATAATCCCAAAGGATAGAGCACTGTCAGCATTTTCGATTGTTTGCAACAAAAGACCTGCCTCTAAAGCGTTATAGGTAAGATCACCACTGTACCCATATTCAAGCGCAGAGAGATCTGAGACATAACGGTAACTCCCACCATAACCACGCAAAAATGAAACAGGTTTTTCATGAATTTCTGCCATTCCACTGGAAGCGCTCCGAAGTACCTCCAACTGCTTGTTTTGATCGCTAATATCCATTAAACCAGCATGAAACACGCTATTTGGCAAAAGAAGATAGGTTGGAACTTGTGGAACAACAGCCTTAACACCTAGTTTAGGACGAGGTTGCAAATCTGGTACGAGAGGAGGAACCCGACTAGGTTCCGGTTGAGGTTCCGGAGCTGGTCTTGAAGGAGATGTTGGACGATGGTCAGGAGCTGGCTCTGGTTCCGGACCAGGAGAAGGTTGAGGACCAAAATCAACATATCCATTTTCGAGGCGGAAATCCCAATGTTCTCCTCCACCCTCGACTAATCTTTGAACCGCACTTGCCTTCCCTAGTCGAGAGCTTGGACCATAGGCATAAAGCCTATACTGATAAGGCAAATTATCTAACGCAACATAATCACCTGCTAATTGAAAAGAATCCTCCTCCGCTCTCCCAGAAACCTGAATAATTGAGATACCCTTGTTACCACCTTCAAAACCTGTGCCTCCCCCTGGACTTCCAGAAACAGCACGTACATGGACTGTTGTTTTTCCTTCAACATCCCCATAGATTAAAAGACGATCGGTTTTTTGATCTCCAAGAGCTCCTCCCTTATCCAAATATGTATTGAAATAAAGACGCGCACCACCTTGCGCCTTATAAACAACACCTGATCCTTTTCCAATCTGAAGTGTCTGATAATGACCCACTTCGCTGGAACTTGGTTGTTCAAAAACAAGAGAACTATCAATAAGATGGAGCAATGAAATTGATGAAGCACCGATTGAGCGAGAAGAAGCAGAGTCGTGCAAACTTTTATTTTTCGGTCGCGTTAAAATCCATTTTGTCCCCTCCCTCAACCGAAATTCAGCATGAGAACGTGCATCAATACGCGCCCCCCCTACAAGCACAGATTCATCAGCTGCAACCTTGACAAACGAACCCTCTTCTGCCTTCAATAATAAATCTCCAGACAGTTCAGAATTATCTAGGGCTTTAACAAGGGCACCAGAATTTTTACTATAAATAACCGCACTCTTTGGAACTTTTAAAACAGTCTTGAACAAATGAACACTTCCTCGTTTTATCAAATCCCCTTCCGGCACCCCCCCAAATAACTCAGGCTCCCCCCAAAAACGATAAAGTTCTTCTTTCTTAAAACCAAGCTTTATCCATTTATCATTACTCCCAAACTTTTCTCCCTCAAAAAAACGCAATCCATAAGCCGTATTTCCTTCTACTAAAACAGTAGAGTTGATAATATCAACATAGCTAACAGCCCCCTCAAATGAAACACCATGCGCATTGGAAACCTTAACTTCTCCTTCCCCAAAACTGATAGAACCACCCTCTCCGGATGTCTGAAAAGTTGAATTTTTACTATGGTCCCCTATACGCATCCCCCGCTCACCCTTTTCGGTAATGGACATCCCCTTTAAATTGACATGCCCCTTATCTTTTATTTGAACCGCGATACCCTTTGTAAATTCAATTACCCCTGTTTCTATTTCAACGGCTCCCGAATTATCAGCTACGATACCATACTTCCAAAAGCTTTTATCTAAAACAACAGGATTTAAAGCATCTTTAATAGTTATATCCTTCCCTTCAATACGCGTTCCGTTTTTAGATGCTTGTATGGCAACAGTCTCATCATCCTTTCCATCCGTTTTCTGATAAACTTTTTCACCAATGTAGTGTCTTTTACCATCATTACACTGATAAGATGAAAGCGTACTATCACATGCAAATTTATTTATATCATTTTGTTTCTTACTATTAACAACAACGCTAGATTGCGCCTCAGTAACAGCCTGCTCCTTTGCATTTGCGTTGGGCACAAAAAAAAGAATAGCTGTAGTGATAGCACACAAAGAGAGATGATTTTTAAAGAGTTTAACCATAATTCTAACCGTAAATTTCTTTCCCAGACTCTGATAAAAGCAAATATTGCACCCAATTACCCTTACCACAGGCACATTTAATACATTTTGTTTAAAAAATGCACACAAAAGTAATATGTTTTGTGTTTTATGTAAATATGAAATAAAAGATTGCTCAAAAAACGCCATCACTATTCTGAGAATCTCACAAAGAATTTATGAAAATACAGACTTTATCGAGCTTCACACGTAGAAAAGCCTTATGAAACAGAAATTTGAGGAGCCTCTGAATACAAGTCTCATCCAATAAAAAAATAAAATCAGAAAAGACATTTAAGATACGCCAAAGACCTCTGTTCAAATACGCTAAAAGATTTCTAAAAACAAAGAGCCACAAGCTATGCTTGTGGCTTTTAAAAGGATTTATTTAAATATAGACGAGACTAGAAGTGATAACGTAATCCTCCGGAAAAACTGGTTCCAGAAAAACCTGCTTTGGTCAGTTTGTGCTGATAAACCACATCACCGTGAAGTGCAAATTGTGAAGACAATTTAGCATTAAAACCTAGTCCAGCTTCTAGAGAAGAACCAAAAGCCCCTAACTGAAAAGGATCTTTAAAATGCACAATTTTTTTACCTCCCAAACCATGAGAGAGGTACATCTTACCATAGAAAGAAACAACACGCGCCTCATCCGTTGCAGGAAGAGTTTTTATCAAGCGCCCCCCCACACGTGCGACCCATTGATCAAGTTTCCCCATCTCAATATCAAAGTTATCGACATCATGCGCCTTATCAAACTGGAGATGCTGATAAACAACTTGAACCTTCGGATCAAAAATAAGGCATTCATCCCCTATCTCAAACGCTTTACCAGCAGTCAAAGAAGCACTGAGAGGATTGCCCTTCAATGTTGCTGTCTTACCACGGGCAAGAGTGAGAACATCCCCTTTGAACAGACCATAGGAAAGAAGTCCATCCACATAAAAACCAGCATCATGCTGCATACCGCCATATGCTGTCACTGACCATTTATCAAATGCACTCTTTTTGCTTTGTTCAATATCTAAGGGTTGTAGAGAAAACCTCTCATAAGAGCCTATAACCCCAAAAGAAGCGGTACCATATGCATTTTCAATTGCTTTAAGCAAAACACCTGCTTCTATAGCATTATAGTCAAGTGCACCTCCATAACCATATTCAAGTGCAGAAAGATTTGAAACATAACGATGACTCCCACCATAACCGCGCACAAAAAAGGCAGGATTTTCATCACTTTTCAACAGTCCACCAGCATCAATTCTCAAAGCTTCTAACCGTTTACTTTGATTGCTAATATTCATCAAACCTGTTTGAAACAAAGCATTTGGCAAAAGCAGATAAGTCGGCACTTGCGGAACAACAGCCTTAACACCTGGTTTAGGACGAGGTTGCAAATCTGGTACGAGAGGAGGCTCCGGTTGAGGTTCTGGAGCTGGTCTTGGAGGAGGTGTTGGACGAGGGTCAGGAGCTGGTTCAGGACCAGGAGAAGGTTGAGGACCAGAATCAACATATCCATTTTCGAGACGGAAATCCCAAAACTCTCCATCCCCTTTCACCAATCTTTGCCTTGTACTTGCTTTCCCTAAAGAAGATTGTGGACCATAAGCATAAAGCTTATACTGATAAGGTGAATGGTGTGCTGTTACATAACCGCCATCTAACTGAAAAGAGTTTTCTTTTGCTTCTCCCGAAACCTGAATAATTGAAATCCCTTGTTCATTTCCGCCACTGCCCGTAGGTTCCCCTGGACTTTCTGAAATAGCACGCACATGAACCATTGTGTTTCCAGAAACATCCCCATAAATCAAAACACGATCAGTGTTTTGATTATCAAGAGCACCGCCTGAATTCAGATATGTATTAAGATAAATTTCTGCACCATCCTGCGCCTTATAAACCTCACCTGTTCCTTTTCCAATCTCGAGTGTTTGATAAACATAATTCTGACCCGGATTTAATTTTGCAAATTTAATGGCGCTATTACTTATAAGATTCACGAGTGAAACAGATGAAATATTTGTAGAATCAGGCTCACTATGCTCCCTCTGTTGTTTTTTTTGTAAAGTCCATGTCGAACCTTCACCCAAATAAAGTTTAGCAGTAGAAATCTCATCAACATAAGCTCCCCCCTCAAGAGTAGAAGAAACAGCCAAAACTGCTACAGAAGCACCATTCTCAGCTTTTAATAAAAAGCCTCCTGAACTAAGATCACTTTGCGTTAAACTAACAACACCAGAAGTCTTGTCGGCACTATAAATAGCCGTATCATCTAAAACTGAAAATATCGTTCTCTGTAAATTAACAACTTCCAATCTACTTGGAGTTTTCTTCTCCTTTGAATCTTCTTCTTTATCGAATTCATCCCATGATTTTTCTCCCTTAAAATATATACCGTAAGCCCCTTTACCCTGCACTGTAATAGAAGAAGATTTGATATTAACTTCAGTTGCATCAACATTATCCGAATTGACTTCAGTTGCAGAAACCTCATCCAATAAGGCGTTATCCGGCAGAACCGAATTAGGAGTAACTACAGTATTTTCAAACAATATGCCATGGATATTAGTAGCATCAATAATCCCATTTTTAAAATCAATAGGTCCCCCCACATCCGTATGCAAAGCCGCATAATTTTTACCTTCACTTCCTTTTCCAGTAATCTTAACATCATCGAGATTTACCTCCCCACCTAACGTCGAAGAAACCCCATGACTGTCCATAAAGTGAATTGATCCATCTGACATCCAAACTTCTGAACGGTTATAACTCAAAAGGCTTGCCTTCCCACCGCTCGTGTTAATTTTTGTATCCTCTAAAAGAACAAATGCCTTATTTATCGCCTCAACAGCCTTCTGACTTTCCTTAATAACTCCCTGATGTACCTCAATTATTCCATCACTAGCATAAAGCGCTACCTTTGCACTCTCGATACTTGGCGATTTTAAAACAATTTTTCCATCCTCTGATACAGAGACACCATATGTAAAAGATTTATCTGAAACTTCACTTCTAACAGTTACATTCTCCCCCGTAACTTTAGTCCCCATCCCCTTTACTGTTATAGCAGTACGATTATGAGAATTTTTTATATTATAAGATTTATTATCAATTTCACCATTTCCACAATTATCGCATATATAATACGCACCATCATATAGCGTCAGCTTTCCCGTAGAGTCCTTTTTGTAAACATATTTATTACCAGCACTGTCCCCACCTTCTCCGCTAAGAGGATTACTACCAGCGCGACTCCCGCTCAATCCTCCCAAAACACTATTAGAAGGAATAACAGTAGGTCTTTTAAGTAGATTAGAGGAAGCACCAATACCCGTAGGAATAACGGTAATTTTATAAACAGGTTGACTATATCCCTCTACACTTGCACCAACCACTGCTCCATTTTGTAACAATGAAAGGATAGCCGTTGTAGCCGTATATAAAACTAGACGATTTCTAAACAATTTAATCATAGTTCCCTCGAAACTTTACTGCCCCTCTCATTGAAAATAAAAGCACCGATAAAACATCCTCACCGACACCTAAAAACACAAAAAGGTGTAAAGAAAGGATGCATCTACTGCTCATTTGATCCGTGCAATGAATTATCCAAATAAACTTAGTGGAAGATCTGCATATAAGACAAAAGCTACCTATAAGAGAATAATAACATGTTACACTTTATAGGTGTATAATGCATTCTGTGTTTCGTGTAAAGCAAAAATAAAACTATAGAGTGTAATTAACAAACTTTACTCTCTATCGTTGTGAAATTTGAAAGACTGGTAAAAGATGCACATGAAAAGATTATAAAATCAAAAAAGATGAATTTAAAAATCAGATTAAAGAAACATAAAATAGCATAATGAATAGGGTGAGATCAGATGGGGTATTGTGCACCAACACTGCGTTTTTCCATCATTTAAAAGCTTCTAAAAGCTTGTCATCACATCGTATTTTATCACCCAAAAATGTAGAAACGCATTTTAGTATAGACTAATCATGAGGTGCTTTCACACACAAAGCAAAAAACATATCATGATTTTTTTCGCTCATATCATAACCAAAATGCAGGAGAAAGAAAAAAGGCAGCACATTGTGCTGCCTTTATTAAGTGCGTATTGTACCTTATCCTAAAATTGATAGCGAACTCCTCCGGACAAACTCGCTCCAGAAAAACCAGCCTTATTAAGCTTATGTTGATACATAACATCGCCGTGTAATGCAAACTGCGCAGACAATTTAGCATTAAAGCCTAATCCAGCTTCTAGAGAAGAACCAAAAGAACCTAATTGGAAAGCATCTTTGAAATGGACAGATTTTTTGCCTCCAAAACCATGAGCAAGGTGAAGCTTACCATAGAAGGAAACAGCATTCATTCCTTCAGATCCTGTAGGCGTCTTAATCAAACGTCCGCCAATCCGTGCCACCCATTGATCAAGTTTCCCCATCTCAATGTCAAAGTTGTCAACATCACGGGTCTTATCAAACTGGAGATATTGATAAACAACCTGAACCTGCGGATCAACAACAAAACCTCTGTATCCTGTTGCAAACGTTTTACCACCAGTCAAGGAAGCACTTAAAGGACTACCCTTTAAGGTTGCTGTCTTTCCTCGCGCAAGGGTGAGAACATCTCCTTTGAACAAACCATAGGAAAGAAGACCATCCACATAGAAACCTACATCATGCTGCATGGTACCATATGCTGTAGCCGTCCATTTATCAAATGCACTTTTTTGACTTTGCTCAACATCGACAGGTTGTAGAGAAAGCTTTCCATAAGACCCCATAACCCCAAAGGATATAGCACTGTCAGCATTTTCAATTGTCTGCAACAAAACACCTGCTTCTAGACCATTGTAGGTAAGATCACCTTTGTAGCCATATTCAAGTGCAGATAAGTCTGAAGCATAACGGTAACTTCCACCATAGCCTCGCAAATATAGGGCAGGGTTTTCACGAACTTCTACCATTCCATTGGAAGTAGCCCGTAGCAACTCCAACTGTTTATTCTGATTGCTGACATCCATTAAACCAGCATGGAATACACTATTTGGTAAGAGCAGATAAGTCGGAACTTGCGGAACGACAGACCTTACAACTTGCTCAGGAAGCCCAAATCCAACCATAGGACTTAAAGACTTCACATACTGATTTTCTAGACGGAAATTCCAAAAATCTCCACCATCCTTCACAAATTTCTGCTGAACATGTTCCTGTTTTGAAGTCGCTTCTGGAGCATAAGCGCGCAGAGTATATTTGTAAGGTGAATTCCTCAACGCAACATAATCACTATTGAGTTGGAAAGAATCCTTTGCTGCCTTTCCATAGACCTGAATAAGTGAAACACTATGAGGAGTCTTCTTCCCTTCTTCTACACTACCGGAAACGCCTTGCACATGCACTGTCGTTTTGCCCTCAACATCACCATGAATTACAAGACGATCGGTTGCTTGACGATCAATTGGATCGTTGGGGTTTAAATGCGCATTGAGATGAATTGAAACATCACCCTGCGCTTTATAAACAACACCCTTACCTTCTCCGATACGAAGTGTCTGGTACTTCAACGTTTCAGTTTCCGAAGGCACAAACTCTATACGGCTATTGACAAGGCTTACAGAAGAAACACATGAATCCATGCACTCTGAATCTGGAACTCCACTCTTATGTGCACTGCTTTTCAGCAACCATTTTGATCCATTGGTCAAATCTAAGCGAGCATGAGAACCTTTATCAATGCGTGCCCCACCTGCAATCACAGAGTCATTGACTGAAAGCAATATATTAGAATTATTTTCAGCTTTTAATAGTAAATCACCAGAAAGAGTTGTTTTGTTTTCTAAGGAAACACGACCTCCAGAATTATTACCATAAATGGCTACACTCTTTAGTACTTCGAAATCAGTTTTTTTCAATGAAACCTCTCCCGTTATACCTCGAAGTGTTTTCTCTTGTGAAGAGGCGGCACTCCGCTTAACAATACCCCTCACTCCAGAACTCTCCACTGCCGCTCCTGAAACAGGTTTCTCTAAGTTCTTATTCTGATCTTGTTTTTCTACTCCTTTCCTTTCCGTTCCATCAAAATATATACCATAGGATTTATCACCTTCTACCTTAACAGTAGAAGATTCAATCTTAGCACGATTTATAGAAGGACGAACCTCTGAAGATCTTTTTCTTCTAGAAGTGCCCACCTCATCGGTGCCATAAGTATTCCTAACCCACAAAGCACTGGCGTCAGTAGTGACAGTCCCATTCGTAAAATCAACAGAACTATTACCATTCAACAGAAAAGCTGCACTCCCAAACTTCTCTGCAGAACCCTGCTTACCGCGCCCTTTTCTCGCAGTAATATTAACCTTCTCTAATTTAACACTGCCTCCAGACTCTGACCTAACAGCTACTCCCTTATCTAAGTTAATCGTTCCAGATCTCATGGTTATCTCACCAGCATTACTGGCCAGACCAGCGACAGCTAAATCACCCGTCACGTTAATATTCGTATTACTTAACTCAACAGCAGACCCAGAACCTACCAAAGCGCCAACATACTGAACATTGACAGTTCCATCATCCATCTTGACCTTTCCACCTCTTTGTGCCTCAAGCCCTATCAGAGAAGATTGCACAGTTGATTTTTTGTTCAGAACAACCGTTGCACCTTCCTCTGCAAGTACAGCACTCACAGCTCTTAATTTAGTAAGATCAATATTACTGCCATTTTTAGAAGAATGCCCACCACTAATAGCAGCTCCCTCTAACTCGATAACTGTATTCTGTCTTTGCGCATGCATAGAATGTTGTGTCTTATCACTCGCCTGCAGTGTAAGATTTTTCATTGTATGTGTCGTACCATCATTGCATAAATATGGAGATGTTTTCCCTATACTATTGTTCTCCGTATTACTACACTGAGAAGCTACAGCTCTAGTACTAGCATTGCTAACTCGTGCAACAGATACAGTAGAAGACTCACTAGATTTTCCAGAAGCCCCAGATTTTATGGAAGCAGAATTTCCTGTAGAAGCAACAGTCTTTGCAGTATCTATAGAATCTGTCCTTGCAGAACCTGTGGAGACAGAAGTCTCTGTAGAAACAGGTGCCTCTGTAGAGTTCGTAGAAACAGAACCTGTAGAGACAGAAAGCACTGTAGAAACAGGAGTCGCTATAGAATTCGTAGAAGCAGAACCTGTGGAGACAGAAGTCTCTGTAGAAACAGGAGTCGCTATAGAATCCGTAGAAACAGAACCTGTGGAGACAGGAGTCTCTGTAGAAACAACAGTCTTTGTAGAATCCGTAGAAGCAGAACCTGTGGAGACAGAAATCTCTGTAGGAACAGGTACCTCTGTAGAGTCCGTAGAAACAGCAGTCATTGCAGAATCTGTAGGAATAATACTCTCTGTAGAATCTGCAGTCTCTGGTATGGACATAGATGCAGATGAAATTATAGGTGCAGGTTCCTCAAATAGAGTAAGAGTATCTATGGATTCACTTGAAGTAGGAACTACATATGTAAGATCCTCAGAAGTGATAAGACCAGAAAGTGTCACGGATTCACCACCAGAAGGTATAGCGCCTGAAGGAGCTGGTATTATAGAAACATCACCTGTATCAGATCTCGTAAGTGTAGAAGATAAAACACGCTCTCTAGGTCCAGATCCATCAGAAGCAGCAGGAATGGTAGAAAGTGTAACGACTAAAGGAACAAACACTGTTGTCTCATATCCTTCAGTCTCATATTCTGCAGATGGTCCATATCCTTCATATAGCCCATATTCTCCAAATTGCTCTTCAGCCGGTTCAGATCTGGCAAGTGAATCACCTCGAGCAGTACCCCCAGAAGCAAAACCCTCAGAAGGCGTAGGAACCGGTGGCGTTACAACTTCACCACTCTCCTCATCTAAACTATCACCAGTCTCAGCACTAGAGGGACTTAAAACACTCTCAAGAGCAATAACTTGAAAATTACTGGCAGTAGTATATGCAGAATCACTAGACACAAAATATTGATTCTCTAGGCGAAAATCCCAAACACTAGTACCTTTCGCAGATAATGTACTATCAAAATACCGCATAGACGAAGACGCACTTGGACCATACGCACGAAGAATATACTGATAAGGTGACCCGTTTAGCGTAATATAATCACCATGTAGTGTAAAAGAATCCTTCTCTGCATTTCCAAAAACCTGAATAAGTGAAACACTGTAAGGTGTATTTTGTTGTTCACTAGATTCTGATAATGCAGCATCTGAAACAGGATTTACATACACCTTAGTTTTTCCAGAAATATCACCATCAATCAGCAGTCTATCAGAAACTTGAGCACTATTCGCATCTTTAGGCATCAAATTCACATTGAAAAAAATCTTCGAATCACCATGAGCGCTGTAAACCGTGCCATCTCCATTCCCAATACGAAGAGTTCGGTAATTAACACTCTTTACGCCTTCGCTTCCTCCAGTATTCTTACTTTCTAAGGAAGTAAAAAATCTAATATTACTATTTGAAAGACTGACCGAAGAAATACATGAATCCATACACTTCGGCTTTAAAACTTCGAAACCGTTATAGGCACTCTTTGTCACATACCACTCCGATCCTCCAGACAAAAAGAGCTTCGCCTGAGATTCGTCCTCAACACGCGTAGCACCTATAACTACAGAATCATCAACAACAACCGACAGATTTGCCTTTCTTTCAGTTTTCAGCAATAATCCACCCGAAACTGTGGAGTCATCTTTCACAACGACGTAACCGCCCAAATTGTCACCATAAATAGCTACACCTTCAGGGGTTCTGAGAGTAGAGTTTTTCAAAAGAACTGCATGCAATCTACTTTCAACACCTTTTTCTATTCTTTCTTCTTGGTTCTTATCTCCTTCTTCTTGGTTCATATCCAACTCTTTATCTTGTTCAAAATATGTAAATTGATCAAAATATATACCATAAGAACTACCATCAGCTTTAAGAATTGAATTTTGAATATCAGAAACCATTAAAGCGGAATTTTTAATCACTCCATTAGGATCTGAAGCATTTCCACTAGCAATGTTACGACTAATTTCTGGTTTAATCCCTACATTCACTATAGCGGATGCAACCTCTATATGTGCGGGCTCTATATGTGCGGAAAGAATATCATTCATATGATCACCATCATGAGCACTATCAAAAAAGTCATCCTGACTTAAAACACTACCAGTGACATCGATTTGCTGCCTCTCATTAATATTAACCTGCCGCCTATTACGACCAGAGTCATCACCCCCGTTGCTTTCTGATTCATCAACAACTCTGGATGACCCGTCTGAACTACCAGAAACATCAACTCTGAATTGATCAAGACCCAAAAGCCCAAGATAAGCATTCTCAAAGTTATCATTTACCCATAATACAACAGTATCTGAACCGTTAAGAGATCCATTTTTAAAGGAAACAATCCCTCCACGCGTTAATAAACCAACACTTCCATTCTTAAAATCAGAATCCACATAATCAGAATCCACATTTATAGATATAGCTTCAGAGACAGAATTTGCATCCCTAGGTTGTCTTTCTCTCGTAGACTGTTTTTTCTTAGCAATGTTAACAGAAACCCTGTTTAGGTGAACAATTCCCCCCTCTATAGACTTCACTCCTATCCCTCCTTCAGACACAGTGATTTTTCCAGAATGCATCCCTATAACAGATGGACCAGAACTTAACAGACCTATTTTACTAACATTAATATCTACATTCCTCAGATAAATCTCCCCATCATCTTTAGAGATAGCTCCTATATAGCCGCCTCTAATTCCTCCCCCTATCATATTGATCTCTCCAAAATTTTCAGCTCGAAGCCCAGCAAAAAAACCCTGAATCTGTGAATCTATTAAATCAACTGTCGCCCGATCTTTATAAGCACCATTTACAAACACACCCACATTATGATATTTTCGCTCATTTTGACTACCATTGGTATCTAGGAAAGCTAAATTAAAAACTTTTTGCATGTCCATTTCATTATCATGAAGGCTGGTTAACCCAACTGCATCCTCAATCGACACACCAACCAACTCAACAGTCACCAGATCTCCATTTACTGGTAACGATGCCTGTAAATCTTGGGATCCATTTTCTTGGCTTCCATCTCCATTATCACTACTATTATCTTCATCTTCACCATCCTCATTAACTCCACCCACATATACAGCCGCCCCGCCATCATCCGCCATAATAGTACTACCTGCTAGTGCAGTACCATCTGCTAGTGCATACATCCCACCTTGGAGACAAGGAATGGATTCATATATCAACCCATCACCATAATACAGCGCATCATAAAAGTTATAACTATCTATATCTGACAGTTCTGTCATCCCTGCTAAATTACCGTCCACTCCTTCTGCTACTGGCACTCCAGCTCCCCCTACACCCGGCACAGCTCCAGGCACTGCTCCTGGTATAGCTCCAGACACTCCTCCAGTACCTGACACTCCTCCTGCACCTGACACATCACTTACATTTGACCTATCACCTACACTTGGCACACCATTTACACCAACAACTTGTCTACCATTCGACGATATCAAACCACTCCGTCTAGTATCAGGAATAGCGAAAGTGTTATTCCCAAGAGAGCGACAAGCATTGATAAATCTTACAGAAGGAACAACTGGAAAACTCCCCTGACTTCCCCCACCTCCACTTTCAGATGACAATCTAAGCTGAGGTCCAGATTGTGATCCAAGTTCAGTTGACGATCCAGATGGCGTTCCAGATCCAGATGATGTTTGAGGTTGGGATGGTGCCTGAGACTGAAGTGAAGTCTGAGGTAAAGCTTGAGGTTGATCTATAAGAGATTGAGACTTTTGTGTTTGCTCTCCAGATGCTTTTTGAGATAGAGAACCTCTAGATTGGCCTCCTGTTCCAAAAGAAACTGTTCCAAAAGAAAACATGTTCTTTATTGAAGAAAAATCCAAACCCCAAGCAGCAGAAGCCTCCACACCTTGTAAAAAGAAGAAAACGCTTGTTGTGACAGCGCATAGACGCGTTCGGTTTTTAAAGACATTAATCATATGTTAAACTTTCCAAATATTGTTTGCAAAAGTACTAGAATTGAGCGAAAATAGTGAAATATCCAATTTGTAACATATGTAAAACCGTTTTACAACATAATGCAATAAATTAATTTATCGTTTTGTACATAAAAATGCCTCAGTTAAGCTTTTTAAGTAAGAAAACTCTTTAGTTTAGTGATTTTGAGAAAAGGAAAAAACAATGATAACCAAATATCCAAAATGGGCAGCAGCCATCTTGATTGCTGTAATGAGCTTTACAACACCTTCATGGGCGAATACAAGCGTTGATGCCAAGATCACCATCAATCATGTTTCAGGGACAACCTCTGTTCCTGTTTCTCCCCAGAAAGTTGTTGTATTTGATCTTGCAACGCTTGATAATATGAAACGCCTTGGCATTGAAGCCGTTGCGGGTGTGCCTGAAGGAAAGAAACCTGCGTATCTGCAGCAATTTGATGCAGCAAAATATGAAAAAATCGGCACCGTTTTTGAACCAGATTACGAAAAAATTGCCACTCTTCAACCCGGCTTGATTATTATTTCCTCGCGGACTCAAGCCAAATATAACAATTTATCCAAAATTGCTCCAACGATTGATCTAACCGTAAGGAATGAAACTTCTCTTGAAGATATTAAAAAGAATTTGTCTATTCTTGGAAAAATTTTTGCTAAAGAAAAGGAAGCAGAACAGGAAATTGCAAAGCTCGATGAAGCTTTAGCAAAGGTCCGTGAGAGTACCAAAGGAAAAGGTACGGGGCTTATTCTCATGACTTCTGGTGGAAAAATCAGTGCTTTGGGTCCAAAATCTCGTTTTGATATTTTCCACTCTTCATTTGGAATTACTCCTGCAACCGATAAATTGACTGTGCAAAAACATGGACAACTCATTTCGCCTGAGTTTATCCTTGAAACCAATCCTGATTGGTTATTGGTCATTGATCGAGATGCAGCAATCGGACGAGAAGGACAATCGGCAGAACAACTGCTCGATAATGAGCTTGTTAAACGCACAACAGCTGGCAAAAAAGGCCAAATTATTTACTTGGATTCTTGGAGCTGGTACAGAGCAAGTGGCGGACTAACTGGACTCAATGAAACAGCACAACAAATTTATGAAGCCTTTACAAAAGGCAAATAAATACGAAAATGACTTGCCAAAAATAACTTACTTGTCATAAAAATAAAATTTAAGAGCAAAGGCTCCTTATCAATAGCCTTTGCTCTCTTTGTTGGAAAATAATTTGACGTGAAAAATTACTGGATAGCCATTATAGTTCTTGTTCTACTGTCTGTTCTTAGTATTTTTGTTGGTTATTCAGATGTAACGCCTTCTGATTTGTTATCAAATGATCCACATGCTTGGCTTATTTTTTGGCAAACACGTCTTCCCCGTACAATTGCGGTACTTTTAGTAGGCGCAGCCCTTGCCCTTTCAGGTATGATTATGCAGCTTCTTGCACGCAATCGCTTTGTCGAGCCATCGACCGCTGGAACTGTTGAATCCGCGTCTCTTGGCATTCTTTTTGTCATGATTTTTCATCCTGACATCCCTGTGCTTGAGAAAATGATTGTCGCTACAATTTTTGCCATGATTGGTACGCTACTTTTTATGTTTTTATTGCGGCAAATTCCTTTGAAATCCGCTCTTATTGTACCCCTCACAGGAATTATGCTGGGGTATGTTATTGGTTCCTTAACCAACGCTATTGCTGACCATGAAATGCTTCTTCCTTCTCTTCAAGCTTATTTATTTGGCAGCTTTGCAATGATTCTTGAGGGAAAATATGAAATTTTATGGTTCTCTCTTCCTCTCTGCATTCTTGCTTATGTCGCCGCAGACCGCTTTACAGTCGCTGGTCTGGGAGAAGATTTAACCAACAATCTGGGACTGAATTATCGTACGGTCATGTTTTTTGGTCTTTTTATTGTCGCATCGATCACCGCCGTTATCGTCTGTACAGTCGGTCGAATTCCCTTCGTTGGACTGATTATTCCAAATGTTGTTTCGAATTTCATGGGGGACAATATGCGCTATACGGCTCCTTGGGTTGCAATCAGTGGTGCAGGATTGGTTTTGATCTGCGATCTCCTAGGGCGGATTATTCATCCTTCTCTTGAAATTCCCATCAGCACCATGATGGGAATTATCGGTAGCTTTATTTTTATTATATTGCTTTTACGCTGGAGAAAGCATCTTGGATAAAAAGAAGGTAACAACACTCATCCTCACGACGCTTATCGTAATCGCGTGTAGCGTAGTCATTCTTTATATGACATGGAATGTCAACATTTATACATGGACATTTCGTCTTACAAAACTTGTCTCTCTTGTTATTATTGCATATGCAATCACTGTTTCTACTGTTTTATTTCAAACAGTTGTTAACAATCGCCTTCTGACACCTTCTATTATGGGGTTTGATCAACTTTATATTTTAATCAAAACTACCATAATGTATTTTTTAGGCTCTCTTTCTTTGCCTTTTTTAAATGAAGAAGGGCAGCTAATGTTTGAAGCTGTTATTCTCATTGTTTTTTCGATAAGCCTTTTTCGCTGGCTTTTTTCAGACAACATAAAAAGTCTTCATTTAACCCTCTTGATTGGTGTTATTTTAGGAGGCTTTTTTTTCAGTTTACGGATGTTCATGCAATTACAGTTAAATCCGGACCAAATGATGAATTTAACTGACATTATGTTTGCAAATTTCAATAAATTCAACACATCCTTGATAGGCTTTACCACAATCATTGTCTTCATTGTAAGTCTGATTGGATGGCGTTCGCGTCATCTACTTGATATTCTTGCTTTGGGACGCGAAAATGCAATTAATCTTGGCGTTAATTATCATAAAAGCGCTACAGCACTTCTGATATTAGTTTCTATTCTTGTCTCCATTTCCACAGCACTCGTAGGCCCTGTTACCTTTTTTGGACTGTTAGTTGCCAACCTTTCTTATGAACTTTCTCCTCAAGCAAAACATAGCATCGTTGTGCCAATTGCAATATTATTGGCTATAATTTGTCTTGTTGGGGGACAGTTTGTTTTAGAACAAGTTTTCAATATGGCTGGGCGTTTGAGTTTTATTATTGAATTTTGTGGTGGAACTGTCTTCT
This sequence comes from Bartonella machadoae, assembly GCF_022559585.1. Classification (NCBI taxonomy): domain Bacteria; kingdom Pseudomonadati; phylum Pseudomonadota; class Alphaproteobacteria; order Hyphomicrobiales; family Bartonellaceae; genus Bartonella; species Bartonella machadoae. The sequence goes on from NZ_CP087114.1 coordinate 1,684,683, forward strand.
TAACATTACTGATGAAGGGAAAACTAAAATGATTGAAATCAATCATCTTTCCAAAGCTTATGGAGCGAGGTTGATTATCGATGATTTATGCCTTCGTCTTCCCAAAGGAGGAATTATTTCTCTCATTGGTCCCAATGGTTCTGGTAAATCAACTCTTTTGATGCTGATAAGACGTCTTTTGCCGCACCATAAAGGGTCGATTCATATTGATGGCCTCGATATTGATAAAATGCCACACGATATGTTAGCGCAAAAACTCTCAATCTTGCGTCAAGATAATCCTTTATCCTTTCGTTTAACCGTCTATGATTTAGTAAGTTTCGGACGCTATCCTTATTCAAAAGGTTGGTATAACAATGAAGATAAACAATTTGTTGACAGTGCCCTTCGATATCTTGGTTTACAAGATCTAAAAGACTGCTTTATAGATGAACTTTCTGGTGGGCAACGTCAACGCGCTTTTATAGCAATGGTCATTTGTCAAGATACTGATTATCTTCTGTTAGATGAACCATTGAACAATTTAGATATGAAACATTCCGTTTCCATGATGAAACAGTTGCGCCGCACAGCCGATGAACTCAACAAAACCATTCTTATCGTTATGCATGATATTAATTTTGCATCATCTTATTCAGATATGATCGTTGCGCTTAAAAATGGGAAAGCGGCTTATTGTGGAACACCAAAAGAAATCATACAGCCAGAAATTCTTAAAGATATTTATGATATGAATATTAAGATTGAAACAATTGACGATATACCCATTGCCCTTTATTATCGGTAAACTCCTCTCTTCTCAATAATCATAAAGGTCCTTTTTGCCCTTGCCTACACTATAAAATCTGTTAAAAGTAGCGCTATTCATCTGCTGGGGAATAGTTTAATGGTAGAACAGCGGACTCTGACTCCGTCAATCTTGGTTCGAATCCAAGTTCCCCAGCCAATATTTAATCAAATCAATAGGTTGCATAAAAGTTCGGGAGTTTTAATTCCGTTGATTCTTTTAACTTATTTTCCACCTATCCCTAACTTTTTATAGCTTATACTCAATCATTTTATCTGGCATTTTATCTGGATAACTGGATTTGCTAGCAGGGTACTTGACTATTATTGTTGTTAATCGTATAGTGATAGTATACGATAAGGGGTGGTAATGGCAATTGTGAGCTTCAAACATAAGGGCTTAAAATTATTTTATACAACAGGTTCTACAAAAGCTATTCAATCAGATCACGTGAAAAAATTACGCGTTATCTTGACGGCTTTAACGAGTGCTACGACGCCTGAAATGTTGAAAGCGCCTGCCTTTAAAATGCATCCTCTTAAAGGTGAACTTACAGGATACTATTCTATATGGGTGAATGGAAATTGGCGTGTTACTTTTCGATTTATAGGAACAGATGTGGAGCTTGTTGATTATCAAGATTACCATTGATGAAAGGAACTAAAACAAATGATGCATAACCCCGCACATCCGGGCGAAGTTCTAAAAGTAGCTTTCTTAGAAGAAATGGGGATAACAATACAAAAGTTAGCTGATCATCTCCATATGACAAGAGCTTCTCTATCAAGAGTGATTAACGGACATGCCTCTATGAGTACCGAACTTGCAGTAAAATTAGAATTAGCTGGTTTTAGTAAAGCAAAATTTTGGTTGGATATGCAAACGAATTATAATTTATGGCAAACAATGCAACAGACACAACCACCTATTTCTCCTCTGGTTTCTGAGGCACCTCAAATGTCGCATTAATTTCAGTCATAATTTTGACGGGGCTTTGGTTTGTTTTTTAGCAGCCACTCATTGTTCTAACTTTTTTGAAGTTTTTTGATTGCTTCTATTGCAAGTCGTTTTCTGTCGGCTGTTTTGGTATAGAGGGATGCCATGTTATCTTCTGTCCAGCCAAAAAGCGCTTTCATTTGCGAAACTGTCGCACCTGCATTTGCTGCACGTGTTGCTGCTAATTTTCGCAATCCATGGGCTGATTTTTTTATTCCTGCTACATTACAAGCTTTACGAAACAGGTTACCAAAACTTTCTTTTGTCAGTTTTTTACCTTCTTTACCGCAAATAAATGTTTCATCTCCAATAGGTCCAATTTTAAGTGTTTCTGCGAGTTCTGGCAAAATCGGGAGAAAAACATCTGTTTTAAATTGGCTCTTTTCTGTTTTTAAATGAATAATATTATCTGTTGTGATATCTTTCCAGCCGATACGAACGGCATCACCACGACGTAAACCTGTATATAAAAGGACGTCAATCCATACACGTTCATGCGTTCCTAATTTCCAGTGATGATAGTATTGCTCAATATCTTCTTCTAACCATGGTGCAAAACCTTCGGAGTTAAAAGATTTTGGTGGTTTTATATTAAAAGCAGGATTTCTATTTAAAAGAACGTTATCAACCGCCCAATTGAAAAGACCATTTAAAGCCGTTAAGAAATGCCTAGCCGCGGCTGGGGTCTCTCGTCTTCTGTCTACGGCATCAAGGATATGTTGTTTTTCTATACTTTTATAAGCACGGTCCCCAATATGTTTAGAAATATTGTTCAGGATTCGATATTTAACTTTTTTGGTCGATTCCGATTGATTATGCCATTGCATGCTTTGTAAATATTGATGCAACAACCAATCAAAAGAGCCTTCTGTGAGTCTCGTGCGCTTCATAGTTTTTGAAGAGCCGCTTTGTGCTTGTTTAATAGCAACTGTATAATTGTCAACAAACTCTTGTGTTCCGTAGGTTCCTTCAATGCGAAACCGTGGTCCGTGACCAATACGAACATACCATATGATTTTCCCATGGCGCGTTCGTTCACGAACAAGATGTGGTGGACGACGTTTTGGCATGGCTAAAACTTTATATCGTCGACAGGGCGACAAATTTTCTTAGTACTAGCTTCTTCATTTTCAAGCGGAGGAAAATTATCAATGCTATAAGCATTATCCATGTTTGTTGGAGATGTGATTTTATTGATATGAATAAGTACTTCACCGGTAGGTTTGATTTCTACGACCTCTGCTCCTTGTTTTTTGGCTTCTCTTAAAGCACGTGCAATAGCAGGTTGTGTTATAGTAGGTGGACGGTGTCCCATGTTTATTCCCCTTAATTTAGGTACAATTTGCCTATGGTGTGAATCACGCATTTCTTGAAAGTTGTTGTGAGAGGGCGGGGGTGCTGGGAGGAGAGAGCACCCCCATAGGGTTAAGCAGCTTTTGTCAAGATCTGCTCCATATCTTGCTCTATTTCTGCTAAAAAGACCTCGACTGCTTTAGTAAGCTGTTCAATTTGTTCATCATCACGGTGGACACGTTTGACTTTCATACGCAAGTGAGATGATTGATGCATGCGAAAGCGTGGGTCATAGCTTACAAAATCACACCATTGGCGCCCTGTACAAGCCATTTGGAATTGCATTTGTGCGAGATATTCAGGTTTGATTTCTTCATCAATACAAAAGCGCATATGGGTTGCCGAACGTGGGCATTTGATTTCGATTAACCCATCTTCTCCAATAAGCCCATCAGGACTAGCCCCCGCCATTTTTATTGTAGGATGAGGTATAAAGCCGCATTTTATGATATTGGCATCATAAATGAAGCCATATTCTTGCAAGGCATCATCCTCATGTTCAATGCCCCATCTCATATCTTCAGTTTCATAATGAGGGCTTATCTCACCAGTTAGACGCTCTGTAATCAGTTTGATTTTGTAATCTTCATATTTGCTTGTTGGCAATCCTTTAGCTGTTTTACTGAGGATGTTGTACACATTAGAAGCGGTGACTTTTCCTAACCTTGCTTGAAACCATTGTGCTGATCTTTGTTCCATATCACACCGCCGCTGTTTGTTCTTGGTTGGTTTGTGCATATTCGATATCTTGGATGTGAATATATTCTGCATCTTGTATAGGAACGTCGTTTTGTTGTTGAGATGGTAATTTCTGCGTTTCAATGATTTGTAAGTTCTGTTTTTTCTTCAAACCGTTTAAAACTGTTTGTGCTTGTTCTTCAGACATATCGGCAAGACTGTTTGCTTTTATAAAAGAGAGCACTTTTTTTTCTTCTGTTAGAGTTTGTTCCATTAATTGCCTGATTTGCATAAGCATCTCATGAGATACGGAAGGAGCTTGTATGGTGTTATTCATACGAGCAGCTTCATCTTCTTCATAAATGCCTGAAAAACCGAAAGCATAGCGAGCACATTGTATAGTGGCTTTATGGCGCAACATACGTGCTGGGTATTTTTGCCAAGTGTCTGTCTTTTGTTTGCATTCTGCTAGATATTCAGTGACCTCGATAGGGTCTTTAATGTCTTTGAGACGAATAGCACATTTGATAGCAATGAGATTACCATCTTTATCAAGTTGATCTTGAAAGGTCATACCATCAAATTTTGGATTAGATTTAATGATCTTAATCCATCCATCGATAGAGACCACGGGAATAATGCCACCACCTCTTTTAGGGAGAGCGTATATTTCTTTTGTAAGTGGATTAAGTCCATAAGTGTTAGCAACAGAAATAAAGGCAGCGAATTCCTCATCAGTAAAATTATGACTGATACAAGTTTTGATGATGGTTTTTCTAAATTCATCATGAGAGAAACCGTATTTATTTGCCATTGTTGTTAAGGGGGAGTTATTCATATTGAAATCCTTGATTAGTGCGTAATTCACCCGTTGCGTGAATCACGCTTTTGTTAAAATGGTTGTTGTTTGTTGCTAAATTTTTATGTCTTGAGGAATTCTCGTGTTTCCGCAAATGAGAGCCAATCTACAAACCTGAGCATTTCTAAAAATCTTGACTGCGTCATAAATGCAAGCACTACCATAAACTTTAGCATTGCCATAAACATAGGTATCGCCGCTAACATCGGCATCACCATAAATCTGAGCATCACCATAAACCTTAGCATCGCCTCCAACCCAACAATTATCTTCGTGACTGAGGTTTTTTTTCCTTTCTATCCAACCGCCTAAATCTCCTTTTTTTACATCACCAAAGTCTTGCAATGCACGGATACGGCGAAGAGTTCTACTAGAAACCTCTATTGTTTCACCTGTAAATTCGTATTTTTTCATATGGTTTTTTCTCCAGTTGAAATGGACTGATTGCCGCCAATACATGCGTTCCAACAAACACATGCATCTCCATAAATCTTTCCAAGAGCGTAAACCTCTGCCCTACCCTTAACTTTTGCATTTTCATAAACTTCTGCATTATTATAGACACGTGCTTTCTCATAAACCTTGGCTTGACCGTAAACACGTGCTTTGCCATAAATCTTAGCTTGGTCGTGAACGCGTGCTTTGTTGTAAACTTGTGCATAACCATAAATATGAGACTTGCCACAAACTACCGCATTACCGAAAACTTGTGCATTATCGCAAACCATAGCATTATCAAAGACTTCTGCTTTTCCGTAAACTTTTGCTTTATTTAAAATACATGCTTCAGATTCAACACAAGCATTTCCAAAAACATGTGCATTGTCACTAATATATGCTCTGTCTGCAATGCGTGCTTTTTCAAATACTCTTGCATTACCGCAAACTTTAGCACTATGAGAAACACAAGCATTGTCCCCAACCCAACAATCCCCCTCATGGCTTAAATTGCCTTCATGCTCTATAAAACCGCCTAAATCACCAGCTTTAATATCACCAAAATTTTTCAATGCACGAATACGGCGAACCTTACGCCTATAAACTATATCGATTTCATCAGTAAATTCGTATTTCTTTTCCATGGTTTATTTCCTCCATTAGCGTGCAACTCACCTGTTGCGTGAATCACGCTTGTATTAAAATGATTGTTGTTAGAAGGCTGTGTGATATTGACCACCTCCCCGTCTTTAAAGACGAGGAGATGACATTATAAACTAAGCAGCTTTCACAACAGATCTTGCTAAAATGCGCTTGGCTTCTTTTGTGACTGATTTGTAATGATCAAGCTCTTTTTCGATTTCATCTATCTTTAAAAGACGACCAAAAATTATACCCATAATTTTAGAATAATTTGTCAAAACATATTGGCGAAGATAATTAAAATCATCAAAGCGTGTATCACTATCATAATCAACAGATTGGCTTTTTAGTTTCTTTTCACACTCGATAAAATATCGACGAGCTTGTCTGCCTTTCTCATTTCTCTCAACCATTGAAAGTTCTTTTGCCATATCTAAAGTAAGATGATACTCTGTCATACTTACATTTTGACGTTCCCCCGTTTTGGGGAACGTTAAAATATAGTCTTTTGCACAAACAAATTTATATGTTTTGATACGGTTTTTAATCCATGTCGTAAAATCACGACCTACCTCTAAAAACGTATGTAATTCACGTGCATTAACGGTTTTGACGATTTCACGGTCAATAATTTTTTCCGATATTGTTATGAGAATGTTCATAATGAACTCCTGTTTGTTAGACGTTTTTCATTAACACTTTTAAAAGTGCCGGGTGCTGAAAAACACGGCAAACAGTCCGTCGTTATGCTTTCCCCATAAAGGGTATTGTATAGCATAACCACACCCGACAAGAGCATTATATGCATGTAGCATACAACGAGTCAAAGCCTTTAATGTGCGGAAGAAAGATTGTTTCGGCAATCTATCCGCTGTTTGCTTAAGGTGTTTTTCAGGCACCTGATTCGACAATAGACATAATGACATTATCTTGTCAAATAAAAAATTAGCAAACACACGCCTATAAACTATATCGATTGCATCAGTGAATTCGTATTTCTTTTCCATGATGGTCACCCCTTAATGCACGCTTTGTCTTTTGATTTCTTGAGAAAGCACACCAATGCCTTTTGTTGTGATTTTTGCCGAAGGAATGACTTTATTTATTCCGCCAGACGTTTGAATAGTGATGGTAGGACAATCCATCAGACCTTTTTGGATTTTGTCTTGATAAGGCAACAGATGCCCATTTGCCATGCGTCGATAGACCCAACCCTTTTGCTGTAAGAAGAGAATGAACTGTTTTGGTTGCATTTCGAGTATTTTAGCAACTTCAGTAAGACCGAAAAGACCATCATGGCGTTGTAAACTTTCAAGAGCCATTGCTTTTGGTTTTAATTCTGCAATCATATTGTCTTTTTGTTCATTCTCATTTTTGAGATAATTTAAAACCCCTAACATGACTTGTGGACTAGAGTAATCGATTTGCGGTGCCACTACTTGCTGTTCTAATTGTTGCCACCGATCAATTATCTTTGCTCGTAATGCTGTGCTGTAACCTGAGACGAGGATTAAACATTCGCGCTTGGGAAGATTATAACAATTTTGAGGTCTACCTTGTGTGTCTAAATAGGTCCCCCCAAATTTGGGGAGACCCCCTTCATAGTATAATTCTTCAAGCATTTTCTTGATATCGCGCATAACATGGTCATGCCGTTTACTACACAACTCTGCAATTTCAACACTAGACATGGTTTGAATAGCTTCGTTGTTAAAAGTACTTTCTGCTGTTGTGACAAGATTATGCATGCCTGTGCTCCATTTGTGATGATATTTGAAAGAAAGAAAAGGAGGCGTTTTTAAAAACGCCCTTAATAGTTTGGATAATTTGGAATAACATCCCAAAAAGTCAGGCGGTGCTGCTCTTCATAAGTACCGTAGACTTCATCATTATATTTTTCGTCTGCAATTTCTTCTAAAAGACTATCGTAGGCAGCGCTTTCACCTACATAATAATGAACCTTACTGTCCTCATCGAGAAATTCTCTGTTTTCTTTTATGTATGCTTCTGCGATATCTTCAGAAATATCTTCGCAACTGTTTTCAGAAGGATTTATGCGAAAGATTTTTATGGCATCATCTGCCTCGTCAATCATTTCTAAAACTTGGCTTTCATCAAGTGGACCCGAATGCCCAATGTGTTCATCATCACATACAACTAATAAAATTTCATCGGAATTAATAAGAATTGGCTTATCCATAATTTCTCCTCCCTGACGCCTCTTGGCGATCTCTTATGTTTGGTTTATGGACATACAATACGTTTTTCGTAATAACTTGTCAAGAAAAAAAATACGATAAACGTAATTTATTATGTTTATAATCCACATGATTATTATCATTAAATATAAACGGGGACGTTATGTTGGAAATTAAAAGAAAAAAGCGGCTATCTTCAATGCTAAATAAGTTAACTGAAAGCGAAAAAAGAGCTTTTATGGATTTCGTGCTGCGAGCAAAGATTTTAAAAGATCCTCAACAATCTTTTTTTCAGAATCATTTGCTTGAGAATACAAATAAAGAAAATCATCAGAACATAATCCGGAAACAGGTGAGGAATCTTTAAAAAACTCCATAATCTTTACAAGTTCATCAGCTTTAACGTCTCTCATTTCTTTATTGGGATCAAGATTGACAATATTAGATATAGCTGGTCTACGCACTCCAAGATGGGCTGCAAGTTTTGCTTGACTTCCGCGGCCCATTTTGTCGAGCTCTTGCTTTATCCAAATTTTTAGCTCTCTTTGCTTAACCATACTTAAGTTATTTCTCATTTTAAAAAACCTTACAATATTAAAAAATAAGAAAATACGTTTATCGTATTGACTAAAAGTTACTTATATCGTATTTTATTGCCATGATAAAAACATATACAGAAACAGCAAAATTTATAATTGCGTATCTTGGTGGATATCAAAAGGTTGCTAATATTATTAATCGCAATGTTATTGTGGTTAGAAAATGGGCTTATCCTCTTGAAAAACGGGAAGGTAAGGGTGGAATAATTCCGGCTAAATATCAAGTAATACTTCTAAACTATGCCGATCAACATAACATCGACCTGCGTCCGGAAGATTTTTTCTATCCTGAACGTTTGCAAAATTTGTTGGAGGTAGAAAAATTGTCTTCAACATCCGCATTTGTTGATGATTTGTCTGTTCGTGTAAAATCGCGCAAACAACGTAGCACATCACACCAACCCAATTCACACTCTTAAAAGAGATCAAATTAATTGTGCGCCATCATGGTGCATACATATAACACGCACAGTAGGGGGATAATCATGGTTTTAAAAGCACATAAGAATGATATTGGTAAACCGCGTGTTGATCTTATTCCACCACTAACGTTGCTTGATATTGGTCGTGTTTTAGAGTTTGGAGCAAACAAATACAGTGCTAACAATTGGCGTCATGGCATGAACTGGAGCCGTTTGTATGGAGCTGCTTCACGTCATTTATTAACATGGTTTGGTGGAGAGGATAAAGATGTCGAGAGTGGTTTATCACATTTGGCACATGCGGTTTGTTGCCTTCTTTTCTTAATGGAATGCGAAGCAAAACAGATAGGTCATGATGACCGCGTTAAGAGCAATGGACAGAGATGACAATGCGTTTAAATGCTAGTGAGATTTTATTAGCGGCAGCATTCTTGATGTTTATAGTGTTGCTTTTTAGCGGGGTGATGTTTCGTTTTGCATTGCATTATCGTGACCAAGTTAAAGCGCTTAAAGAGCAGCTCATAACTTTAAAAAACAGTATGAAAGCTGTTGATAAACAATACACATGGGCAATGAGTAAAGCTTTAAAAAACGTGGCAAAGACAGTTAGTGATCGGAATATTGCGGTAAAAGAGCGAGATGAGACTATTACAGCATTGAGACAAGATCTTGAGTGGTATGGTGAGATGCTTAAAGCACGCGATGAGGAAATTGAAAAACTGAAACAAGATCTAAAGATGCGTAGTGAAGTGGTTAAAACGCCATCCCATAAGAAGAAAAGAAAGTGAGGGAAAAAAGATGAGTGAGACAGAGATAATTTTAGGTATTGTATTTGTGATCTCTGATTTAGTTATAATCTCCGTTGTTGTCGCGGAAATATTAGACAAAAAGAATGATAAACTCCATGAGATCATTTCGAAAAAACAGAAAATTTTACACGATTTGAAAATGCGTATCTTTAAGAATGGGGTGGGAACATGAATCTAGGTGAATTAATACTCTACTTATTCATATCAATAAATGTAGTGTTTTTTACTGCAATGATGGTTTTTATATTTTTAGTTGCACCGATTCACATGGTGTATACTTCTGCGCAACCCGTCATAAAAAAGAGGAAAATCCTTAAGGAATTAGATGCTGAGATTGAGAGTTTAAAACACAAGATTAATGAGAAGTAAGTACTGGTAATTTAGATGTCTCATACAATTCTTTGTCTTGATCTAGGTACCAAAACGGGCTGGGCTATACGTGGTGTAGATGGTCACATCTTTAGTGGCACGATCAATTTTCAATCACGCCGTTTTGAAGGCGGGGGTATGCGTTATTTGCGCTTTAAGCAATGGCTTACAGAAATGAAATCAACAGCCGGTAGTATTGATGCCGTGTATTTTGAAGAGGTGCGCCGTCATGTTGGTACAGATGCAGCGCATGTTTACGGTGGCTTGTTAGCAACATTAGCAGCTTGGTGTGAATATCATCAGATAGCTTATGAAGGCATCCCTGTTGGCACAATTAAGAAGACAACGACAGGAAAAGGAAATGCTTCAAAAGAAGAAATGATTAAGGCGATGTGTGCAAAGGGACACAAACCTAAGGATGATAATGAAGCAGATGCTTTAGCAATTTTATATTTAATGAAAGAAGGGGATGCGCATGTCTAGTAAATTACCGTGGACGAGGCTGTTTGCAGATAAGTGGGTAATTAATCTCGCTTGTTTACCTTCAATTGAAGGTAATGTTTATATGCGCCTGCGGTTGCAAATGTTGCACACTGGAGAGCCCCTTGTAAACAATCTTAAAGTTTTAGCTCATTACACTGGTTATTCAGTAAAAACATTTGTGAAAGCTTTAGACGTTTTATTAAGTATGGGGCATATCATACGTCTGGAAGATGGTCGCTTATGGAATTTAGATGTTGAAGAAGAATTCAACAACTCTAATGGGAATTTAGATAAGGTATCAAAAACATCTCGATCAAAGAGATTATCAGAGAGAGCACAAAAAGCAGCGATAGCAAGATGGAATAAACATAAAAATGATGCTTGTGATCATGCTAAAGCCCCTGAAAATACTGAAAATTATGCTAAAAATGATGCTAAAGTTGTCAAGCATGATGCTAAAAGTATGCTTAAGGATGCTAAGCATGATGCTTATGATATGCTTGATGATGCCTATATATATAACATAAACAATAACATTAACAGTTATAATAAAAAAACTAACACTATCGTGTTAGCAAAAAAAGAAAACGATTTTGAAGATTTAGAAACAAACAAACAGGTTGACGAGCCTTCAGAAGACCATGATTGCGAAAAGCGAGCAGATGCAATCGAAACGGTGGCAGAGGATAAACCTGCTATTCACGAGCAAGAAAACATTCCCAAAAAAGCCAAGCCGTCTAGAACTGACCGCGGCTGTCGATTACCGGACGATTTTGAACCGGATTATGATTTCGCAATTGCAGAGGGCTTGCCTCCAGAGCGCGTGAAAGTCGAAATCGCAAAGTTTAGAGATTTTTGGAAAGCCAAAGCAGGCAAGGATGCGCGCAAAGCGGATTGGCAAGCAACATGGCGCAATTGGGTGCGAACGGCTATCGATGATTTAAAGAAAGGAAGAAACTATGGAAAACCCAATATTTCACAAACAGAACACCAGCGTGGCAAATCTTATCGAGTTGCACAATACATGTCCGATATCAAAAATTCAGACAGTGCGTACAAGTTTTTATTCGAGGACGATGAAAGAACCACCATTCCTTTGGTTACCGGGACAAAAACCCTCGATTGCAGAAGCGGAGAGAATTACCTCATTAGCCAATGATGCGTTGAAAAAACTTGAAAACAAAGCAACGGAAGAGGAAATCAAAACCACGTATCTTGTGTTGTCGAATGGTCTCAAAAGCCCATCAGAATATGATGAAAAATCAACAGCACTTGCGTATTTTTACACGCTGGACGGTATAAGCAGCTGGGCATTGCAAACGGCAACAAAGAACGCTTTGAAAGGCAAAGCAGAAGGTTTAAACGCAACTTTTATGCCATCAACAGCCGATTTTTATGGTTACTGTGAAAGGCTTGAAAACGGTATACGCATGAGTGTCGATCAAATACTTAGGTACCTTCAAAGGACTGAGAGACAGGACAAGGAAAAAGAGACACCTATAGCACCAGAGCGCTTAGAAAAGCTTCAAAAAGAGCTGAGTGAAGTTTTAAAGGGTCTTGAAGACGAGATAGCAAAATAGTGAAAAATGCTGATCATTTTGTGATTAGATATGTGTTTAAATCGATAAAAAGGCACATTACAAAGCGATTTAGAGATTTTTTGATGTTGATCACATAAAAATCTAAAAACACTTTGTACAGTCAATTTTGAGGCAAATAGACCAAGTGGTAAAATTATGGAATAAAAGCATGAGAATTTTTAAAGATCTCTTTTTAACAAAGCGTAAACAACCGCAAAAAAAGTTTGTTGCAACAGCAAGAGGGCATGCACCATGGGGATTAGGGGTTACAGAGTATTTTTATAACCTTTATGAATATGAAGATGGCGCAAGAGAATATGAGGAATTTGATGGTGGGCAATATCATGAAATACCAGAAAATGCAGATTACAGTACCAAAGCGCAAGTGAAAGCATGGGTTTATGGCGGTAGAGTGCCTAAAAGCGTCCTGAATTACGAGCCCCTCATAGATGAAATTAACAGAGAGATCAAAAAATTATCAAAAAACACAGGAAATGAATATGTTTACAGATAAGCAGCTAAGAGCCTTGTTGGGCGTTATAAGTTTTATATTTTTATGTTTTTTAGGAATAAGAAAAAATATTGACTTTATTCAGACTATTTTGACATTCGCGTCTGTTTCTTTGGTAATAGTAACAATTGTTTTTGCAATTTTATGCAATTCTCATATTCCTTATGAATTACAAAACAATCCAAAATATAAATGCGGCAATACAACAGGTTGGCAGAGATTAACACGTGATTTACAACAATATATGCATAGGCTCTTAAAGCTCATGACTTTAGCGCTTGTCGTTTTACTTTTTCCAAATAGTTACAAAGAAACGGTTTCTTTGCCCGTCATTTCTCAGTACGTAGAGCACAAGCTTTCTTTTTCATTGGATAGTGTACTTTGGTACTCAGATATTGCTCTTTGGTATTCTCTTTTAGTTTGTGTATTCTTTCTTATTTTGCGTACACGCAGTTTGATAAATATATCTATTTACACCCTACAGTGCTCCATTAAAAAGCCATAGTAAAATTTTTGATTTTGATAGAGTTTTCGTTATCTCTACAGGAGACTTCAGTGAACAAATTAACACCTCAATCTGATGGAAATACTAAGGTTCTCCTTGATATGCTTGATGTCCATCTGAAAAAAAATAATGGTTTTATAAAAACTGATTTTTATGACTTTAAGTATATATACGACGGTCCTTTTTTAGTTTCTGAAACCAAGTCTTTTCCACTTGAATCCATTATAATCGTAAATATCGAACAACCAACAGAAAATGAAATAGACCCAATGGATAAAAGCCCAGTTACGCATGTTTTTGATTATTTAGAAAAAGTTCATAAAGGTGAGGCTTTCACAGTGGATGGATATCCAATACCACCATCTCAAAATATTCCTGTATTTTGCTATATTGTCTGCGATTTCACTGAAAATATGAGAAGGTCTTGCAGGTTTTTGGATTTAACTAAAACAAACGATGGTATGCGATATTTTGGTTACCATAAGAACTACAAAACCTATATAGAAGTTACCTATATAGAAGTTTTGTCTTTTGAAAAGCTTAAAAGCCGGAGAAGCTAAGTAGGATTTAAGACAGAGTAGATATTAACTCTTAGAACTTGATACTATACACCATGCACCTGTATCAATCGATCTTTATTTTAAAGAGTGCTATAAAACATAATTTAATATGTTAAAAAATAATAATATCCTTTTGAATTGATTGAAAAAAATATACAAATCATGTTAAAATTTTATATGTATAAAAAAGGTGCAAATTTAAGGTAAAAAAACATGCTGAATAAAGTGATCTTAATTGGGCATTTGGGGGCTGATCCCGAAAGCAAAACAATGAATAATGGTACTGAGGTGGTCAATTTTCGTATGGCAACTTCTGAAAGCTATACTGATAAGGCAACCAATCAAAGAGTCGACAAAACGGAATGGCATTCTGTTGTGGTTTTTAATCCACATCTGGCAAAAATTGCTCTTCAATATCTCAATAAAGGTTCAAAGGTCTATGTAGAAGGCAAATTACAAACCCGCAAATGGAAAGATAGAAATGGTGGCGAACATCTTGCAACAGAGATTGTCTTGCCACAATTCAAAGGTGAATTGTATTTACTTGATGCAAAGAAAGAGCAATCTGCATCCCCTACCCCTTCACCTGTCACTGCTCAAAGTTATGCTGCTACTTCAGGAGCTGCTGATTATGGAAAACCTGTCAATGATGCTATTCCATTCTGATTGAAAAATATGACAAAGAAAAAGAAACGAGCAAAACGTGGTCGTCCACGAATTAAGGGATGTGTAAGAGAACCAAATGGACGCATCTCAAGAGCAAAAACACCGCGTAAACCTGTTGATCAATTGGCTATAGAAATGCGTGCTAAACGCTTTGGTTTGTCCATAGAAGATGCCAAAAATCCGCTTTCCGGTACCTATATCGGGCGGCTTTATTTACAAGGAAAACTCAATCAAGATCAATATGAGGCTGCACAAAAGTATCTCCAAATCAGAAACAATTACCTCTGTGCAAAAGTATTACCTAGTGCTGTTTATGATGATTTTACTCCTTCATCAAATGGAGAAGCACAAAAACGGTGGATTGAAAGAGCAACTGATTGTTATGAAAAAATGAAAGAGATTATCAAAGAAGCACAATATCTATATCGCCAACACAATTTTTATGCTGCATTACAATATCTTGTTATAGAAGATCAAATGCTACCGCATCTTGTTAATTCACTCTGTATTGTACTTAATGCGCTTCACAAACATTTTACGCAAAACCGGTAGTCGTCAAGCGGTATCTTGAATATGAATGGTAACTTCTTTCTAAAAACACCAGATTTTGATTAAAAAAATAAAAAAAATACTAGATGATGATTTTTTCTGTTGACATCGTGTAAAAAATCGTATTTTATGACGGCACGGCACTAGTCGTATTGTGTCTAAAATTCAAAAATGTTCCCCAAAATTTAGTAAGATGTAGACTTGAAACAGGGCTAAAAAGCCCTGTTTTCTTGGTAATTCTTGCTTGTCCATTCTTTCAAATCGTAAAAAGCAATATTTGACGCATGATGTCATTAAATCATTCCTCAAAAGGAGCAATAATGAAAGCTGTCATCACTAAACCAATCTGTGTCGTTGGCGACAATAAAAGCACCGTTCGTTTTGAACCTTCTACACAAAATACCCCATTTGTTGAAATTTCTAATCAGGTCTATGCTCGTCTCAAGCGTGCCAATGCTGCAAAACCTTTTGTTGAAAGCAAAACAAATGCAAAGCCTGATAAGACAAGTGAAAAGGTTGAAAAAGAAGAAAATGAAAATGTCAAAACATCAACTGAAGCAGTGGTAGAGGAAGCCACACCCAAACAAACCAAAACATCTAAAGTTTCTAAGCCAGCAACATCTACTCCAAAAAAGGCTTAGAAGTTGAAATTAATTATCCACCAAAAATGGTATCTTCAACAAATGAAAGATACCTTTACAAATCTTCAAGCACCACGCCTTAATTGGGCTTTGCGTAATGCTGTAAATACCGCAGCAAAACAAGTGGAGCGCTTTGCCGAAAAGAAAGTTTCTGAACTTACATCAGCAAAATCAAAGCGTATCAAGAAAGGTGTTTATATTAAAGGAAAGGCTACAGCACAGCTTCTCGAGACAGATATCATTGGCTCTGGAACACCGATACCTCTTAAATTTTTTAAAGCAAGAGAAACAAAACACGGTGTGACCTATACAATGTTTGGTAAGAAAAAAATCTTACCCCATGCTTTTATCAAGGGAGGGAGTTTTCCAAAGCGTGTTGAATTAAAAAAGATGCACGGTAATGTTTTTCAAAGAGTGGATGGTGATCAATTCCCTATTGCAAAACAAGAAGGACCATCAATTGCTGGAGTAATGTCCAAGCCAGAAATTGCAAATACTATTACACAATATGCCAATGAGAGATTAATCAAAAATATCCAGAGACAACTTGACCGTCAAGAATATGCCGCTAACAGGAAAAAGAAATAATGTTCTTAAGCTATGTAAACACACTACTCACTTTAATTGTAATTTTTAAAGCAAATTATCACTTGTACTTTGGCTTTTTCCATAAAAAATTCAATAAAATCAATGCAAAAGGTACTTTCCAGCGGGTTGGGAGTGTTGCGGGGCAGGACAGCGCGAACTATCGCTAGCGTTAGAATTTTTTAAATTGACTGTACATTGTACACATAACCCATTGATAAATAACGATTTCAATATGTGTACTGTACAATATGTGAAATGTTTCCTTATCCCATTGATAGCTTGTTTTTCAGTTTGTGATGTAAAACTCTCTTTATCCTGATACGCCGTCTTACTTCTTCGGGCATAGAAGAAGGCAAGGAGAAATTTTGAATGAACAAGAAGCATCGTGAGGGTCTCTCTGTTCGCGCTTTTGCCAAGAAGATGGGTGTGTCGCATAATGCGGTGGTTTCTCGGATTAAAACAGGCAAATTTGATGCTGCTCTTTTTGAAGATGGTTCTGTCAATGAAACCCTTGCAACAGCGATATGGAATGAGAATCCTACAAAGCGCACTGCTTCACTTTTAGCACCTGATGGACAACGGCGGACAAAGATCAAACAAACCTCAACAGATGGAGCCAACGAATACAAGATCAAATTGGAGCGAATGCAAGTTGCGCTTGAAAGAGAGAAGATTGCTCTGGAAAAGTTACGCGAAACAACGGTTGACCGTGAAGAAATGAAAAAGGCAGCGCGTGAATTTGGAAGAGCACACCGTGATGCTATGTTAAAATTTCCTCACCGTTTCGGTGCAAGCATTGCAGCACAAGTGGGATGTGATGCTGCTAGCCTTATTGGTGCCATTGATTATTACATGAGAACAGCTTTGCTTGAGGCAGTTAACATTCCTGTGCCTTTTCATGATCCTCATTCTCCGGAGTTAGAAATCTTGCAAGAAACGAATAATGGATGAAAATGCAATCAAAGAATTTTTCGCCTATGCCAATGACGCACGACAACCAGATCCACCGTACACGGTTTCGCAATGGGCGGATAAGAATAGATACCTTAGCACCGTAGCAAGTGCAGAGCCTGGATTATGGAGAACAAAGCGTACCCCTTATTTGCGCGAAATCATGGATAACCTTTCCTCTTACATGCCAATTGAAACAACAATTGTCATGAAAGGAGCGCAAATCGGAATGTCTGAAGCAGGATTGAACTTCTGCGGTTATGCTATTCATTATAGTCCGGGACCCGCTCTTTATGTGATGCCAACAGTCGAGACCGCGAAGAAACTTTCAAAAACGCGTCTTGATCCAATGATTATGGCAAGCCCTGTTTTAAGTGAACGCATTGCCCCTGCCCGTGCACGAGACAGCGGAAATACAATGTTTTCGAAAGAATTTGATGGGGGAGCATTGATGCTTACAGGAGCAAACAGTGCTGCTGGTTTGCGTTCCATGCCTATTCGTTATCTGATTTTGGATGAAGTTGATGCCTATCCTCTCAGTGTGGATAACGAAGGTGATCCCGTGATGATTGCCGAAAAACGTACCTCAACCTTTGTGCAGAGAAAGATTTTTAAATTGTCCACGCCAACACACCGTGACACAAGCCGTATTGCCAAAGATTTCGTGCTTGGTGATCAAAGATATTACAATGTCCCTTGTGATAAGTGTGGGGTTCTACAGCCCATTGTTTGGTCGCAAATCAAGTGGCCGAAAGGAGCCCCCGAAAAAGCTGTTTTTGTTTGTGCCCATTGTGGTCATGAACATGCCGAGCACAGAAAAACCGATCTCATGAGTGAGGAAAGAGGTGCGTGCTGGGTTCCTACGAGTGAATCAACGAGACCGAATTTACGCTCTTATCATATTTCGGCACTCTATTCACCTTGGCTAACGTGGGGAGAATGCGCAAGAGAGTTTTTAGAAGCGAAAGATGATCCAGCGCTTTTGCAACCTTTTGTTAACACAGTGCTTGGAGAGCCATGGGAGGACAGAACAGGTGAAGTTGTTGATCCTGATAGCCTCTATGCAAAACGCGAAGATTATCCCATTGCACCGCCGCAAGCCGTGTTATTGACCGCCGGCATCGATGTGCAAAACGACCGCTTAGAGCTTGAAGTGGTTGGATGGGGGCGTGGTGAAGAAAGCTGGCACATTGATTATCAAGTCATTCCCGGTGATCCATCTTCTTTTGAAGTATGGGACCAACTGGATGAATATCTGACAAGACGCTGGTCACACCCTGGTTACAAAGATGGCATCAGAATAACAGCGGCTTGTATTGATACCGGTGGTGGACATACACAAGCCGTTTACAATTATGTACGCCCCCGTGAAGGACGACGCATCTGGGGAATTAAAGGACAGGCGGGATGGCGTGCGGTATGGCCACGCCGTCCAAGCAGAAACAATAAAGGACAGATTAATCTCTATATTGTTGGTGTTGATGCAGCAAAAGATATTATCACGGCACGATTAAAAAAATCCGGTCCTGAAGCATCGGGGGCTGGTGCAACACACTTTCATAAAAGCCTTGATCGGGAATATTTTGACCAGCTCACGGCTGAAAGAAAAGTCATCAAATATTTTAAAGGCTTCAAGCGCATAGAATGGCAAAAAAGTGAGAAAGCAAGAAACGAGGCTTTGGATTGTAGGGTCTATGCTTATGCCGCTTTACAGGGGCTAATTTCGGCAGGAATAAATCTTAATCGAGAAGTTGATATCTTAGAAGAGCGTTTGGAAAAACTTAAAGTTGAAGGCTCTTTAGAGCAGCCAACATCAAGACATTCCCCCTCTCCTTCTCTGAGAAAATTACAAGCAACAAAGCCTCAAAAGAAAAAAATTAGAATGGTGATCAGTCCTTATATGCAAGGGGATTGGAGGTAATTTATGTGTACAGACTTGAACCAAGTAAACAGCAAAACTGACAGACTGGAAAGTTTAAAAAGGCGGCGCGAACAAATTGAAGAGGCTCTCTATTCGGGTGCGCAATCCGTCCGCCATGGCGATAAGCAAGTAAGCAACCGTTCTGTTGAGGAACTTCGCAGAGCACTTGAGATGCTGAACACACAAATAGAAAACCTTGAAGGACGCAAGCGTTCACGTGTTTTCTATTTTAATATATCACGAGGCTATTAATGGCTGGATTTATCAATAAACTCACGGGCTTTTTTACAATTTTTCGTCAACACAATCCGCCTTTTGAGGCTGCAAGCAAAAGCCGTCGCATGGGTGGATTTGACCCCGCAAAAAAACACATCAATAAAGCAATTGAAGAATGCGGCGAAACCATTACTGCTCGTTCAAGATGGCTTTATGACAATGAATCTCTTTATGGCTCGGCAACAGAAGAATGGGTTTCCGCAGCTGTGAGTGATGGGATTAAACCTTATCCTCGCATTGAAGGATTTCAAGAAGAAAAGAAAAAGCTTTTAGACTTATGGTGGCAATGGGTTGATGAGGCAGATTATGATGAAGATGCGAGCTTTTATGGTTTGCAAGCAACAATTGCACGAGAAGTCTTTTTAACCGGCGAATGTTTTGTAAGACTGCATTATGTTGACCTTTATGGACGCTCTGGGGTGCCTCTTCAATTACAAATCTATCCAACCGAAATGCTGGACCTCACTTACAATGGACCTGCGGAAATTAAAGGCAATTACATTCGTATGGGTATTGAATTTGATGCCAGTGGCAAGCGTGTTGCTTATCATTTCTGGGAATACCACCCCTATGATGATTGCCCTGCAAACAGTGCATTTAAGAGCCAAGAGCGCGTGCGTATCCCCGCAAGAATGGTCCTTCATATCAAAGAGCGCCGTATTGCCGGACAATTGCGCGGTTCTCCTAAAATAACACGCAGTATGACAAAGATCTTTCAACTGGAATCCTATGATGATGCAGAGCTTGATCGAAAAAGAACAGCAGCTCTTTTCGCGGCATTTATCTCAAGAAATCCCCCAAACGACGCCAAATTACTTGATAATCGTAACGAAAAAGACGTTGAAGAAGAATCCGAATTACCTGTCATTGAACCAGGTGGATCATTTTATTTAGGAGAGAATAGAGAGATAAAATTTTCAAATCCTGTTGAAGTTGGTGGTTCTTATGAAGCCTTTCAATTTCGCAATATTTTAAAAATTTGCTCGGCTCTCAATATGCCCTATGCCGTTGTCACTGGAGACGTTACGCGGGGTAATTTTTCCAATGTGCGCACCTCCATTATTCAGTTTAGACGTCACGTCAAACAATGGCGCGAACATATCATTGCCTTTCAATTCAACCGTATTGTCTGGGAGCGCTTTGTGGAAATGGCTGTCCTTGCTGGATGCGTAAAATTACCGGGATGGGAAGAAAATCCCTTGCCATGGCTTCAATGTGAAAGCTTTGCGCCCCCGCTTGAAATGATTGATCCAAACAAAGATATCTCGGCAGAAAAAGAAGAAATTCGCGCCGGTTTAAAAACACGACGAATGGCACTTGCCGAACGGGGTTTTGATATCGACAGCATTCATGCCGAACTTGAAGAAGAGCACACCGATGCTCGCGCCCGTGGTTTATCTTTTGATACCGATATGGCGGCACCCTCTGGTGAAAATCAAACGACGAATTTCACAGATTCAGATCCTTCTGAGACTTATGAAAGCAACCAAGGCAGTGAGGCGCACAAAAATGACCAATAATCTTGACATGCCGTTTTTAGTATCACGGCTTTTTGGTGTTCCACATATGCTTGCCTCGACAAAGCTTGATGTCATTCTTAATGCTCTTGCACCGCGTCTTTTTGCTGGAGAAAAGTTTACCCCTCAGGCTTTTTCGCAAGGGGATAGCGCATCTTTCAAACCACCTGAGAGTTACGTGGTGCGCAATAATGTTGCCATCCTACCTGTTCATGGCACACTGGTGCGCCGCGGTGCATGGCTTGGTGCGCTCTCAGGATTAACCTCTTATGAAGGCTTAAGCGCCTCCTTTCGTGAAGCCATTAAACAACCTGATGTCCGAGCTGTTTTGCTCGATATTGACAGTGGTGGTGGAGAAGCCGGCGGGGTGTTTGATTTGGTTGAAGAATTCCAAGCACTCTCACAACACTATCAAAAACCAATTTGGGCACATGCCAATGAGTTTGCCTGTTCTGCTGCTTATGCCATTGCCTGTTCCGCTTCGCAAATCTGGGTAGCTCGCACAGGCGTTGTCGGTTCAATTGGGGTGGTTTGTGCGCATCTTGACCAATCAAGCGCCGATGAAAAACAGGGGTTTAAATGGACCTTTGTCTTTGAAGGTGATCACAAGGTTCATGGTAATCCCCACGAGCCATTGGCTGATACAGCGCTTAACAAAATGCAAGCAGATTGCGCCCTGCTCTACGAGATGTTTGTCGATTGGGTTGCGCAAAACAGACCCCTGAATACTGATGCTATTCGTGACACAAAGGCAGAAACTTTTATAGGCACCCAAGCTATCGCGCTTGGATTAGCAGATGCGCAAGGCACTCTTGCGCAAGCTTTGGAATCCTTAACGGATTTCATCTCACCAAACCCAACAGTAACAGCAAAAGAAGGACAAAACACATGGCACGCACACAATATCGCGCCCAACAAGAAGATGATGAAGAGATTGTCGACATCCTCGATGAAGAAGAGGATGAAAATGATCACGACATCGATAAAAACGCCGAAATCTTTGACGACAACGAAGACGAAGAGGAGGATGAAGACAATGAGGACAAGCGCGAAAACATAAAAGCCATCCTTGAACAAGAAAGAAAGCGCGCTCAAGCCCTGACAACCCTTGAAAGGCAAGCAAAGCGCTTAGGGGTTTCTTTCGATGCCGCAAAGGCTATTAAAAACGGTATGAGTATCGAGAAAGCACGCCAGTGCGTCTTGACAGAGGCTAGCTCTCAAAGCGCCTCTTTAAAACTATCGCCTTATGTTCCTCATGCTGATGGAGAGAGCAAGGCAAAAATTCATACAAAATGGCAATCAATTTGGAAGGTAATAAAATGAGTCATATTATTTATGAAGATGTTCGCAATGGCGCTTATCTTGGGCGCTACGACCCTGACATGTCAAATGAACAAGTGGTATTTGCATCAGGAGCCTTCATTGAGGCGGGGACTGTCATGGGAAAGATAACAAAAACGGAAAAATATGTCCCTCTTAATCCGGCAGCATCCGATGGCAGTGCGGTGCCCGCAGGGATTTCTTATGCCACTGTTGATGCAACAGGTGAAGAACAACGTGCCGTCATTACAGCGCGTTTGAGTACTGTAAAAGCTTCTGAACTGATATGGCCCGATGCAATACTCGAGCAAGAAAAAATGGCAGCTATTCAGTCTTTAGAAGACAACAATAAAATTCTGTTGCGATAGGAGAATACGCACATGGATATGAATTTTTTTAAACATGATGCTTTCTCAAGCATTACAATGATGAAAGCGATTGAAAACTATGAGTTTCAACCGGGTCTTGTAAGCTCTCTTAATCTTTTTGAAGAAGTTGAAACCAGCACCACAGTGGTTGGTATTGAACGGCGTGATAATACATTTTCGCTTATTCAAACCAGTGAACGCGGAGCCCCTTTAGCAGAAGGTGACAGAGACAGTCGCAATCTTCGGTTTTTCAAAACAACCCGTATTGCCAAAAGTGATACTGTGAAATCAGAAGAAATCCAAAACCGGCGTGAATTTGGCACAGAAGATCAGTTAGAGACGGCAATGAAATATATTGCCAGAAAACAAAAGAAACTGATTTCTGAAATCGAATTGACATGGGAAAATATGCAGCTTGGGGCTGTTCAAGGTGTTGTCCTTGATGCTGATGGTTCGGTGATTGTCGATTGGTACAAGGAATGGGAAATTACCCCACCAAAGCCGATTGACTTTAAACTGGAGAATGAAACAACCAATGTTGCTGATAATGTTGATCAGGTCATTATGAGAATGATTGAAGCTTCAAAAGGAGCGTTCTCTGACCGTTCACGGATTATTGGACTTTGTGGGAATGAATTCTTTTCCAAACTAAAAAACCATAAAACCATTCGTGAAACCTATTTAAACACAGCCTTAGCTCAGACACTCAATAGTGCAGGAGGTGTTGCAACACCAAGTGCTCTTGGTACGGGGAGCTTTGGCAGTTTTGACTTTGCCGGTGTGACCTTTATCAATTATCGCAGTATTCATAACTATAATGTGAGTGCAAAGGCTGGGACAAAGCGTGCGATAGGAATTAAGCCTGATGAATGTCAATTCTTTCCTGTTAATGCGCCTGGTGTATTCCAGAAAACCTTTGCACCTGGTGAAAGCTTAGATTTTGCCAACACGGTTGGAAAACCTCTCTACACGATGCTAATCGTCGACCATGACCGTAATGCATGGGTAAAGCCTGAAGTCTACAGCTATCCGCTTTACATTTGCACACGTCCTGAAATGCTGTTCAAAGCCGTCATTGGAGGGAAATAACATGCTATGGCACGGGCTGCTTAACAAAATGGTAAAAGAGGTACGCAACACCTTTGGGCAGCCCGTCATCTATACGCGAAAGGACAATCAACAATCTTTTCGGATTACAGCAATTTACGGCATCAAACATTCTGAATCGGATGCTGGTGGCAGAATACCGACAACAATTCCAAGAAAAGAACTTGATCTTTGTATCAATGATATTGGCGGATTGCCACCAAAAGCTGATGATAGTGTCGTGGTGCTCTCCCCTGAAAACACTGAAGAGACAACTCAAGAGCGCTTCGTTGTCACCGATGTCCAAGCTTCAGAATCCGGTATGTATAAGCTTGTTTTAAGGGAGGTAAAACAATGAGGCATCTTTTCTTAGCGGCACAGTAAAACAGCATTTTGATTATCCGTAACACTGTAAAACTTCTTCTTTAAGACGAAGAGGAAGCAAATAAAAATGGCATCAATTAAACAGGAACTTTTATGCATCCGAGAGAGACGATAAGAGAAAGTTTTGTTGCACTGATCAAGGCAGCAAAGACAACGGCTGGTGACAATGTGTTTAATATGCGTGATTTCAACTTTTCCGTTGAGAACACACCGGCAATTAATATCTCAACACAAAGCGAAACGATTGAAGATGGCTACGATGATGCAGTAAGGCGGCGTGTCTTAACCGTGGATGTTGAATGTTATGCGACACAAGAAGATGGTGCGCGTTTTGTCGACCAATTAGCATGGGAGGTTGAAGAGATCTTCTACGCCAATCCCAATCTCAATAACACCGTGGAAACATGCCACCTGCAAAATATTGCTTTTGCCTTTGGCGATAATGGTGCTCTAGCACTCCATGGGGCAATTTTAACCTTTGAAGTCACTTATGTGACCAATATCCCCTCCCCTGAAACACAAGAAGATGGTGCAAGCGCAAAACCTATTGAACCTTTCTTGAGGATTACACCACAAACAGGCGTGGGCAATGAAGACAAATATCATAAAATCGAGGTCCCCCATGCTTGAGCGGCGCGATAAAGACATCACCGATTTAAAAAGACGTCTCGCAAATATGGTTATGGTGGGCACAATTAGCCATGTCGACCATAAAAATGCACGCTATCGGGTAAAAAGCGGCAATCTTATCAGTGACTGGATTCCAGATACCCAAGCCCGCGCCGGTAAAACATGCTCTTATGAAGGACGGGATGTTGGAGAACAAGTGGTGGTGGTTGCATCATCAGGGGATTTAGCGCAAGGGGTGATTGTTGGTTCTATCCATACCGATGCTAATCAAGCAGCCGATAAAGGCAATATTCATAGAACAATTTATCCCGATGGCACCATCCTTGAATATGATGATGAACAAAACAGCTATAGCATGCAGATCAAATCAGGCGGAAAATTCATTCTCACAATTGCGGATGGCGTGTCTCTTAAAGGTGATGGTGGCAAGCTAGAACTTACCGCACCAGAAGGTATAAAAATTGTTTCACAAAGCGATATCAATTTCAATGCAAAGGGCAACATCTCTTTGCAGGCTGGTGGTGATGTTTCACTTCATTCCAATGAGAGTCTCTCTCTTCATTCTGCTCGCAATGTTGCCATGAATTCAAGTGGTTTGACCCATAACGGCACCAATGTAGGAGCAACCCATGTTCACGGTGGTGTTGTTCTTGGTGGCTCCATGACAGGAGGTCCCAATTGAACATAGGAATGAACCGTAGCACAGGAAAACCCTTGACTGGCATTGAACATTTGCGTCAATCCATCCTTGATATTTTATCAACACGCATTGGTACGCGTGTGATGCGTCGTGATTATGGTTCACACGTTGCAGATATCATTGATGCACCGGTCAATGACGCCTTTGCTGTTCGTATTTATGCCGCTATTGCCGAGGCTTTAGACAAGTGGGAACCACGTTTTAAACTGAACAAGATTGATTGTAAATGGAATGAGAATGGGCAAGTTTCCTTGTGTCCTTTGAAGGTCTTTATTTGCCTTCAGGCAAGCCCATCACCATGGAAGGATTGCTGATAAAATGAATGAAGCACTTGCAAAACCAGAAATCATTACAGAAATTTCCTTTGAAGAAATACGAGCAGCAGCTCTTGACCACTTAAAAGAACTGTTGCCCGGATATAGTGTTCTTGAAAGTGATCCAGCCGTAAAAGTCATTGAAGCCTTTAGCTATCGAGAACTGCTTTTAAGGCAACGTATTAACGAAGCCGCTCGCAACAATATTCTTGATTTTGCAACCGGTGAATCTCTTGACGCTTTGGGTAACTGGCATGGAATTGCCCGCATGGAGGGTGAAAGTGACGAGAGATATCGCGAACGCATAAGACTTCATGCCCGTGGTGGCAAGGGAAGCGGAACAGAACCCTATTACAAACTTATAGCCATGTCCGCAGATAGCCGTGTTAAGGATGCCATTATTTATCGCAAAGGCAAAGATCCAACCATCTATGTTGCGCTTTTTGGCAATAATGAAGAAGGCACAGCTTCTGAAGATCTCATACAAACAGTCTCACAAGCCCTTCACAGAAAGAATATCATCATGACCAATGATACAATCATTGTGCACGCTGCTGTCAAAAAAGTGGTGGATTTACAAGCCGATGTTTGGCTGTTACCCGAAACTTCTTTGAAAATTCTCACGACAATGGAAACAAATTTAAGAACAGCATGGCGAAAAGAACACGCCATTGGTCGTGAATTAAGCCTTTCATGGTGGGTTTCTAAACTGATGATTGCGGGTGTCCAGAAAGTGATTGCCATTACACCAACACAAGACAGAGCCGTTGGTGATGAAGAGGTTTTAGCGATTGGTAAGGTCACCTTAAACTTCAAAGGACGGGCACGCTAATGGTTGGTGCCCTCCTCCCAAACAATGCAACAGAATTTGAAAGGCGCCTTGCCGATGCTTGCGACTTTCATCAAGATGTTGATGGCGCTGTTTTGGGGATTTCACGCTCTAAGCTTATCACCCGCCCTCCTCGCTTCTTGCCGTGGTTGATTGAAGAATATGGGCTTGGAGAGCTTACGCCTTATGTTCCAAACCTCTATGATTTGATTGACCAAGGGCTCCAATGGCAGCGTTTGCGCGGTTCTTTAGCGGCCATTGATAGAGGGCTTGAATGGCTTCAGATTACAGCACGCTTGACACCAGCATGGTCGGGGCGTGCGTGGTGGAATTCCTTTCAACTTTACTTTGATCAATTGCCTGAACAAAGTGCTCTTGAAGCCATTGAAGCCATCACAGAACTTTCCAAAAGCTTACGCTCTGATTTTCGCCGCGGTGTCAATGGTTATGACGTGCAAGCTATGGAAGGCAATATGTCACGCCTTGATGACAGTCTGCTGGACTATGAGAGCGGTGTGCGCTTAACAGCGAGGGACACACTGTTTTCCTTTGGTCGCACAACAGAAATTACGCACAGGCTTGCCAAACAAGAAGGCTTGTTGATTGGCAATTGGATGGATGACGTGGATGGGGAATTAAGTTGGGACCAAATTGATTACCCATGGGATATGGCAAATTTCCCTTGGTGTTCTGTTAAAAAACATGAACGCGATATACTGATGGCAGAGTGGTTTTGCAACCGCACCCTTTATCTCGTGTTAAAAGACAGTGATGATGATGTCATTGGGTATCGCAGATGCAACATTGTCCAACCAGTAGAACAGAATTTAGCGGGTGTGTATCACCATTTGGGCGATTGTTATCAACCCTCCTCGATGGGCACAGCAGTTCTTATTGCAGCACGCACGGATTTTCAAGATGTTGACGGCAGAAAAGCCGCCTCTATTGCTGACAACGCATTGATTTATAATGATAATTTACTGTTTTGCATATTGAATGAGACCCCCGAATATTGTAAGATTCTCTCAATTCAAATCATCTTATGTTCAATCAATTAAAGTCACTTATTTGCACGTCATAAGTGGGGTTGGTGTGTGGGTAAAAAACAGTTTAGAAAGGAACAAAAATGCCTTTAATGAATCGTCTTAATGCAAGGGCTGTCGCAACATTGGGGGCTGGCAAATATAATGATGGTGCCGGCTTGGTACTTCATAAGCGTAAAGATGGGGGTGCTCAATGGCTTTTACGCTATACCATTCACGGGCGGCGTCGTGAAATGGGATTGGGTGCCTTAAGAGATGTTTCTTTAAAACAAGCTCGTGAATTGGCAACCCAATGGCGTTTTGTTCTTCGTGATGGTCGTGACCCCATTAAAGAACGTGACAAACAAAAGCGTGAGGCAATGCGTAATCTGCATTATCTAAAAGATATCGCTTTAGATACTTTTGAAACTCGTAAAGCAGAATTAAAAAATGATGCTAAAGATGGGCGTTGGTTTTCACCTTTACAACTTCATATTCTCCCTAAGTTAGGTTGTATGCCGGTTTCAGAAATTACTCAAACCGATATACGCAATGTCCTCGCTCCCATCTGGCATACAAAAGCTGGAACAGCAGAGAAAGCTCTCATTCGTCTTAATATTTGTCTCAAACATGCTGCTGCAATGGGATTGGATGTTGATTTACAGGCTACAGAAAAAGCAAAGGCTCTTTTAGGCAAACAACGTCATAAAATCAAAAATAGACCAGCAATGGATTGGAAAGATATACCGGCTTTTTATAAAATACTTTGCAAAACACCAACTCTAACACAACTGGCTTTGCGTTTGCTTATTTTGACAGGTGTTCGTACCTATCCTTTGCGTCATATCCATAAAGATCAAGTTGAAGATGATATATGGACCATCCCTGCTGAAAATATGAAAGGAAAACGTGATGCTACAACAGAGTTTCGTGTGCCTTTATCAAATGAAGCATTAGAAATTTTGAAACAAGCGCGTCCTCTCTCTCGTAATGATTTCTTTTTTTCTGCAACTGGTCGTGGTCCTCTTGCTGATACTTGTATGTCACAATATATGAAAAAAATTGGACTTGAAGCCTGCCCGCATGGTTTTCGGTCTAGTTTACGCGATTGGCTAGCAGAAACAACTGATGCCCCTTTTGAGGTAGCAGAAACCATTCTAGGTCATGTGGTCGGTGGACAAGTAGAGCGTGCTTACCGTCGTACTGATTATTTAGAACAGCGCCGTGTTTATATGGATAAATGGGCTGCCTATGTTACGGGGCAATCTTAAAATATGGGGTCTTGTACCCCATTTTTACTTCATTATCTGTGGATAACTTTCTCTCTTCGTTTACTCATTTTTGCTCAATAAGATTCATAAATTATCAAATGAGAAAATACATCATAAAGTACTGTTTTTTATGATTAAACTTACTTTCAAATCTCAATAAAATATGGTTAATAAATACTTATGATTTGTTACTATTTTTAGATTGAAAGGATTTAGTTATGACTGAAAATGATGTTCTTCTTACAGACCGCGAAAGTGCAAAATTATTGCATATAAGCGTTTCAACATTCCGTCGCCATGTGACCAATGGAGCTTTACCAAAACCTTTAAAATTTGGTTCTTTATCGCGTTGGTTAAAATCGGATCTGTTGAATGTGATTGAAAAAGCCAAAACGCAACGTCAACATCTCAGTGATGTGGCATAAAAAAACCTTGTCACGTAAGGACGGACAAGGCTTTCTCAAATTATCGTAAATTGAAAATAGCAAAAACCGTCCTGTGACGCAACGTCTAAGGATGCGAAAATGTATCATTTTATAAATGCTCGGGGCATTACAAATGCCTTGCGGGGTGTCTGGTATGGTGCTTATGGACTTGCTCGCTGCCCTGCTCATGATGATCAAGTGCCTAGTTTATCCCTTGCCAATGGAAATGATGGGCGGCTCTTGCTTTATTGTTATGCCGGCTGCTCTTTTAAAGAGATCTTACAAGCTCTTAAGAGCATTGCTCTTATCAATACACAAACATGTTTTGATAAAACTTATGATTATAGGTTTTCTCTCTCAAAACAGTTTTGTTCTGAAGATAACAAGGCAAAACAGAAAGCAGAGAGAGCACAAAAGATTTGGAAGCAAAGTCAACCAATTAAAGAGACCTTAGCAGAGCTTTATTTACGCAAGCGTGGTATCACTTGTAACTTGCCTCCCTAGTTTACGCTTTCATAGCAAATGCCCTCATCCCTCTGGGAAAAACATCCCCGCGTTGGTTGCTCTTGTTGAGGGTGGTGGCTCCTTTGCAATCCATAGAACCTTTTTACAAGACAATGGATGCAAAACAGAACAGTTACCAACAAAAGCGATGCTTGGCTCTGTTAAGGGCGGTGCTGTGCATTTATGCCAAGCCAATCACCAACATCTGGTCATTTGTGAGGGAATTGAAACAGGTCTTTCTCTGCTGTCTGGTCTGTTATCAGAGCCTGTGACTTTATGGGCATCCCTCTCAACCAGTGGCATGGTGCATGTGAATTTACCTCATATCAAATCAAAAACCCATCTCACCATAGCTATGGATGGCGATGATGCGGGTCGTAAAGCAGGTTTTGCCCTTGCTGCCCGTGCTTATCGCCAAGGCTTCAATGTCTTGATGATGCAAGCTCTCCATGGCTCTGACTTCAACATTTTATTATTAAATTATGAAAGATAAAAAAATGACAAAAAATATTCTAGAAAACAATGAAAATAGTTCGGTAAATGATACTGATAACGATAACAACCCTGTCTCTTTAAAAGATCATCCCTGTTTACAAGCCATCCCTTATGAACAGGCTTTGCAACAAATGGGATGGGGCGAATTAAAACCGATTAACACCGCTCTTTTACCGGTCGAGCCTTTTAATATTTTACAAATGCCTTATAGACTAAGCAGATATGTTTACGATATTGCTGACCGTCAACAATCGCCTCTCGATTTTGTGGCTGTCTCTGCTATCTGTGCTTTAGCTGCTCTGATTGGCAATGGCGTGCGCATTGCTCCAAAACAGCATGATAATTGGTACATTGTTCCTAATCTATGGGGGGCTATTATTGGTAACCCTTCTACACGAAAAACACCGGCTTTGAAAACCGCTCTTCAACCCCTTGCTGATCTTCAAACAGAAGCTTTGCAAGCTTACCAACAAAAGAATAAACAAGCAGAGATTGAACAGGCTCTTGAGGCGATAAACCAAAAACAAAAGAATAAACAAGCCGGAAAAGCTTTAAAGAATGGAGATACCCAAGCTGCCCGTTCTATTTTAGCTGAAAACATAACCAAAGATAACCAGCAGGATGAGGAAAATTCACGTTTTATTGTCAATGACACAACGGTCGAAAAGCTTGGAGAATTACTCAAAGAAAATCCACGTGGGTTACTGTTAGTTCGTGATGAACTTTCTGGTTTTTTAGCAAATATGGAGCGGGTTGAATATCAATCGGAGCGGGCTTTTTATTTGGAAACCTTTAATGGGGATGGTCAATTCACCTATGACCGTATTGGACGTGGAACCCTTCATATTCCCAATGCAACGCTTTCTATCATTGGAGGGATTCAACCCTTAAGGATTATGCCCCTTATTCAGGCAATGCTTTCTGGGAAAGGAGATGATGGTTTATTGCAACGGTTTCAAATGCTGGTGTGGCCGGATGAAAACCAAGATTGGAAATGGAAAGATAAAAATCCCAATCAAGAAGCCTATCAAGAATATGAAAAGGTGCTTCGTTCTTTTTATGACAAACCCTTAGGATCACCTAAGCACCCGCGGATCATGCGCTTTGCTGCTAATGCTCAAGAATTGTTTCGTGAATGGTGGGAAAATCATCATAAAGAAATCAAGGAAAGCAAAGTTTCTGTCTCTTACCAAGCGCATCTTTTAAAAATGCCAAAAACCATAGCAAGCCTTGCCCTCATTATCGAACTTGTTGAGGATGGGCGTTTTGAGATCACTTTGCCTTCTCTCTCAAGAGCCTTGCGTTGGTCAAACTATCTGTTAAGCCATGCGAAACGGTTTTATACTGCGGGTGATATCTTGGTAAAGGAGCGTGCAAATTTGATTATAGAGCGTTGTAATTGCTTACCTGAGGTTTTTACTGCTCGTGATATCTACAGACGCTGCTGGGCGCATTTAAAGGACAAGGAAGCGGTCAAACAAGCTTTAGAGCTTTTATGTCATACAAACCACATTCGCAAAAAGTTCATAACCCATCAGACAAGTAAATCGAGTACCTATTATGAATGGCATCCTTTGGTAAAAAACAAGAATGCAAAGCAATGAAATGAATAAACAAAAGATGATTTTAAGAGTGCTGGCAAAAGAGAAAGATATGACCTGAATGAATAACCATAACTCAGGTCATATTCTTGTCAGTCATTATTGTTGATTTACCCCCCTCATTTTAAAAAAAACTTTTAGATAAAAATAAAAACCATTATATTTCAATATGTTATGATATTTTTACAAAAAAACCATCCCAATAAGATGATCTGTATAGAGAATTAATAGGATCAATTGAACAAAACCTGTCAGTATCTGTCAAAAAATTTAACTGACAGCAATTATGATATTTTGAGATCATAAAACACTTCGAAACATTCATTTTGATCTCTTAAAACACGGTTCGCATTTGTTTTTATTTCCGTAAAACGAATAGTAAATTTTACTACTTTGCTGTTTATAGGCTGTTTATAATTGCAACTTGTTAAATTTTTTTGAGGGAATTGATAGGTTTTCGCGCCATTTTGGTTTATTGGGTACTCGATATTTGTTCTAAATGTATTTATGAAACGCCATTGTGATTCTTACACTGTTAATGAGTCAATGTCATAAGGTATGGAGTTTCTCTATAATGTCTCAAACCCTCAATTTTGATAACAAACAATCCTCTTTACGCTCTCTCTTACAATCCTATCGTGAAAAATCAATCTCAGATCAAGAAAAGCAAAAGGCTTTCGAAAAGTTTGTAATTGCTTATCTCACGCAAGACCCTCTCCAATGCCAAGAATATGAAACGGTTCAAAGCTATAGAGACGTGGCTGATGTGCATGGATGGAAAGGAAGCGATGAAGATACGGATATTGATCTGGTGGCAAAAATCCGTGATTGCAATGAGTATGTCGCCATTCAATGTAAATTTTATGAGACAAATTATCAGATCACGCAAGAGAACATTGAGAGCTTTATCGCCATCTCAGGTAAAAATCGTTTTAAATATCGCCTTCTTATTGACAGCACGCAAGGTGAATTAAGCGAAAACGCCAATACCATGATTGAAGGACAAGCGGTTCCGGTTTATCGCATTAATCTCTTCAATATGGAAAACAGTGCAATTGATTGGGGGATTTTTGAAACAGAAGGGAAAATTGTTCTTAAAGATAAGAAACAAAAGTTGCCTTTTACCCATCAGAAAGAAGCCATTGAAGCTGTCTGTGAGGGATTAAAAGAAGCAGACCGTGGCAAGCTGATTATGGCTTGTGGAACGGGTAAAACTTTCACCAGTCTCAAGATAGCAGAAACTCTTGCTGGTCAAGGCAAGCGTGTTTTGTTTTTGGTGCCTTCTCTTGCTCTTATGTCACAAACCATCAGAGAATGGACAGCGGATGCACAAATCCCGTTGCGTTCCTTTGCTGTGTGTTCGGATAAGCAAATAGGCAAGCGGCGTTTCAATAATGATGATGATGCTGAACTGAGTGCTTCAGATCTTGCCTTGCCTGTCACAACCGATGCGCAAATGCTTGGAGAGAAAGGGAACAAAGTTTCTCCCCATGTTATGAATGTTGTTTTTGCTACTTACCAATCAATCCAAGTGATTGCTGATGCACAAAAGGACCATGATTTACCTGAATTTGATCTGATCATTTGCGATGAAGCCCATAGGACAACGGGGGCGGCTTTGGGAACCGATAAAAGTGAATCTGATTTTATCAAGGTTCATGATAACAGCATTATTAAGGGCAAAAAACGTCTCTACATGACCGCAACCCCGCGCATCTTTAGTGACAATGCAAAAAGGCGTGCGGATGAACTGGATGCTGTTCTGGCGTCTATGGATAATGAGACAATCTATGGAAAACAGCTCTATTTTTATAGTTTCTCCGATGCCGTCAAGAATGACCTCTTAACGCCTTATAAGATTATTGTCTTGGGTGTGGATGAAAAGTTCGTACGTGATACTCTTGAGATTCCTACCAACCATAAGAATTATGAACTTACTCTTGATGATAGAACAAAGATCTTAGGCTGTTACCAAGCTCTTAGCAAAATCGATCTGAAAGTTGATCTTGGTGATGACCCTAATCCCATGCGCCGTGCTTTGGCTTTTTGTAAAGATATTAAAACCTCGCAACGCATTCGTGATACCTTTGAAGGCAAGGGTGTTAAGAGAGCTTTCCGTAAAATCCATAAAGAACACAAAGATACACCTCCTCTTCTCTGTGAGGTGCAACATATTGATGGAAAAGATGGTGCCAAGAAACGAACGGAATTGCTTGAATGGTTGGAAGCTGATGCGGGGGAAAATACCTGTCGTATCTTAACCAATGTTCGCTGTCTCTCAGAAGGTGTGGATGTCCCTGCTCTTGATGCGGTGATGTTTTTACACCCGCGCAAAAGCCAAGTGGATGTCATACAGGCGGTGGGGCGTGTGATGCGTCGGGCTCCCAATAAGAAAAGAGGCTATATCATTTTACCGGTTGGCGTACCGGCTGGGATCTCCCCCGAATTGGCTTTAAAAAACAATAAGAAATACAGTGTTGTTTGGCAAGTTCTCAATGCTTTGCTTTCTCATGATGAGAATTTTAGCAAAACCCTTAATCAAATGAACTTAGGGCAAGATGTAAGTTCTATTATCGATATTGTCACGGTTTCTCAAAAGATGGAGATAGAAAATGTGACAACCGTTGTTGATGATGTGCCCTTACAAGCGAAAACAGAAAGTGCACATGCTTCTTTTGCTACGACTGTCCGTAAATCCCTTTCTCACCATAATGGGCAAGGACAATTGCCTCTGTATAAGGCATTCCCCAATGCTTTTAGAACATTTCTTGTCAAAAGATCTACTATGAGTGACTATTGGGAAAACTGGGCGGGTAATGTTGCTGATATTGCACAAAATCATATCAACCGCCTGCAAAATATGCTTGCTGATGAAAAGAGCAAAGCATGCCGTGCGTTTGATGCGTTTCTCAAAGAATTACAAAACAACTTAAACAGTGATATCAAGCAAGAGGAAGCTGTTGAGATGCTTGCACAGCATCTTGTCACGCGTCCTGTTTTTGAAGCTTTATTTGATGGCAATCAATTTGTTCAAAACAATGCCATCTCACAAGCAATGGAAAAGATTTTAAAGGAATTAGACAAGACCAATATTGAAGAAGAGTCAAAAGAGCTTAAAGAATTCTATGACAGTGTCAAATTCCGTGCCTCTGGGATTACCGAACCCCATGCAAGACAAAATCTGATTATCAAGCTTTATGAAAGCTTTTTTGCCAAGGCATTTAAAAAGACAACAGATAAGCTTGGGATTGTTTATACCCCTGTTGAGGTTGTGGATTTTATTATTCACTCTGTTGATGATGTTTTACGCAAGGAATTTGGCAAGAGCTTGGGTTCACGGGGTGTTTCTATTCTTGACCCCTTTACAGGTACCGGTACCTTTATCACAAGGCTTTTGCAATCTGATCTGATTAAACCAGAAGATATGGAATATAAGTTCCGTCATGATATCCATGCCAATGAGATTGTTCTTTTAGCTTATTACATAGCAGCGATTAATATTGAATCGACCTATCATAGTCTTATGAAAGGAGATTATATCCCCTTTAAGCATATTGGTTTAACCGATACGTTTCAGATGGTTGAAAAACAAGATCTGATGAAGGGTTTATTAGAAGAAAACAGTGCCTATTTGGAACTTCAGAAAAAGCTGAATATTGAAGTTATCTTTGGTAACCCTCCTTATTCAACAGGGCAAAAAAGTGCGAATGATAATAATCAAAATACATCTTATCACGTATTAGATGAACGAATAGAAGCGACTTATGCCGCTCAATCGAATGCAAGTCTTATGCGCAATCTTTATGATAGTTATATTCGTGCCATCCGCTGGGCTAGTGACCGTATAAAGGACCGTGGTGTTATTGGTTTTGTTACAAATGCAAGTTTTGTAGATGCAAATTCTATGACTGGCTTACGTAAATGCCTTGTTGAGGAATTTAGCAGTCTTTATATTTTCCATTTGCGTGGTAATCAACGAACGTCTGGAGAGCTTTCCCGAAAAGAAGGAGGTCAAATTTTTGGTTCCGGATCACGAGCCCCTATTGCCATCTCTATTCTTGTAAAAAATCCAGAATCCAAACAGCGTGGTAAAATATATTTTCGTAATATTGGAGATTATCTCACGAGGCAAGAAAAGCTTACTATCATTGAGTCCTTTGGTAGCATTGAAGGTATCGCACAAAAACAAAAATGGAAAATCATTACACCAGACAAACATGGTGATTGGCGCGGTCAAAGGGATGACAGTTTTAATGCATTTTTAGCCATGGGTGATAAGAAAAGTCATGGTGAAAAGCTCTTTGAAACATTCTCCTGTGGTATAGTAACCAGTCGTGATGCTTGGGCATATAACTCAAGTCGTGAATATTTAGCAAAAAATATGCATAATATGATTGCCTTCTATAATAGTGAAGTAGAATGTTTTAATAAGACCCATCCACATATTGACCGTAAAGCACGTGCAAAGGCTATAAACAATTTCGTAAATTCAGATGTGAAAAAAATTAGTTGGAGCCGTGCGCTTAAACAAGAATTAGCGAAAGAAAAGGTTTTTGAATTTGAAGAAGCATGCCTCACAAAAAGTTTGTATCGCCCTTTTACACGACAGTGGCTTTATTATAATCGCATCTTCAATGAAATGGTTTTACAAATGCCGCGGATATTCCCTATAGGAAAAGCTGTTGATAATAGAGTGATTCAAGTTACAGGCGTAGGAGGAATGAAAGGTTTTTCTGTGCTTATGACTAAGGATTTACCTAATTTTGATTCAATAGAAAAAAGTCAATGTTTTCCACGTTATACTTACGAAGACACTACGGTTTCAAAAAATAGAATTGATACCCAATCTCATTTATTTGCAAACTCTAAAGAAGAAACCAAAACGGCTGGTTTACAAAGGCGTGATGCAATTACTGATGAGGGTTTAGCACATTTTAAAACAGCATATCCTAATGAGAAAATTACCAAAGATGATATCTTCTATTATGTTTACGGTCTCTTGCATTCAGAAGATTACCGTGCTCGCTATGCTGATAACCTCTCTAAAGAATTGCCTCGCATCCCTTGCGTAAAGAGCGCTGAAGATTTCTGGGCATTCGTTAATGCGGGTCGTGAATTAGGCAATTTACACGTTAATTATGAAACGGTAGAGTCTTATCCCGTGACCTTTAAAAAAGGCAATCCAAAACTTACCGATATCCCTAATCCTGAGAAATTTTATTACGTTACAGAAATGAAATTCGCAAAAATCAAAGATAGTAAGGAAAAGGATAAAAGCACTGTTATTTACAATAGCAATATCATAATAACAGATATACCCAAGGAAGCTTATGAGTATATCGTAAATGGTAAACCCGCTCTTGAATGGGTTATGGGGCGTCAATGTGTAAAGACTGATAAAAAGAGTGGTATTGTTAATGATGCCAATCGCTATGCTATTGAAACCATTGGCAACGCTGCTTATCCATTGGAATTGTTCCAAAGGGTTATTACTGTAAGTTTAGAAACAATGAAGATTGTTAAGAACTTACCAAATCTAGAATTAAGAGAAACTGAATAGATTTATGAATCATGCCAATCTCATAAGGGGTATAGATCTTATAACCATCATCTATACTCTCTTATTAGGTTGCTTATGTACAATCTTAAAAGGAATGATTTACCATGCGCTATTCTAAAAAAAGATGATAAGATTTTTTACATTGCTTTTAAAAGATTATATCGCAATCTCAAATGATGCCTTTCATATCTTTCATAAGCTCTCTTTAAAGAGAATTATGCGTATTAATAGATTGTATTTATCAAGAGAGATTGTTTTTTGTCTTTTTAGTATTTTTTTCTTTAAAACACAAAGTTTCAAAACTCAAAACCCCCTTCAAATTGATAAGTTACTCTTTATAATTTATAACATGCCTCATAACCATCTCTTATCTTTTGAAAGGCATTTAAAGAGCCATATGCCCTCTCATAAAACATGATTTAAACATTCATTAAAATCATAAATGGTGTCAGTTAAATTTTTAGACAGATACTGACAGGTTTTATTCAATTGATATCATTAATTCTCTATACAGATCATCTTATTAGCATTGAATATTTCTTAAAACACAATAACATATTGAAATATAATATTTTTTACTTTTATTTAAAAGATGTTTTTTAAAATGAGGGGGGTAAATGACTGCTAATAACTGACAAGAGACAAAAGCCCCTTAAAAGGTATTTTGATAAGGATATAAGAATTCAAAATGTTTTCATAGCAAATCAAAACCGCATGATCATATTATCCTTTTATGAGAATGATGCGGTGGCTATAGAGAATGAATCAAAACAATAGATTTGAATCAAAAGCGCTGGTTATAAAGACGCGGTCTCTATAAAGCTTCTTAAATTACAAACCTCTTATAAAAAATTCACAAAAATATTCACAAGGCATCTCATAAAAATAATGATGCGTTATAAAGTTAAAAATAGGCATTATGAGAGCGTTTTTAGTTATTATGATGTTTAAAAGAGAAAAATAACGCAATTGCGTAATATAGAGTCAAATAGACGCAATAAAACAGAAAATATTCATAAGCATATGATGCGTATTTATACACAATGGTATAAAAAATAATTATAAAAAAACACAAAAAAGAATAAAATATGATTGACAATAAATACGTAATTTGTTATATAAATACTCAAGTGATTAACAAACACTTTCGTTAAGCGGGTAGGTTACGAAACAGCCTCTCCCATGCTTTTAAAATACTGACTGTCTTTTATGCTCTTGTTAGTATATTAAGATTCTGTCGGGTGTGCTTACACCATACAAGACCCTTAGGGAAAAGTGTAAGCAACGGACTTAACACCGTGTTTTCTAGCACCCGATGTCTGTTAAGGCTGTCAATAGAAAACTTCAATTTGTTAAGAAAGAATTTCAAATGAAATCTACAGTTAAAAACACCCCCGTTATCTCATCCAAAAAATATGAATTTATTGATGATTGTGAATTAATAGATGATCATTATTTATACCGTATACGTGCTTTAAGAGATTTTGGTGATGTCAAAAAAGGAGATCTAGGGGGGTATATCGAAAAGGAAGATAACCTCTCTCATGAGGGCAATTGTTGGATTTATGATGATGCCGCGGTTTTTTTGGATGCCAAGCTTTATGAGAATGCTAAAATTTATCAAGAAGCTAAAGTTTTTAGACAAGCCAAGGTTTATGGAAATGCTACTGTAAATGGCAAGGCATGGGTGTTTGATTATAAAGCTCATGTTTATGAAAATGCAAAAATTAACGATAACGCTAGGGTCTGTGGTCATGTCTCTGGCAATGCCGTTGTAAGTGATAATGCTACTATTGCTGATGGTGCCAAGGTTTATGATAACGCACGGGTTTATGAGAGGGCACATATTTGTGGCTATGTTTTTGGAAATGCCCATGTTTATGGTAAATCACGTATTTATGTATGGGCACATATTTATGATAATGCCCATGTCTTTTGCAATGCTTGGATTAAGGATTATGCAAGTGTCTATGGCAATGCAAAAGTCTCTGGCTCGGCGCGCGTTGGTTGCTTGGCAAGAATTTATGATAATGCCAAGGTTTATGGTAAATCAAATATCGATCATCATGTAAAAATTTATGGCAATGCCGTGGTTAATAGCCATATAAAAATTCGTGATGATATTTGTACTAACGATCAGTCTCTTAAAGATGCTGCGTAAATAACACCGTGGGCGCGGCGGGGGCGCCCCTCTCTAAATTTCATTCAAAATTTTACTAACTATAGATTAGGAGCTCCCTATGACCACTATAA
The DNA here is from genome assembly GCF_022559585.1 of Bartonella machadoae. NCBI lineage: Bacteria > Pseudomonadati > Pseudomonadota > Alphaproteobacteria > Hyphomicrobiales > Bartonellaceae > Bartonella > Bartonella machadoae. Next base: position 1,724,343 of record NZ_CP087114.1, read on the forward strand.
ATGTATCTAAAATTGTATCCAAAAAATATGAAATTACAAATGAAACCCGTGTTTTTGATAATCATACCCTTTATCGCATTCGTGCTTTGAGAGACTTTGATGATGTTAAGGCTGGTCAATTGGGGGGCTTTATTGAAGATGAGAGTAATCTCTCTCATGAGGGCAATTGCTGGGTTGCTGATGATGCGTATGTTTTAAAACCCGGTCGTGTTTATGAGAATGCTAGGGTTTATGGCAATGCTGCGGTTGGTGGTTTTGTTTATGGCAATGCGCATGTTTATGATTTTGCCAAGGTTTTTGCCAATGCCCATGTCTATGATAACGCACGGGTTTTTGATAGTGCAAAAATTATCAGTAATGTCCATATTTATGAAAATGCAAGTGCCTATGGCATGGCTATTGTTACTAAAAATGCCTATAGCAATACAAGAGAGAATGTTTATACAGAACGGCTCTCTCCTTATGGCGAGATTTCCTTTGTAATGTGTCGTCCATAAAAAGCAGCATAAATAACACCGCGGGCGCGGCGGGGGCGCCCCCTTCTTAAGAACATTTCATTCAAATTTTATCGATTATTTAGATTGGGTTTTCTCATGATTAGTACAGTTGTAACTAAAAAATATGAATTAACAAATGAAATCAAAGAAATTTACCAAAATAAGGATGGTAAATTTGTGCCTATAAATCTTTATCGCATTCGTGCTTTAAGAGATTTTGATGATGTCAAGGCTGGTCAATTGGGTGGTTTTATTGAAAATGAAGATAACCTCTCTCATGATGGTAATTGCTGGGTTTATGATGAGGCGTGGGTTGCTGACAATGGCGTCGTGTCTGAAAATGCAAAACTTCGTAATGAAGCTGTTGTTGCTAAACATGCTAAAGCTTATGGGAATGCTGTTATTAGTGATCATGCTAAAGTTTATGGTCATGATACCCATGTTTATGACAATGCCAAGGTTTATGATCATGCTAGTATCTCAGGGAATATGTGGTTTCGAGACAAGGGATGGGTTTATGGCAAGTGCGTGGTTAATGGGAATGCCAAGGTTTGTGGTCAAGTTTATGACAATGCCGTGGTTTATGGAAAAGCCTTTATTACTATAGAGGCAAAAATATATGACAATGCAAAAGTTTTGCATAGTGCTTATGTGAATGGCTCTGTTTATGGCAATGCAAAAGTATCGGGCTCTGCTTATGTAAGTGAGGGTGCTCATATTTTTGAAAATGCTAGGGTTTATGGAAAAGCGGTTATTGAAAAAAATATCAAGATTTATGGCAATGCAAAAATATTTGGAAATGCGTATGTTCGTAATGAAGTAAGTGATGATGTTATAATCAATAATCGTGAAAAAATTATCGAAAATGAAGCAACGTAAATAACAGGCGTTGCGGGGGCGCCTGCTTTCCAAATTCTTTCATTTCAAATTTCATTCTATAAGGATTGTTCCTATGCAAAAGAAATTTGCACTTACAAATGAAACGCGTCTCTTTGGTAATCGCATATTGTATCGCATTCAGGCTTTAAAAAGCTTTTCTGATGTCAAGGCTGGTCAACTCGGTGGTTTTATCGAAAATGAAAATAACCTCTCCCATGATGGCAATTGCTGGGTTTATGGTAATGCTCTGGTTTTAAACTCAGGTCGGGTTTCTGAAAATGCTAGGGTCTATCATAACGCTATTATCGCTGGTTATGTCTATGGCAATGCAATCGTTCTTGGTAAATCGATCATTTATGACCATGCTCATGTCTATGGTAATGCACAAATTTATGATCACGCCCGTGTCGTCAATTATGTTCATATTTGTGAAAATGCTCATAGTCACGGCATTGTTATGATTTTAGAAAAGACTCGTGATGATATTGAAACAAGGTCTTATATCGAATTGCTTTCCAATAATGAAATAAAAATCATCTGGCTGCGTAATAAAGCCTTTTTAAATCTTTAAAGCGCGGCGGTCACTCCATTTTTCCAACATTTTCCATGCAACTTTTTTCACAAGAGAGATTGTGAGGGGTCTTATGATGTCTAAAAAATACAAACTAACTAATGAAACAAAACAACTGAAAGATAAAATTACACAAAAAATTACAACGCTTTATCGCATTCAGGCTTTAAAAAGCTTTTCTGATGTCAAGGCTGGTCAACTCGGCGGTTTTATTGAAAAGGAAGAAAATCTTTCTCATAACGGTCTTTGCTGGGTTTATGATAATGCATTGGTTTATAAACATGCCCGTGTCTATGAGAATGCAAAAATACGAGGCAATGCGCAAATTTGTGGTCTTGTCTATGGCAATGCTCAGGTGCATGATAAGGTGTTTATTTCTCAATATGCAAAAATTTATGACAATGCATTTGTTTATGATAGTGCGCATGTGGCTGGCTATGTTTATGGCAAGGCTCGTGTCTATGGCAATAGTCGCGTTTCAATTGAAGCCCATGTTTATGGCAATGCGCATCTTTTTCATAATAGTTATCTTTTTGAATATGCAAGGCTTTATGGCAACGCTAGAGTGTTAGGCTCTGCTTGTCTTTTTAGCACTGCGCATGTTTATGGCTATGCTGTTGTTAAGAGCCGTGCCAAAATTTATGGCAAGGTTTATGATTATGCAAAAGTGAGTGGCTGTGCGCAAATTTATGGCTCTGTTTATGGTAAAGCTCAGGTTTCTCATACGATCAAGGTCTTTGGTCGTGCTTGTGGGCGTGCAAAACTCAATCGAAAAAGTGAGATAAGAGAGGTTCCAAAAAATAAGGAGGTTAATAAGAGCGATATTCTTATAGAGATTATTGATACTGAAGAATAAATACCAAATGCGGGGGGCGTTGGTTTTATGCCATCTTAAGAGACAAGAGTGCAAAAAAGAAAGCCGTGCCATTTTACGTGACGCGGCTTTATGAATGAATATATTAAGGAACTCTATAAAAGAAATTGATAGCAAGTGGCTATATACAAAACGTATTATATTGCAAGCTTTGTATTCGCTTTATAAAAACTTATCCAAAATAATATATATGAAAGCGTTCTTTTAGATCATCACATTTGGATGAAAAAACATGTTAGCTCTGTAATGATTTAAAACCTATTTATACAATGCCCTCATTTTTAAAGCGGTTAATTTGAAAGAAAGCACCTTCTCAAAACGCTTTGTAAAGTTATATCAACTCTCAACTTCTCTCTGCTTATGAAAAAAGATGCCCTCATTTTTGAGGTAACTAAAATCACTCAATTCAAATTGCATTTATTACTTTAACCGTATTATCAAAACAGCTTTTGAAACGTGTTTTGCATTCTATCATTAAAAGCATATAGTTTTAACAATGCGATTTATTATGATAAAAACGTCTTGTAAAATTTATGACCTGTTATGACTGATAACTGCTTTGCATTTCATTTGAATGCTCTCATGTGTTATAACATTGGCATCATGATTTGCTTTTTATGCTCTGTTTATAGATGGCTATTGTTTGTAAAAAATGGTCAATTAAATTGTGTATAAAAGTGTGGATTCAAAGGTGGATTCATATAAAATAAATGCACTTAATCTATTGACTTTATTGTGTTTTTTTGTATAATGTGGTTTCTTGTTGGGAGCAATCGCAGATAACTATATTTCCCTTTTGGTTTGTTTGCTCATTGTAGGGGGATTCTATAGTTCTGCTCAACCCGGTGGCGCTAAATCTGTTTCTTTATGGTTTCCACAATCGCAACGCGGATTTGCAATGGGAATAAGGCAAGCGGGGCTACCATTAGGTGGGGCATTAGCTGGAGTAGTTCTTCCTGCTAGTGCACTTGTCTATGGCACACAAGGTGCGTTTTTGATCGGTGCCATAGTTTCTTTTTTAGGTGGATATATCTTTATTATTTTTTATCACTCACCAGCAAAAGTTGTAACCATCCCTCCAGAAAGCAAGGCAAGAATTTCGTTCTATGCAAATGTAAGGTCTCGTCTTGCGATGTTGGCTGCGCCGCATATGAAGAATATTATTTTTTCAGGCGTTTCTCTTGTAATAGTTCAATATGTTTTAACCATTTTTATCACGATTTATTTTTATAGAATCTATCACCTATCTTTAGATAAAAGTGCTTATTTGTTTTTTGTTTCACAAGCTTCTGGTGCCTTAGGGAGAATTATTTTAGCAGCATGGAGTGATCACTGTAGAAAAGGACGATTTTTCCCTGTCTTATTTTGCATGATTGCAGTCGTTTTTGGATTTTTAATATTAATTTTGGACATGAGTGGATCGATAATTTATCTCACTATTTTATCTGCTTGGCTAGGTTTTTTTGGAATGGGATGGTATGGCCCGTGGGTTGCTTATATTGTAGACTCTTCGCCAAAAGAAAGCATTGGCTTTTCTCTGGGTTTAGCAATGTCTGTAAATCAAATCGCAATTATTACTGCTCCACCATTATTTGGATTAATCCAAGATTTTACAGACACTTATTTACCAACATGGCTGATTTTAATTTTAATAATTGTTGTTTCACTTTTCTTAATAAAGAAGTAGGGGGAATACAATTGGAAGACTTTAGACCATGTTATTTATGGCCCATATGGTGATCTTGAATATTTGGTTGAGCTAAAAAGAGCATTTTCGCTGCTACCACATAAAGTATTTATAATTCTTATGAAGCAAAAGGGACTATTACCCTTAAACTATATTAATCTTTGAAAAACTTCTAATTGATAAACAAATTAATACATCGTCACCTAATCCTTATAATTTAGATACATCTTGTAAAAGTGGCTATATGAGCGAAAATTAATGATGATGTTTTCTTGCTCGGAGAACCTTACTCAATTCAGTTTGAAGAAGAAAATAGAGTAAATAATCTGGTTCCTTTAGAGAATAATAAAAAAGATTATATAGGATTAGGATTTGAAGTTGCGTGAGATTTTCATAGAGAAAATATTGCACTAAAATTTATAACTGATTTTAATTTATCTCTTAAAAGGATACTCTTATCTGGCGTTCGCAATGATGTCGATAGCCCATTAACGAGAATATCTGATGCACGTCTCGCTTTAAAACTTTTAAGTGACGAGGATTTGCGTAGCTTAAGGGATAATTTATATATAATAAATGTTCCCTATAGATAGAGAAAAAATGGGATAACCCCTAAAATGAAGTGCTCCTCATTCAAGGAACGGTGAATTTCCAGATATTAGTGTTGTTTTTTATCTAGGCATGTTAGAGTCCGCAGTAAAAAAAAGCCAAGGAAACTTTAGATCATTGTTATGAAGCTGTTAAGGATGTATCTTTTGGAATTGATATACAACCAAAAAGATTATTATACATTCATAACAGAATGGCTCTATACTCTAGAGATAAATTTTTTGGATCATTTGATAGTTATGAAAATCCAATGCGGTGGATTCAAAGAGTGTTTGTATCGGCAGATTTATGGAATTATAGATATGTAAAATAAATAAAAGAAAGAGTATTTGATTTTCAATGTTAATGTCCTGACAATGATATGATGTTGAATATTATTCTGGTTTGTATATATTGACTACACATCTCATATATGCAGATTTCTCCAGCATAATCAGGTGAGGTTACTACCTTATTATAAGCTATGGTGGCTAATTGATTTTCCTATGGCTGTATTTTATCTTTGTTATTTTTGCCCTTACTTTCAAGCCGCTAGAGAGATTCTCCTATCAAGCCCTTGAAAAAGCGATTTAGAGTAATTTCATAATGCGAAACCAAAACACAGTAACAAACTTTTCTATTGTTTTATAAGCATGACGATTTGTATAGTTGCACCTTTCAAGTACGGTGCGGTGGCTTTTTTCTTACATGATGGAAACTTTCACATATGAAGCAACATCATTAATTTATAATAGATAATTCAATATATTATCTAAAAAATGCAACGAAATAACTATTAATGTGAACATCTGAATTAAAAAAACAAACATCGCGTACAAATAAATTCAAACATCATTGGGCACACGACTTATAACATTTTTGAGATGAACAAATAAGACCTCATGTCTTTAAACAAAGAATGAAAATCATAAAATGATCTTTCAGGATAATAGAAACTCTCTACAAAGAAGAGACAGAGATGAAGACTCCAAAGACTTCATCCTCCTCCTTCACTATTTGGTTAACATATTCATTTTATACGAGAATATGACCATCAGCAGAAATAGCATTTGCAATTGCTTCATCATTAGCCTCATCAGGCAACAGCATATCATTATGAGCGCATCCCGATGGGATCATGGGAAAACAATTTTCTAAATGATAAACACGACAATCGAAAAGAACAGGCTTATCACAGTCAATCATTTGCTGAATTTTATCATCAAGTTCACTCGGTTTTGAACAACGAATACCAACAGCACCATAAGATTGGGCTAATTTTACAAAGTCAGGCATAGATTCTGTATAAGAATGAGAAAGACGATTACCATGCAACAACTGCTGCCATTGGCGAACCATACCCATATATTGATTATTTAAAATAAAAATTTTCACTGGTGTATTATGCTGCATTGCTGTTGCCAGCTCTTGGATATTCATCTGAATTGAAGCATCACCAGAAATACATATGACAAGTGCATCAGGATGTGCAATTTGAACACCAATAGCAGCAGGAAGACCATATCCCATCGTTCCAAGACCACCAGAAGTCATCCAATGTTTTGGTTCATCAAAGCGATAATACTGAGCCGCCCACATCTGATGTTGTCCAACATCCGTTGTGATATAAGCGCTTGCATCTTTGCTAAGTGCATAAAGCCGTTCAAGAGCATATTGTGGCATAATGACATCTTTTTTCTCGGCATATGCTAGTGAATTACGAGCTCTCCAGCCATTAATTTGTCTCCACCACATCTCACGGCTTTCACTTTTAAATATTGGTTTATACATATGCAAACGCCGATTGATCTCTCCTAAAATATGCGCCACATCACCCATAAGTGGAACTTCTACTTTCACGATTTTATTGATAGAAGAAGGATCAATATCAATATGGATAATACGTGCATGGGGTGCAAACGCATCAAGTCGCCCAGTGATACGATCATCAAAGCGTGCACCAATCGCCAACATGACATCACAATCATGCATGGCCATATTAGCTTCATACGTTCCATGCATTCCAAGCATTCCAAGCCAATTTTTACCAGAAGCAGGATAAGCACCAAGACCCATAAGCGTTGAAGTGATTGGAAAATCTCCTAGTTGAACCAATTCACGCAAAAGCTGTACAGCTTTAGGACCTGATGAAATAACACCACCACCAGTATAAAGAACAGGGCGTTTTGCTTCTGCCAAAAGAGAAACAGCATTTTCAATAGCCTTCTCTTTCAACTGTGGATAAGAAGGCATAACACTCGTAACTTGAGGTGCTCTATAAAGACCTGAAGCGAACTGAACATCCTTAGGAATATCAATCAAAACGGGTCCTTGGCGCCCTGATTGGGCAATAGAAAAAGCTTTATGAATAATTTCCGCAAGCTCGTTTACATCTTCAACCAAACAATTATATTTCGTACAGGGGTTTGTAATACCAACCGTATCAGCCTCTTGAAAAGCATTTGTTCCAATGACGGTTGTCGATACCTGACCTGAAAAACAAACAAGTGGAATGGAATCCATGAGTGCATCTTGTAAAGGTGTCACAGCATTTGTTGCACCTGGTCCAGAGGTTACAAGCATAACGCCAACCTTCCCAGTACTGCGTGCATAACCTTCAGCAGCATGACCTGCTGCTTGTTCATGACGCACCAAAATATGCCGAACTTTATCTTGTTGATAAAGAACATCAAAAATAGGAAGAACAGCGCCACCAGGATAACCAAAAAGATGTTTAACCCCATGATCAATAAGAGCTTGAACCACCATTTCAGCACCCGACATTATTTTTCCGTCTGCACTCTCTTGCATTCTTGGATGATTTGTCATTTTTCCCACTCGCCTACTTGATAGTATAATAAAAAAAAGCCCCTAGAGGAGCCCATAAAAAAAGACTCCAAAGGAGCCCATTACACACAAAATAACATATATTGTATGACCCCCTCCCTATTCCTATGCACAAACCTATAAGAAAAATATTCCTTATAGGAGGATTTTTAATTCTATTAAGAGCATTCGTCAATAAAAAATTACACTCCCTAAAAAAAATCTATTTATAAGGATTTTTTTATGACTTTTCAAACCTCTCAACTCTTTTATCAAGAACCAGCATCCATTCTTTATCAAATTGATTACGAAACCATGTCATTTGCCTTTTTGCGTATCTCCTCGTTTGTGTTTTCACGATTTCAAGAGCATTCTCGAAACTTCTATACCCCTCCAAATAAGCGATAAATTCAGCTATACCAATAGCTTTCATCGCTGGTAACAAGGGAGAAAGTTGAAGCCTTTTCATGGCATAAACCTCTTCTAAAGCACCTCTTTCGATCATAGAATCCAACCTCTTATGAATACGTTCGTAAAGCAATTCACGTGAAGGAATGAGAAGAATTTTTTCAGCACAATCTGACAGAATCAGAGGAAGCGTTTTTTGCTTTTGCCACCAACTTAGTTTTTTACCTGTTGCTTCATAAACTTCTAGGGCACGAACAATACGTTGACCATCTTGCGAAGAAATTTTCTCAGCAAGAACAGCATCAATTTGCAATAACTGGTGATAAAGACTTTCAGCCCCCTCTTGATCAAGTCGCAACCGCCATTTTTGCCGTAAAACCTGCGGAATAGAAGGAATTTCTGCAATTCCTTCCAAAAGAGCACGGAAATAAAGCCCCGTTCCACCAACAAAAATAAGTGACCTTGATGGAAATGTTATCAATAATTTTTTAACATCATCCAACCATTGCCCTACTGAATAATGCAGAGACGGATTCACATAACCATAGAGATAATGTGGAACAAGTGCAGTATCAGCTTCTGTAGGACGTGCCGTTAGAATATTTAAAACATCATAAACCTGCATTGAATCCGTATTAATGATAAAAGCATTTTTTTCTTGAGCCATTTGTAAAGCAAGTGCAGACTTCCCACTTGCAGTTGGTCCCGCTATCAATGTAATCGTTCTCTGTATCATGAATGGCAATTTCTAATTCATCAATCGACAACTTATTGCATTATTGCAACATGCATATCCAATCCCTAAGCACCTATATTTTATTTCCTCTCTGTATTCCATTTCCATTGTCATAGAGTGAATAGTTCAAACAAAAAGACAAGTAAAACCTTTATAATGAACATAATGAAAATACCTATGACAACTCTGTTTCTTTTTAAAAAAGAAAAAATAAACGCAATAACAATCTCAAGGATTGTTTGCTATTATTCAATAACAAAGTAGAGTCACAAAAATTCTTTTCAGATAACCATCATAAATAAATATATTTTTTTGTAATCTATAAAACAGAATACTTAAACTTAACGCGCATAATTAAATAACTTTATATTTTTATAAGAAAACGAATAATATAATGATTTATAATAAGAAATTTCTTCTTCAACTTTCCCTTTATAACCGTTTCTCTTCCCTCAACCATAAAGCAAAAGACAGTGATACTCATAAATGACGAACTTTCATATTATTCTCTCAGGAAAATTGTTATTTTAAAACAAAGAATGCAAACTCTTCTCTATCGTACATCTTAAGATATGATAACAAAATGGAAAGTAATGAGAGACAGATATAAAAATCTCAATCCCCAAAATGATTAATCCATTGGAATTGTTACGAGCCGTAATTCTCCATCTGGACGAGCAACAATAAAGAGAGCATTTTTACGCCCAGCTTCACGTAATTTATGAAGACGTTTCTTAACTTCATCAACCGTTTTAACGGAACTTTGATTGATATCAACAATCACTTCACCAATGCGAATACGCTTTTTATCTGCTGCGCTATTTTGTACAACAGATGTCACTACCAACCCTTGAAGTTTATCTGTAATTGAATAATGATGGCGCAAATCTTCTGTAATCTCAGATAATGTCATTCCCATAAGCTGCATTGTCACATTTTTTGATCCAGTATCATTTTTGTCATCATCAGATTCTTCTGCTGTATTTTCATTCGCATCTGTTTCAATCAAACGACCAAGCTTAACTTGTACTCTTTTTTCTTGTCCATTTCGCAAAATAGTAACATCCACCACTTTCCCTTCCGGACTTTCCGCTACTAAACGCGGCAAATCACGTGCATGCTTAATTTTTGCCTTGCCAAAGTAAAGAATAATATCTCCAGTTTGCAACTGGCTATTATCGACATCAGCATGTTCTATTTTACCAGCAACCAACGCCCCTTCAGCTTTTTCTAACTTCAAACTTTTTGCAATATCCTCTGTTACGGGTTGAATACGAAGTGCCAACCAACCACGCCTTATTTCCCCGAAATCACGCAATTGATTGATAACAGAAAGAGCCATCTCTGATGGTATAGCAAAACCGATACCGATCGACCCCCCAGAAGGTGAAATAATTGCTGTATTAATGCCAATGACCTCACCCTTTCTATCAAATAACGGGCCTCCAGAATTTCCTCTGTTAATTGCGGCATCTGTCTGAATAAAATTATCATAAGGACCCGCATTAAGATCACGATTTCGTGCAGAAATAATACCAACTGTCACACTTCCACCAAAACCATAGGGATTCCCGATAGCCATAACCCAATCACCAATACGGGCTTTTTCTGAATCGCCAAAACGTACAGCTTTTAACTTTTTACTTCCTGCATCCACCTGAAGAATTGCCAAATCCGTCTTGCTATCCTTTCCAAGCAATTTTGCTTTTAGTTTTGTACCATCAGTAAAATTAACTTCAATATCATCAGCATCAACAATAACATGGTAATTTGTAACAATAAGCCCTCTTTGCGCATCAATCACAAAACCAGATCCCAAAGAGCGCATCTTTTGAAACTGGCTATCTTTTTGACCATCCTTGGGGGTAAAAAAATCACTAAAATATTCTTCCAATAATGAATCTTTTGGTATAGCAGGCACGAAAGTATGCTCATCCTGTTCGGTCCCATCAACGGTTTGTGCTATGGAAATATTCACAACCGTCTCTAAAAGTTCAGAAGCCAAATCAGGAACAGAAAGAGGTGTGTTTTTTGTTTCTTCTCCGTAAGACAAGTTAACTGATGAGAATAAAAACAAAACCCCACAAATAACAACTCTTGTAATAAAGAACCTCAAAGACGTATTTTTATCTACGACGTTTCTACCCATAATATGCCTTTAACAAAATGCTGCAAAGAGCCTTATTCAACTTATCTACGCAAAATGAGCATAGTTCAACGCTCTACCATTCTCATCATCAAAAAAACAACCACAAAGCACACTTTTTACATCAAATTGTGCCTACAGCTGATTGTTGCATCTACTCTCCCACCAATTTTGTTTCAGTTTTACCGATGCTCATATTCATTGCTGATGAATTTTTTTTCTTTTCTTGCTGTGGATTACGGAAATAGAAAAAGAAATCCTCATTTGGTGAAATCACCATTGGAATGCGTTCCAAATTCTTATATTGCTCCATTGCTAACCAAAAATCGTAAAAGGATGGATTAGCATTTCTTGCACTCAGTAAAAGGCGAATACTTTCAGCTTGACCTTCACCACGCGTAATTTCAGCATCACGTCTTGCGGCTGCTACGATCTCTTCATATTCACGATTGGCTTCTGCCACAATACGATCTCTCTCCTGCTGACCACGGGCACGAATATTTTCCGCTACAGCTTCACGTTCTGCGGCCATTTGACGATAAACATCTTCTGAAACAGCATCAGTTAAATCTGTTTTGCGAATACGCACATCAACAATAGTAATCCCCAACGAGCCTGCATCGACAGAAAACTGCCGTTGCACCTCAGCCATCATTGCACCCCTTTCATCTGATAAAGCCGCCCTAAATTCCCTCTTACCATAAACTGCCCGCAAAGCATCAATAAAACGCGGGGCAAGATTTTCACGTGCTGCAATTTGTGGACGCCCTGAAGCAATACGCTGTAAAAACAACTTAGGATCCATAATACGATAAATAAAGAATGCATCTACTTCGTAATAAGCCCCCCCTCTCACCTGTACAGATTGTGTTGGAACATCGTAACGTAGCAATCGGTTATCAACAACAACCATCTTATCTACAAAGGGTACTTTCAAATAGATTCCAGGGTTAGACTCTACCTTTACAATTTGCCCAAAACGCTTAATGGCTATTTGTTGACGAGGATAAACAATAAAAACAGACATCCATAGAACCATCAAAAGAAAAACGATAGTACTAAAAATAAACAAGAAACGAGATTGCTGCATAATTAGCGTCCTTCCAAAATGCGAGAATCCAAGAGTGACGTAGAACGCAATGAGGCTTTTTTCGCGTTTTCTGATGAATTACCACGCAACAGCTCGTTTAGAGGCAAATAAGGCACCACTGGAGAATTTATTTTATCAAGAACCAATTTATTTGGTGAAGCAAGAATACGCCCCATTGTCTCCATATAAAGACGATAACGCGTAGCCTCTGGTGAAATTTCAGCCTCACGAACGATAGCTTGAAAACGCTCGGCGCGTCCTCTTGCCTCTTCAACCATTTGTGCCTTTTCACCCTTTGCGATTTCCCGTGTGCGTGAAGCTTCACCATTTGCTAAACCAATTTTTGTAAAACGCACACGATTTCCTTCTTCAATCATTCGACCACGTTCTTGCTCTGCCTGCTGAACAGAATTAAATGCCGCTGCAACCTTGGTAGGAGGGGCAGCCTCACTGATCGATACACGACTTATTTCAACACCGAGTTGATATTTATCCACGGTCAACTGGATAATTTTTCTCACATCATCAGCAACTTCTTCTTTTTTATCACGTAACACATCATCAACAGGTCTAGAACCAATAACTTCACGCATTGCGCTCTCAGCAACCTGACGAACGGTCCCTTCTTGATCATTCACATTGAATAGAAACTGGCTAGGATGTGAAATTCGATAATAAACAGAAAAATTAACATTCACAATATTCTGATCACTTGAAAGCATCAAACCTTCACTCTGTTGTGTCTGACCCGACTGACCACCAATAGCGATTGTTTTTTCCGTTAAAGGTACTTTCATATAAGTCTCAATTGGCCAAAAGTGAAAATGCAAACCATCACCGATAATTCCTGCTTTAGGAACACCAAAACGCAACTCTACGGCTTGCTCATTTTGCTGAACAATATAAACTGACTGATACAACCAAAAAAACACAACAAGCAGAAACAATATCCCCCAGAGACCAGCTCCACCAAATTGTTTAAGCTGATTTTGCCCTTTGCGCAAAATATCATCAAGACTGGGACCATTGTCACCACCATTGCTGCCACCAGAACCAAAGAGATTCTTAGCAGATGTTTTTTTGTCACCACCATGCTTACTTTTATCGCCACCCCACGGGCCACCACCATTTTGATTTGTCCAGGGCATCATCACCTCTTAACTAATACCATTCACTAACGACCAACCTTTGACTTAAATCTTATAGGATGGCTTTTATCTGATTACAACATAACTGATAGGTTCTTCCCATTTAATTATAAACAATTATCTTCGCTCATAAACTACAAAACGTGTTGCATGGCTGTCTTTATCTCCTTCGGAGATATATTGCGTTTGTACAATCGTCCACTTGTCTTTATTCAAAGCAGGAAAAAAACTATCCCCTTCAATAGAAGCTAAAACTTCTGTAAGGAATATTTTATCAGCAATATGTAATCCCTGTTGAAAGATTTCTCCACCACCAATAATAAAAATTTCCTCTGCACCATTTTGCAAAGCTTCTTTTTTTGCAACAGAACAAGCCTCAAATAAAGAGTGCACAATAACAGCACCTTCAGCTATGAAAGCAGGATTACGCGTAATAACGATATTTGCACGCCCTGGTAAAGGACGTCCAAGAGAGTCCCAAGTTTTTCGCCCCATAATAATGGGTTTACCAAAAGTCAAAGCTTTAAAGCGTTGCAAATCTGTTGATAAATGCCAAGGCATCGCACCTTCACGACCGATAACACCATTTTCTGCAACAGCTGCAATTAAACAAATTGGTAAAGTCATACTGCTACCGGTGCCTTGATATGTGGTTGTGCTTCATAATTAAGCAATTCAAAATCCTCAAATTTAAAAGAAAAAAGATCTGTTACCGCTGGATTGATACGCATAGACGGCAAAGTATTGGGGATACGAGACAATTGAGATCGCGCCTGTTCAAAATGATTAGAATAAAGATGCGCATCCCCTAGCGTATGAACAAAATCACCTATTTTAAGCCCACACACTTGTGCAATCATCATTGTTAACAATGCATAAGAAGCAATATTGAATGGAAGACCTAAAAAAATATCCGCTGAACGTTGATAAAGCTGGCAAGATAATTTTCCATCAGCAACGTAGAATTGAAAAAGACAATGACACGGTGGGAGAGCCATTTCCTCTATCAATGCGGGATTCCACGCTGAGACAATTAAACGGCGAGAATCAGGTGTTTCCTTAATCATAGTCAAAAGATGACTGATCTGATCAATATATTGTCCATCAGGCGTTGGCCAAGAGCGCCACTGATAACCATAGACAGGACCAAGATTCCCTTTTTCATCCGCCCATTCATCCCAAATTGATACACCATGTTCCTTCAACCACGCTATATTCGTATCACCTTTAAGAAACCATAAAAGCTCATAAATGATTGAACGCAAATGCAACTTTTTCGTTGTCAACAACGGAAATCCAGCCTGTAAATCAAATCGCATCTGATAACCAAAGACCGATCGCGTCCCAACACCGGTTCGATCAGTCCGGTCAAAGCCCTGCTCTAAAACATGAGATAAAAGATCAAGATAGGTTTTCATACGAACATTATGGACGATTCTATTGAATATAGAAAATAGAAATTGCAAAATTCATAAAAATACAGTTTAAATTTCTTCTCCCCAATATTTTACACAAGAAATTCCTACGTTTCGATTAAATTTTTGACGTAAAAGATAAAATACTATAGACAACTCTTCGGAGAATAAATAGCAGGGGTAATAAATGAATGAAAAAAACAAAGGGATAGACTTATGGAAAATGAAACAACTTTAGCGCCACATGATACAAGAAAACGTATCCGAGCTATTGTGTCCAGTGCATCAGGCAATCTAGTAGAATGGTACGACTTTTATGTTTATTCTTTTACATCCATCTACTTTGCATCACAATTCTTTCCCTCTGACGGCGATGTCGTTATGCAACTTTTAAAAGCTGCTGGTGTCTTTGCTATCGGTTTTCTTATGCGCCCAATCGGCGGATGGCTTTTTGGCTTCATTGCTGACCGTTATGGACGCAAACGTTCAATGCTTATTTCGGTTTTTATGATGTGCGGTGGCTCGTTCTTAATCGCCTTACTTCCTACCTATGAAACCATAGGAGCAGCTGCAGGACTTTTTTTACTTTTACTCAGAATGCTTCAGGGACTTTCTGTTGGTGGTGAATACGGTACAACAGCAACCTATATGAGTGAAATCGCCCTTAAAAATCGCCGTGGATTCTTTAGCTCTTTCCAATACACCACATTGATTGGTGGTCAACTTCTAGCCAGCCTTGTTATATTCATTCTAGCCTTGTATCTCACCGGAGATCAGCTAAAAGCATGGGGATGGCGTATCCCATTTGCCATTGGTGGACTAGGAGCAATCGTTGCGATTTATTTACGCCGCACTCTCCACGAAACAACGACCAAAGAAAGTCGTTCTAAGAAAGAAGCCGGTAACATTGTAGAGCTTTTATCCAATCATGGGAAAGCTTTTTTTCTCGTTATTGGTTTTACCGCTGGGGGATCACTTACATTCTATACATATACAACCTATATGCAAAAATATCTCATAACGACTACCGGATTTGATAAGCACACTGCAACAACGATAATGACTGCTGCACTTTTTGTTTTTATGTTAATTCAGCCTGCATTTGGTTTTCTGGCTGATAAAATTGGAACAAGAACGTCACTGCTTATTTGGAGTGTTTTATCTATTATCTTTACAATACCTGGGCTTCATGTGATTGGTAACACCGATAATACATGGATTGCTCTATCCGTCATCGTTGGAATGCTCTGTATTATGAGTTTTTATACATCCATCGCTGGTATTGTAAAATCAGAAATGTTTCCCGCTTCAGTACGGGCAATAGGTGTTGGACTCTCTTATGCCATTGCCAATGCGCTCTTTGGTGGTTCCGCTGAGTATGTCGCACTTGGCTTAAAAGATCTTGGATATGAAACTGTCTTCTATTTTTATATCATTGGCATGATGGTTATTGCATTCATTTCTATTCTCTTAATGCCCGACGCCCGCAAAGGGGGATATCTTCAAAATGATGATATTCATTAAAGCTTTCTATTGAAATTAAACAAAAAAGCTCACTTTGTTGAGCTTTTTTATTATAAAATTCGTATAAAAAATTAAATATTTAAAAAATGTTATACGTATTTATTAAATAAGAAAGATAACCCTTCCTTCTCTAGCATAAGTTTTGAAAAATCTTCTACTTTACTATAGGGTACTCTTTCTTCATTATGCTCATTTTATTACCTTTAAAATTTATTTGATGAATTTCAACAAACATCCATTTTTTCAAAATCAAAGATAACCGAAGCTTTCTCAACAATAATCCCTTACTAGCAATGACTTCGTATGAAAAGATGCAGCTATCCCTTTAGAAGAGTTTTTTGCAGCAAAACAATTTAACAAAGAATACCTAAACATCTCCAGCTGTTAAGAAGAGGCAAGAAAGCAATTGTAACGTTTTATGCATAGTAAAACCGTCTACGAAAACGCATGTTTATTGCTCCATGTGTAATAATCATGTGTAATCATTTCAATATAAAGCATATTACAGGCGCCCTACATTTGTCGATACACAACAAACGATGATCTAACAAAGCGATGTTACTCTATTTGTAAAATGAGAAATCTAAAAACAAAATAAAACAATAGTTTTATTAATTAAACTTAAAAAGCACCTCATAATAAATACAATGCATTGATTTATAATGATAATTTATCGTTTTGCATGTTGAATTAGCCCCCCGAATATTGTAAGATTCTCTTATCTCAAATCATTACATTTTGAATCAATTAATTACTTATTTGCACATCATAAGCGGGATTGGTGTGTGGGTAGAAAACCGTTTAGAAAGGAACAAAAATGCCTCTTATGGAGAGTCTTAATGCAAGGGCTGTCGGCAACATTGGGGGCTGGCAAATAATATGATGGTACCAGCTTATACCTTCATAAACGTAAAGATGGTGGCGTTCAATGGCTTTTACGTTATTACTATCCACGGGCGCCGTCGTGAAATGGGCTTGGGTGCCTTAAGAAATGTCTCTTTAAACAAGCCCGTGAATTGGCAACTGGGTGGCGTTCTGTTTTGAATGAGGGGCGTGACCCTATTAAAGATAATATCTGTCAAAAATGAATATCAAAATGCATTGATCCATTTAAAGAAAAAGTTTCTTTTTTGACAAAGTTATTGATTCTTAAGAGAAAAATTACATTCTTGAAGCATATAATTTTCATATTATCCCCACAATCAAAAAGGCAGATAATTTTAAGCAAAAATACAGTTTCCCTCTTTCCCAAACGGAACACATAACCTATAAATTAAACTGTATTTATGAATATAATCTCGCCTCTTTCTCTGCCTTTTCGGTCTAAACAATCTATGCTATTGTTCAACATACAATAAAAAGTCGAGAGACAACTTCATATAAATATTCCCGTTGCTTTCATTGTAACATAAAAAAGAAAACCTCAAAACTTTATAAAAATATATCTCTCATAAAGAAAATCAAACATCTTTCAGAAAAAACATTCTTATAATTGAATTTTTGTAACTTAAATTGTAAACAACTTTAAAGAGAAAAATAAATAGAGTCATTAAAAGGGGAACACTTCATGAAAAATGAAACAACTTTAGCACCACATGATACGGAGAAACGTATCTTCGCTATCATATCCAGCGCATCAGGGAATCTGGTAGAATGGTATGATTTTTATGCTTACTCATTTACGTCGATTTATTTTGCTTCGCAATTCTTTCCTTCAGATGATAATGTTGTTACACAACTGTTAAAAGTCGCCGGAATCTTTTTTATTGGTTTTCTTATGCGCCCAATTGGAGCATGGCTTTTCGGCTTTATTGCTGACCGTTATGGACGCAAACGCTCAATGCTTATTTCGGTTTCTATGATGTGTTGTGGCTCATTTCTCATCGCCATAGTTCCCACCTACGAAACTTTGGGAATAACAGCCGCATTCCTTTTACTTTTAATCCGCATGTTTCAAGGACTTTCCGTTGGTGGTGAATATGGTACAACAGCAACCTATATGAGTGAAGTTGCTCTCAAAAAACATCGTGGACTCTTTGCTTCTTTCCAATATGCTACAACGATCTCAGGGCAACTTCTTGCCAGCTTTATTATCTTTATTTTATCACTTTATCTCACTGAAGATCAATTAAAAGCATGGGGATGGCGTATTCCTTTTGCCATTGGTGGAATAGCAGCAATCGTTGCATTTTATCTGCGTCGTTCGCTTCATGAAACAACCACCAAAGAAAGCCGTTCTCACCAACATGCTGGTAGTATACAGGAGCTTTTACGCAACCACAAAAAAGCTTTCTTTCTGGTTATCGGCTTTACCGCAGGAGGTTCGCTCACATTTTACACCTACACCACTTACATGCAAAAATATCTGATCACAACCACCGGATTTGATAAACACACAGCAACAACAATAATGACCGCGGCACTTTTTGTTTTCGTGTTACTCCAACCCCTCTTTGGTTCTCTAGCTGATAAAATTGGAGCAAGAGCTTCACTCATCAGTTGGAGTACCTTATCGATTATCTGCACAATTCCCGTGCTTAAAACAATTGGTAATGCTCACAATCCATGGTTTGCACTCTTAATCATCATTGGAATACTTTGTATTATGAGTCTTTATACATCTATCGCTGGGATCATAAAAGCAGAACTGTTCCCTGCTTCAATCCGAGCAATCGGCGTTGGATTTTCTTTTGCCATTGGTAATGCACTGTTTGGTGGTTCGGCTGAATATGTAGCATTTGGACTAAAAGATCTTGGATATGAAAGTGTCTTTCCTTTTTATATCATTGGTATGATGATCATTGCACTCATTTCAATTCTCTTAATGCCAGATATAGACAAAGGGGGATATCTTAAAGATGATGAGATTCTTTAAGTTTTCCACGCGCAATAAAAAAGCCCAAACAATTGGGCTTTTTTATAATGAATCTGTAAATATTCAATAAAAACAGCGAATAACATAAAACCTTTCATTTCTTATATCTCGCCCTACAGAAAAATACTGTTCTCATATATAAGTTAAAGAATATTTCATAACACTCTGTATTATTTGTATTTTACCAAATATCTTTTATTGTTCACAACGAAAGAATAAAAAGTTATATAGCTTTTCTACACTCTCTAACCATTCTATTGGTAAATTTTAGAACAGCGCTCTCTACACTTTTTTACCAACATTTCACCCCCACTTGAAGCTATTTTTTCAACACACGCCCCTTTTAGGTTCGGCGTGGCGTTCTCCCCCCCCCCCACAACATAAAATCCTCAAAAGGTGCAAGCTTATAACCTCAACAAACCCTCTAAAAGAGCGTTCATAAAAAATTACTATTATAACAATTGAATTTTGATGATACAGTCGTAAAAAAATTTAAAGCAAAAAATACAATAAATCTAAAAAGGGAAACACTTCATGAAAAATGAAACAACTTTAATACAACATAGTGCAAGAAAACGTGTCTTCGCTATCATATCCAGCGCATCAGGGAATTTGGTAGAGTGGTATGATTTTTACGTTTATTCATTTGCGTCAATTTACTTTGCGCCACAATTTTTTCCTTCAGATGGCGATGTTGTTACCCAATTTCTAAAAACAGCAGGAATCTTCTTTATTGGTTTTCTGATGCGCCCAATTGGCAGTTGGCTCTTTGGTTTTATTGCTGATCGTTATGGACGCAAAAACTCAATGCTTATCTCTATTCTTATGATGTGTGGGGGGTCTTTTCTCATTGCCATACTTCCCACTTATGAAACTTTAGGAAGAACTGCCGCAATTCTCCTGCTTCTCATTCGAATGATGCAAGGACTTTCAGCCGGTGGTGAATATGGTACAGCGGCAACTTATATTAGCGAAATTTCCCTTAAAAATCATCGTGGTCTCTTTGCTTCTTTCCAATCTGGCACGCTTATTACTGGTCAACTTTTAGCCAGTTTTATTATCTTTATTTTAGCACTTTATCTAACGGAAGACCAATTAAGAACATGGGGCTGGCGTATTCCTTTTGCAATTGGTGGATTAGCAGCAATAGTTGCACTTTATCTACGTCGTTCACTTCATGAAACAACCACGAAAGAAAGCCGTTCTAGGAAACAAACAGGGAGTCTTAAAGAGCTTCTAAGCAAACACAAAAAAGCCTTCTTTGTCATTGTTATCTTCGCCTCAGGAGGATCTCTAACATTTTATACCTGTACGACTTATATGCAAAAATATCTCATCACCACCACCGGATTTGATAAACATACCGCAACAACGATAATGACTGCGGCACTTTTTATTTTCATCCTACTCCAACCCATTTTTGGTATCCTAGCAGATAAAATTGGGACAAAGAATTTGCTTATCCTTTGGAGTGGACTCTCTACTCTTTTTACGATTCCTGGACTTCTTATAATCGGTCACACACATAATCCATGGATTGCGCTGTCAACCATTCTTGGAATACTATGTATTATGAGCATGTATACATCCATCTCTGGTGTTGTAAAATCAGCAATGTTTCCTGCTTCAATACGCGCACTAGGCGTTGGTCTCTCTCATGCTATTGGTAATGCATTACTTGGCGGTTCCGCCGAATATGTAGCACTTGGATTAAAAAATATGGGGCATGAATCATTCTTTTACTTTTACGTAATCGTTGTGATGATCTTTGCATTCATTGCCACCCTCTTTATACCAGATATGAGCAAAGGAGGATATCTTCAAGAAGGCGAAACAGATTAACCTCTCTCTGCGAAACAAAAAGCCCAAAGAATTTTGGGCTTTTTTATCATTATCGAGCAAAATTTCGTTTCAAATTGTTTAAATTTTATCAAGCGCGTTGAGTTGTTTGGCGACTAAATAATAAAAAGTCATACGGCTTTTTCTACGATCTCCAGACATTATTTCTGCAACTTTCGTAACGGCTGTTTTAGCACTTTTCTCATCCGCCCCCAACACATCTTTAACCCATTTTTCAACACGCTCTAACTCTTTTGGATCCGATGTCGCAACAAGTGATGCATCCTGCTTTTTCATTACCAAAGCTAAGCGATGACTCAGTCGTTTTATTGCAGCCTCATCGGGATTTTTATCATATAATTTAATATCTGCTAGATCATTGATCATTGTGCACTATCTCCTCTCCAAAAATTAGCGGATGTACTTTACAACCGCATAACATAGCTTCATAAATAATTAGAGGATTTAAAATATTAACAACCCCCCCCTTTTCTAAAGACTGTTCTTCATCTATATTTAAAGGGCTGGCTTGCCAGCTATGGTAATAAATGGACAATGGAATAAACTTATTGGACCCGGGGGCGGTACCCGGCGCCTCCACCAAAATATAATGAAAATTATATTTTGGTGGGGGCGAAATAGGATCGACAAGAGTGTAAAGATTGCTCTTTTACTCGGCATAGTACCACCGTTATCGGACTAAATGAGTAGTTGCAAATGACAACTATGCGGAAGCACGTCTCGCCGCTTAAGGTGGTGTGAATGCTTCAAATTAAGCCTTAAACCGTCGCAGGTTTAAGCGGGGTTCGAAGGCACCTGGCAACAGAAGCCTTCACTTTTATCAATATCACCCATTAATCTTCCAGATATTATTTGTCATAAAATCTCATATTATTTTTTCCGTTGATTTAAGTGCCTATGAGGAAAAATATTGCTAGCTTAAAAAGACATTCTATTGCACAATATCACGCATACTCATCTACCATGTGAAATAAAAGGAATAAACTTCGATGGTTCAAGATCAAATCCGCTACGATATTCTCGTTCAGGATGCGCTTCGTGGGGTTATCCGTAAAGTTTTGTCAGAAGTTTCTAAAGCAGGTCTTCCGGGAAATCACCATTTTTTTATTACTTTTTTGACAAATGCCCCTGGCGTAAAAATCTCTCCTCGGCTCAAAGGCCGTTATCCAGAGCAAATGACAATCGTCTTACAACACCAATTTAGAGATTTAAGTGTTTCGGAAACTGCCTTCGAAGTTACGCTTTCTTTTAAAGAGATTAGCGAGAAACTCGTGATTCCCTTTACTTCTATTCAGGTGTTTTATGATCCTATAGCCGCCTTTGAAGCAGCCTTTGACCTCCCTTCAAACTTGGTTTCTGGAGAAAGTGAAAATTCAGAAAATGCTCCAAGCACACCGATTGCTTTATCAGACAAACAAAAAAAAGAAAACGCACATATAAAAGAACAAAACCCTAGTACAGTTGAGGATTCCTCAAACAATGATACCAAGCAAAGTGCGGATGTTGTTTCTTTAGACTCCTTTCGAAAAAAATAATGAAAACTTACACATGACTAACCTTATTAATCTTCGTCAGTTTAGAAAACAGAAAAAGCGTGCAGAACAAGCTATCCATGCAGAAGAGAGACGTTGTCATTTTGGCCGAACAAAAGCGGAAAAACTTTTCGAGCAAAAACAATCTTTAAAAACGCAAAAATTTCTTGATCAAAATTACTTAGAGCGCCTAGAAAAAGAATAAAAGTCATGCATGAAGATAATTTCATCGATTGGTCAAAAGTGATCTTACGAAAAATATCTGTTCGAATTGATGGACATGCAACAAGCGTATCTTTGGAACAGCCCTTTTTAGACATTCTCAAAACCATAGCGCAAAAAAAGGGACAATCTTTAGCCTTTATTATCACCGATATTGACAGCAAAAGACCGCCACAAGTGAATCTTTCGGCTTCGTTACGCGTTTATGCACTTCAAAGCGTTCTCACCCAACGTATGTGATATTTATTTTTAGTTTTTAAAACTTCTGTCTTCTTACGCAACCAAAAGCATTACTTTCTTAAGAAAATATTTTTTAGCTCTAGCGCTTAACTGAAAAAAAGACTACACAAAAGATACAATGAATAATTTTCTTGATCACATACCCTTTTTTGAAGACGACGCCTCTCTCCATAATAAAAAGAGCTCTAGAACCACTCCACACACTGTAAAAGAACAAATACAATGTGATGGTGCTTATTTGCAACAACTCAATCCAGAACAGCGGCAAGCAGTCATGAATACAGAAGGACCTCTTTTGGTTCTTGCCGGTGCTGGTACTGGAAAAACCCGTGTTTTAACGACCCGCATTTCTCACATTTTACACTCTGGTCTTGCCTCTCCTAAGCAAATACTTGCTGTAACCTTCACCAACAAAGCAGCACGCGAAATGAAAATGCGTATTGGCACACTTATTGGAGAAATTGTTGAAGGCATGCCTTGGCTTGGAACTTTTCATTCCACGGGGGCAAAAATTTTGCGCCGCCACGCAGAACTTGTTGGCTTAAAAAACAATTTTACAATTCTTGATAGCGATGATGTCCTGCGACTGTTAAAACAGCTTATTCAGGCTGAAGGATTAGACGATAAACGTTGGCCCGCACGCAACCTTGCCATAATGATTGATTCTTGGAAAAACCAAGGGCTTTTACCAGAACATCTTTCAGAAAAAGATGCTTATGCCTTTGGCAACGGTATGGGGCGAAAACTTTACCGTAGCTATCAGGAGAGATTAAAAAGTCTAAATGCCTGTGACTTCGGCGACCTTCTCCTCCATTCACTCTCTCTTTTCCAACATAATCCAGATATTCTCCGCGAATATCACTCTCAGTTCCGCTATATTCTTGTCGACGAATATCAAGATACCAATACAGCACAATATCTTTGGCTTCGTCTTTTGGCACAACGACCTGAAGAACAACCTGTCAACCTTTGTTGTGTTGGCGATGATGACCAATCTATTTATGGATGGCGCGGTGCTAAAGTCGAAAATATATTACGTTTTGAGAAAGATTTTCCTTCTGCAAAAATTATTCGTTTAGAACGCAATTATCGTTCAACATCACACATACTCACAACGGCTTCTCATCTCATTTCCCATAACCAAGAAAGGCTTGGAAAAACACTGTTTTCTGATCAAATAATGACTGAAGGAGGAAAGGTAAAAGTCCATGAATCCTGGGATTCTAGAGAGGAAGCACGTGCAATTGGAGAAGAAATTGAACAAGCACAACAAAATGGTCATTCATTAAATCATATAGCGATATTAGTGCGCGCATCATTTCAGATGCGTGAATTTGAAGATCGCTTTGTAACCCTTGGTCTTAACTACCGTGTTATTGGTGGTCCACGCTTTTATGAACGAATGGAAATACGTGATGCCATGGCTTACTTACGTGTTGTGGTCCAACCAGCAGATGATTTAGCCTTTGAACGCATTATTAACACACCAAGACGCGGCTTAGGAGATGCAACCCTACGCACTCTTTATGAAAGTGCACGTGCACGTTCTATTCCTCTCTTTGCAGCTGCTACTGAAATCATTGAAACGGACGAACTAAAACCCAAGGTACGCAGTGCCTTACGAAATATTGTCGAAGATTTTCGCCGCTGGCAAAATATGCTGCCATACACTCCCCATAAAGAACTTACCGAAACAATTCTTGATGAATCAGGCTACACAGCGATGTGGCTAGAAGATCGCTCACCAGAAGCACCAACGCGGCTAGAAAATCTCAAAGAAATGGTCCGCTCTATGGAACAATTTGAAAGCCTCCATAGCTTTTTAGAACATGTTGCACTGGTAATGGATGCTGAAAACAATGACAATACTGATGCTGTTAACATCATGACTCTTCATTCAGCCAAAGGGCTTGAATTTGAAACCGTTTTTCTTCCTGGTTGGGAAGAAGGTCTCTTTCCTCACCAACGTTCATTAGATGAAGGCGGTCGTTTGGGTTTAGAAGAAGAACGACGACTAGCTTATGTAGGGCTGACAAGAGCAAAAAAACATTTGCATATATGGTTTGTCTCTAATCGGAGAGTCCATGGACTTTGGCAATCCACACTCCCCTCGCGTTTTCTCAATGAATTACCAGAAGAACATATAGAAATTATCAAAATGGGAACCTCTTATGGTGGTTATGGCAACTCTTCTTTTAACCACCATAATTCGTTTTATAATGATTATTCCACACGAGAACAAAAGCGCACACAAAAGAACATTGAAGGAAAAGTCATCACCCAATCAGTCTCTCAAGCACCCTCCAATTTTTTTATCAATGATCGGATTTTTCATATAAAGTTTGGTTATGGTCATATCACAGCCATAGATGGTCATAAATTAACCATTGTTTTTGAGAAAGCGGGTGAAAAGCGTGTCCTTGATAATTTTGTCAGCAAAGCATAAAGAAGCATATCAAAGTAATCTTTCCAAATAACAAGCTATTTTTTCATTTTATGTTAAGCGCTCTTTCCATTTTCGAATAAAATCCTCGATTGGAAGGTTTTGCATATCGGGCAATGCGTTATAAATTTTATCAAGCGGCCAATTCCACCAAGCCATCTCCAAAAGTTCTTGGATCACATGATCTGAAAAACGCATCCGCAAACACTTTGCAGGAACACCAGCGACAATTGTATAAGGTAAAACATTTTTTGTTATAACAGCGTTCGCTCCGATGACCGCGCCATGCCCGATAGTTACCCCTGGCATAATAACCGCGCCATGTCCAATCCACACATCATGCCCAATGATCACACGTTTTGCACAACGTCTTTCACGAAAAGAACAATCTAATGATCTATAGCGGAAATATTCGTTAGGTCGATAAGTTACTTTATGTGTAGAAAGGCGTTCCATAGGATGTTCTAGTGCATTGACACAGACATGAGAGGCAATAGAACAAAAACGTCCAATATCGCTATAAATCGCTTCACTATTATGCTCAAAATAAGAAAAATCTCCCACTGTTACATGACGCAGAACCACACGTTCATTGATTTCCACATAGCGTCCCAATTTACAACCATGCAATCGTGCTGTCGTATGAATACGAGGCTCGCTCTCATGAAATCGAAGATCTTTCTCACTATCCATTCATCCCTCACCAATTGTTTTTCCATAAATGTTTTTTCACCCAACCAAATAAACAAAATCAACCATGAAACAGCGATTGCAAAGTGACCCAACCAATGTTACAATTTCTCGTTCTATTGAAGAGAGTTAAACGATGAAAAATGTAATGCGCATTTTTGGGGTAACAATCATATTTCTTGCGGGTATTTTTATTTATGATGCGTTAAGAAATAAACCTTTGGGTGATGATTTTACACTTATTGATTCTAATGGAAAAACAATTACTGAAAAGGATATTAGAAGCAAGCCTTCAGCAATTTTTTTCGGCTTTACTATGTGTCCTGAAACTTGCCCTACCACCTTGATCAATCTTGATCGATGGTTAACAGCTCTTGGCCCACAGGCTAATGAATTAGGGATATGGTTTGTTACAGTTGACCCTGAACGTGATACACCAGAAGTGCTTCATAATTATCTCAGTAATTTTAATAACAAAATTATTGGGATTAGCGGAGACCCCGAAAAAGTTCATAAAATGGTTGAATCCTTTAACATTGTTGCTGAAAAAGTACCAGGAACAGATGAAAACTATACTTATAACCATACAGCAGCGATTTTTTTACTCAAAAAAGGCGGAAAACTAGCTGGTGTTATTCCTTATGAAACGAAAGAGATCGATCCTGAAATAAAAGACAATATCGCCATTGAACGTTTGAAGAAGCTGGTTGCCAACTAAAAAGTATTTAAAAGAAAGAACGGAATGTCACAGCAAATTCGTCTGTATTATACTGCTTTCAAAGACGAAGCAGAGCGGTTTTATGCTCTTATGGAAACAGCTTTTGACGAAGAAGGATATCCTCTTGCTCTGACAGAGATAGATGAAAAAAATGCTGTGTATGAACTTTCACTTTATGTCAATAAAGAAAACCAAGAGAGTGTTTGCAAACGTTTTGCAAATGTTCTTTCTATAAATCCTGATAAAATTAAGACTAAAATTCTACCCAATATTGATTGGGTTAAGCAAAGCCTTGAAGGACTAACACCTGTACATGCTGGTCCTTTTTTTTTACACGGAAGCCATAACAGAAACAGCATTCCCCCCAATGTTTTTCCGATTGAAATTGAAGCCAGTCAAGCTTTTGGTACCGGACATCATGGAACGACCGCTGGTTGTTTAGAAATGATTGCCAAAGTCATGCAAAAAGAAAATCCTCAAAATGTCCTTGATCTTGGCACGGGTAGCGGTGTCCTTGCCATTGGCATTGCCATGCTTAAGCCTGTTTCTATACTTGCATCCGATACTGATCCAATTGCTATTCAAGTTGCACAACACAATATCGAACTCAATGGCGTAAAGGAATATATTACAGCTGTTACAGCAACAGGTTTTTCTCACGATAAAATTGCATCCCGTGCACCCTTCGATCTGATTGTTGCCAATATCCTTGCTAATCCACTCATTGAGCTTGCGCAAGAAATGGTACAGGCACTCAAAAAAGGTGGATCGCTGATACTCTCTGGGATTCTTGAAGAACAACACGACAATGTGTTGGAAGCATATATAAAGCAAGGGCTAAAACATATTGAAACATACCACCGTCAAGGATGGGTTACTCTACATCTGAAATAAACAAAAAGGACGTGTTATGTATCAAACTTTTGAAGCGATAACAAATCCCTCTCATGCGGCAGAACGCATTGCTTCTCTTCGTAAAGAACTCAATCGTCTCAAGCTAGATGGCTTTCTTGTCCCACGTGCTGACGAACATCAAGGAGAGTATGTCCCACCACATGCTCAACGTCTTGGTTGGCTTACTGGATTTACGGGATCATCGGGTATTGCACTCATTTTAAAAAACAAAGCCATTCTATTTACAGATGGACGTTACAAACTACAGGTCCGCCAACAAACTAATCCTGAAATTTTTGACTATGAAGACCTCATAACTTGCCCACCCTCACAATGGCTTGCAAAAAATGGACAAAATCTTTCACTTGGCTTTGATCCATGGCTCCACACGATCTCCGCTACAGATACATTGAAAAAAACTTTAGAAATGAAAGCAGGTGGAAGGCTTATCGCCGTTCAACAAAATCCTATTGATCTTATCTGGCATGATCAACCACCATTACCGCAATCTGCTCTATCGATTCATCCTCTCAAATATGCAGGGTGCGACACGAATGAAAAGCTGACCTTGATTTGCCAAGATATCAAAAAAGCCAATGGAGATGCTTTTATTTTCACAGATCCCTCCTCTATTGCGTGGATATTTAATATACGTGGCAATGACGTTTCCAACACACCTTTTGCTCTTTGTTTTGCTCTTATTCCTATTAAAGGAACACCTTCCTTATTCATCGACAGCAAAAAATTGGGAATAGAACAAAAACAATATTTAGAACGCTATACAAAATTATATGAACCAGAACAGCTGATTGTAAAAATCAAAGATTATGTTCAAAAAGGAATGGTTTTTGCCTTAGACCCCCAATTAACATGCGAAAAATTACGCACCGTCATTGAACAACAAGGGGGCTCTTTTATAAGGCTTACTGATCCTGCTGCTTTACCACGTGCCATTAAAAATAACATAGAACTAGATGGTGCGCGTAAAGCACACCTGCGCGATGGTATAGCCCTTACCCGTTTTTTTTCTTGGCTAGAGAAACAGACACCAGGCACAATGAATGAAATTTCTACTGCTCAAAAATTAGAAGAATTTCGCATAACGACAGCAAAGGAAATGGGAGAAAAACTGGAAGATCTTTCTTTTGATACAATCTCAGCAGCAGGTTCCAATGGTGCCATTGTCCATTATCGTGTAACGACAAAAACAAATAAAGTTCTAAATGCCGGTGAGCTTTATCTTATTGATTCAGGTGGACAATACCGTGACGGAACGACAGATGTCACACGCACAGTAGCAATTGGAAATATTGGCGAAGAAGAGAAACGCTGCTTTACGCTTGTCCTCAAAGGAATGATTGCTCTTTCGACAGCTCGCTTTCCAAAAGGAACACGCGGACAAGACCTTGATGCTCTAGCACGCATAGCCTTATGGAAAGCTGGTTTTGATTATGCTCATGGCACGGGCCATGGCGTTGGATCGTACCTCTCTGTTCATGAAGGACCACAAAATCTTTCTCGTAATGGATGTCAAGAATTGATTCCCGGAATGATTATTTCTAATGAACCTGGATATTACCGTGAAGGTGCTTTTGGTATTCGTATTGAGAATTTACTCATTGTAAAGCCAGAACAAAAAATTAATGGTGGAGATAGAGAAATGCTTTCATTTGAAACCCTCACAAATTGTCCCATTGACCGGCGTTTAATCCTCCCAGAACTTTTGACATTACAAGAAAAACAATGGCTAAATGATTACCATGCACATGTTTATCAAGTGAATGCACCTTATTTAAATGAAGAAGATAAGAAATGGGCAAAAGAAGCAACAAAGCCTCTTTAAGTGGAATTGGGCAAACATCCTCTAATTCTTCTTACAAAACACCTTATCTCCTCTTTTAAAGAGAAGAACATATATCTCTATCAAGAAATACAAAAAATATTTTTATAATCTTCTTCAAGTTTTTGTACGAATATAACAAACGCTAACTTAGATAGAACAAAATGAAATAGGCTTGCAAAAGGCAACACTTATTTATGACTGTCCCTTTCTCAAAATGGTTATTCTCGTATTTTTCTGATTCCATCACCATTCTGAAAAACAATATTTTACGGTACTAAAAATAAATCTCATCTCATAAAATATGATAAGTATTAATGAATTCATCCTATTTGAAGAATCTTTTCCCTAAATAATAATACCCCTCAATCAATTAAAGAAGCGATTTCAACATGCCCTATGATCTTTACTGTTCCACCATCTTTACGCTTATGAAGCTATGCCGACCCCATCATACTCTTTTCCAGCCCCCAATGTTGCAACAGCCCTTGTTATTGAGACGATTCATTAAAGGCATTTTTGCTCCTTTCTAAACTGTTTTCTACCCACACACCAACCCCGCTTATGACGTGCAAATAAGTGACTTTAATTGATTCAACATAGAGGATTTGAGATGAGGGAATCTTACAATATTCGGGGGTCTAATTCAACATGCAAAACGATAAATTATCGTTATAAATCAATGTGTTGCCATATTAACCAGTAACCTGTAAAAACAACACCTTACCAAGCAATGCTAAATAAGCAACGAGGCAATCCATTACTTGTTTTTCCAAATAAGAGATTAAGCCCTCATTGCCTATTTTATTACCGGCATTTTCGGCAGCCATCACCTCTGCCTCTTTTAAAATGCAAATCATTTTTTAGGGATACCTTTTACACGCCCATCTCTGCTCTTGGTGGTATCCATTTTCTTTTGACTGGTGGAGTTGGCTCTGTATTTTCTGATGTCATAAAATACTCCCTCCCGATAATAAAAAACCCCGCAAATGCGGGACTTTCACACTGCACTGCCCCTCATTTAGACACATTACGACCAAGTATAGTGATGTCACTAAATACGATTTGCAACATATTGTCAACATCAAAATAACACATATTGATACACTCAAAGGGAATCAGTTAAACGATGATGTAAAAATAAGTACAATACAGATGGTAATATGTAATGATAGTAAATGAAGATGATTATTATGAAATTCTTGGTGTAAACAACGAATGCAATGATAAACAGCTAAAATCTGCTTTTCGTAAGTTAGCTATTCAATATCACCCTGATCATAACCCTAATACTAAAGAAGCTGAACAAAAATTCAGAAAAATTCGTGAAGCTTATGAAATTCTTAAAGATCCTCACAAAAGAGCTATTTACGATCAATTCTATTGTGAAACTTTTGAAAATAATCAACACCAAGAAAATAGCAGTAAAAATATTAGTATAAGCAAATTTGTAGCATATAGACCTACAATCTTCTTAATAGCACTAATCATTGTTCTTTATTTTATAAAAGTTCCAATAGAATTATTACCATTCGTATCGATTCACTGCCTTTTTTATCTGAGTATGAGATTTTGGGGATTTTTAAAAGCATTACTTATTACAATAATCACATTCATAATAGTAATAATAACTTTTATTTTACCTTTTACCTCAACAATAGTCTCAATCCTTTTGTATGGTGTTGTAAATTTCTATGGAATCAAAAAATTGAAGAAACTTGGTATACTTGTGGAATAACTTTTAAACCTGTGTATATTTTTGTAAAAAATGGTTTTAAAGCGCATTAAGAGCAACGCGCAATGAATTTACAAGATGCGGTAGAATTTAGTCTTCTATAACAAGATATTGTATTGCTTCGTATAGATTATACTGTCTATAGAGGCATTGTGCTTCTTTTAGTGCCTCTTACATGTTTAAAAACTGCTCTGTAGCAAATTCACCCCATTTGTCTCTTGCTTTACATCAGAAGAGGATAGCATTTCATCATAAATAGCGTTTGGCAAGCCTTTTGCACAAAGATAGTTGTTTCTTATCTGTAGATACTGTTGCACTGCGTCGTACTGGTCTTGAGTCAGCACGCCTTGCAAACAAAGCCGCCCGATATATAGCTACCAGAAAGCGGATTTTTGCCTCTTATAGCGTTAAACTAAAGCAATTGACATGCTTCATAAGAGGCATTTTACTCCTTTCTTTAGAGTTTTTACCCACACACCAGCCCCGCTTATGACGTGCAAATAAGTGACTTTAATTGATTCAATAAGAGGATTTAAGATGAGAGAATCTTAGGATATTCAAGGGTCTAATTTAACATGCAAAATAATAAATTATATTTATAAATCAATGTGTTGACAACAATTGCAGCCAAGTCTCTTCATCGATAACCTCAACACCTAATTCTTGCGCTTTGGCTAGCTTCGATCCTGCTCCAGCTCCAACAACAAGAAGATCGGTTTTTTTAGAAAGTGAACCGGAGGTCTTTGCACCCAATCGTTCTGCCAGTGCTTTTGCTTCATCACGGGACATGCGCGCCAAAGTTCCTGTAAAAACAATGACCTTTCCTGCTACGGGTGAAGAGTCTGTCATGATAAGTTCTTCATCAAGAGGTGTCACTTCCTTAAGCAAGAGAGACAAAACCTCACGGTTATGCGCTTCTTGATAGAAATCAATGATTGCGCTCGCTACCTGCGATCCAATTCCTTCGATGTTCATAAGCTCCATCCAAGCCTCATTGCCTTTTTCATTCTTCTTATCACACGGCATCTTAGCTGCCATCACAGCAGTTTCAAACGTTGTATAATTTTGATATGCGCGTGCGAGACGCCGTGCATTGACCTCTCCAACATGACGAATTCCAAGTGCAAATAAAAAACGACTTAAAGGAATTTTGCGGCGCGCATTAATGGCATCATAAAGTTTACGAACGGAAACAATACCAAAACCTTCTATATTTTCTAAACGCGTCAAAGATTTTTCTTGTCGCCGTTGTAAAGTAAAAATATCGGCTGGTGTACGAATACAAAGCGTTTCATCTTGAACATGAAAAAAGAACTCCACCTGTTTTTTCCCAAGTCCCTCAATATCAAAGGCATTACGCGAAACAAAATGACGCATACGCTCAATTGCTTGTGCCGGACAAATAAGCCCACCAGTGCATCGGCGTACCGCTTCACCCACCTCACGAACAGCATGACTCCCACAAGCTGGACACAGATGCGGAAAGACAAAAGCAGAAGCATTGTGAGGACGCTTTTCAATAACAATATCAACAATCTGAGGGATTACATCACCAGCACGTTGTACAATCACTGTATCACCGACACGGATATCACGCCCTTCACGAATTGGCTCACCCTTATGACCAATTCCCTTAATATAATCTTCATTATGCAAACTTGCATTGGTAACCACCACGCCACCAACAGTAATAGGAGCAAGATGTGCAACAGGCGTTAGAGCTCCAGTTCGACCGACTTGAATATGAATAGCTTCTAAAAGTGTCAGAGCCTTTTCTGCTGGGAATTTATGCGCAATTGCCCAACGTGGTGAACGAGAGACAAACCCCAAACGTGTCTGGAGCATTAAATCATTCACCTTATAAACAATCCCATCTATATCATAACTTAAGGAATGACGACGTTCTTCAATAGTATGATAATAGGAAGTCATCTCTTCTGCTGTTTTGAAAACTTTTGTTAATGGATTGATAACAAAGCCATATTCTTTTAGCTTTTTTATCATCTCCATTTGGCTTTCGGCAAAGATTTCACTCACTTCACCACAAGCATAAGCAAAAAATTTAAGCTTTCTACTTGCGGTTACTCGTGAATCAAGTTGACGCAACGAACCAGCTGCTGCATTTCTAGGATTAGCAAAAGTTAACTTTCCTTTTTCTTGTTGCCTCTTGTTCAGTGCTTGGAAATCCTCCTGTCCCATATAAACTTCACCACGCACCTCAAGAATATCAGGAAATTTGCCCTGCAAAACTTTTGGAATATCGGCAATTGTTCGTGCATTCACTGTAACATTTTCGCCGACATATCCATCACCACGTGTTGCAGCCTGCACAAGTCTTCCCTCTTCATAGCGCAAAGACAAAGATAAACCATCAATTTTAGGTTCAGCAGTTATTTCCAATATCTGGGTTTCTGGCAGCCGTAAAAAACGACGAACGCGCTCAACAAATTCACGAACATCTTCAGAACTAAATGCATTATCAAGGGAAAGCATTGCCTGTGTATGAACAGATTTTTCAAACTTTTCAGAAACTGGAGCTCCGATTTTAAAGGAAGGAGAATCTGCACGAATAAGCTCAGGAAAAAGGGCTTCAATTTCTGCATTACGGCGACGAAGAGCATCATATTCTGCATCAGAAATTTCAGGCTGGTCGTTACTATTGTAAAGGACATCATGACGAGCAATTTCTTTTGCTAACCATTCTAATTCACTTTCTGCTTCAAGAGCAGTTAAGTTTTTTGTTGTTTCCTTTTTCATAAAATTGATTCCAAACTCTGGACCATGATCATAAAATTCCTCTCTTTTCTACGTGAAGAGAATCCACGTGAACACATGCGCATCAATGAAATCTATGTAAGAAGTTTTTGAGCAGCTGCACGGGCTTCTTGTGTAATCTGCTCCCCTGCTAACATGCGAGCAATTTCTTCTGCACGTTCATGCTCCTCCATTTTATGAACCCCCGTCATAAAACGCCCTTTATCACCACTTTCAACCTTTGAAATAAGAAAATGGCTATGCGCTTTTGAAGCGACCTGTGGTGCATGTGTAATCGCAAAAACCTGAACATTTTGTGATAAACGCTGCAACCGTTGTCCAATAGCAGCTGCAACAGCTCCCCCAACCCCCGTATCAATTTCGTCAAAAATCAATGTCGGCGCAGATCCACGATCAGACAAAACAACCTTTAACGCTAACAAAAAACGAGACAATTCACCACCAGAAGCCACACTGAGCATTGGTCCTGCTCGTGTTCCGGGATTGGTTCGAACCCAATATTCTATACGATCTATCCCTTCTGCACTTCGTTTTTCAGCATCACTTTGTATTTCAACGATAAATTCTGCTTTTTCGAGCTTCAATGCTGGTAATTCAACCATCACGCTTTCAGACAAGTGATTTGCTGCTTCTCGACGCTTTGTTGACAAAGCTTGTGCTAATATATCATAATTTTTTTTTGCTTCCCTTGCCTCATCTTCAAGATGGGTTAATAGCGCTTGCGCATCCTCAAAATCAGCAAGCTCCGCATCCATTTTATCACGCAACGAAACCAATTCATCCGCAGGAACCTGATATTTACGAGCAAAACCACGAAGAGCAAAAAGACGCTCTTCTATCCGCTCCAATTCACCAGTATCAAAATCCAATGCCCGCATTGCGGCCTCGACCCCTTCTTGTGCTGTTGCAAGCGCATGTAATGCTTCATCAATAGATTTCACTACAGGTGTAATGAGCTCTTGCGCTTCAGGGATTTTTCGTTCCAATCGCCTCACCAAATTAGACAGGACAGGAATGGGTGATTTAGAACCACTCAAGAGATCATCAGCCTCCTTAATATCTGTCGCTATTTTTTCTAATTTAAGCATATCCGCACGACGAAGAGACAAAGCCTCTTCTTCACCAACTTGAAAATCAAGCTTTTCAAGCTCTTCCACACACGCACGAAGATAATCAGCCTCACGCATAGCATTTTCTACTTTACTACGCTGTTGTTGCAAACGCTCTTCAAATTCACGCCATACCCGATAGGATTGGCGTAAATTTTCTGTTTCACCCTCAAGCCCCCCAAAGGCATCTAATAACTGACGATGTGTTGCAACATCAACAAGTGCACGATCATCATGCTGTCCGTGGATTTCAACCAACAGACCACCAACAGACCGCATAAAGGCTACACTCGCAACCTGATCATTGATAAAAACACGACTACGACCATCACTTGATTGCACACGTCGTAAAATAATATCACCCTCATCATCAAAACCATTGTCACGGAGAAGATGGCGCGCAGGATGTGCAACAGGAACATCAAAGACAGCGGTCACCTGCCCTTGTGCAGCACCATGACGCACAAGCGAAGCATCACCGCGCCCACCAAGAGCGAGCGACAAAGCATCAAGGAGAATAGATTTCCCAGCACCTGTTTCTCCAGTCAAAACCGATAAACCCGCTGTGAAATGAATATCAAGCGTTTCGATCAAAACAATATTATGAATCGAAAGCTGTATCAGCATATAAAATCAACGTACCTTCTTCTTACCACCACTTAAAGCATGTGAGATCCAAGAAGATTTATGCTCCTGTGGAGATATACTATTTTTTTGCAATAAATTATAAGAAAATTTATACCACTCACTTTTAGGATAATTGCGTCCTAAAATAGCCGTTGCTGTCTGCGCTTCCGCAGTCAAGCCAAGAGAAAGATTAACCTCCGTCAAGCGAAAAAGTGCTTCTTCAACTTGATTTGTATCGGAATATTCCTCAACCACTGTACGAAACCTTCGACTTGCAGCAAGATAGCGCCGCCCCTCTTCATAATAACGGCCAACCTGCATTTCCTTACCAGCCAACTGCTCTCGTCCAAAACGTATTTTTGCTTTAGCATCTTCAACATATTCAGAATGTGGATAGTGCTCCACGAGAAGCTGCATCGCAGCAATAGCACGTTTTGTATCACGTTGATCTCGTGTAACATCAGGGATTCGACGGAAAGAAGAAAGACCGATAATATAATATGCATAAGCGGCATCATCTGCCTCTGGATAAAGAGTGATATAGCGCTGAGCCATACTAATTGAATCATCATACTTACCAAGTCGATAATTTGTAAAAGCACCCATCACCAAGGATTTACGACCCCAATCCGTATAAGCATACTGCTTTTCAATCGTTAGAAACTTTTTTGATGCATCTGCGAGTCGTCCACTCTCAAAGCTCGCAAGCGCCTGATTATATAAAACATCTGGTGGATCGATTTTTAACACATACGCAGACGGATCAAGAGTATTTTTCTCTTTAAATAAACAACCTGCTAATAGGCAACTGCTTCCCAAAAGCATCACCCCCAACACCTTGCGGACAAGGTTAGATTTCCTATCTGCCATATTTTCAATAGATATATAAGATTTTGTCATAGTTTTTCCGGCCTCCAGAGAATGTCACCTTGTAGCATAAATCATTTATGAGACGTTTTTATATCATATCACTTTAAAATCCACTAACCAATTTAGTGACTTAGGTCAACCATCCCCTTAAAAATCAAAAAGGCTATAAAAAAATCTTTTTAATTTTTGTACGAGGCTCCCTACAAGTAACTTTTTTCGTAACAAGATTCATCCGCTAACACAGCTTTTACCAATTGCGAATTCATTCTATGCCCACTACAATAGGAACGAAACAATCCAATAAAAGGGGCTCCAAGTAAAGCAGTATCACCAATCGCATCAAGCATTTTATGTCGCACACATTCATTTTCCCAATAAGGACCTTCTGGATTCATAATTTTGTCATGAAGTCCAATGATAAGAGAATTTTCTAAAGAAGCCCCTATTCCTTTCCCAGAAGTCCATAATTTTTCTACATCTTTGACAAAACCAAAAGTGCGCGCACGTGACAAATGGTCGCGAAAACCTGCTGTGGTAAGGTCAAAATAAAAATGTTGCTTCCCAATAGCCGAAGAAGGAAAAGAAATCGTAATATCAAAACGACGCCCATCAAACGGCAAAAATTCCGCAAAACCACTAGAAACTTCAACACGCATGGGCTTTTTAATAACGAAATAAGCACGCAACGCATTTTGCTGTACAAGACCAGCTTCTTCAAAAGCTTGACAATACTGCCATGCTCCCCCATCCAAAATAGGAATTTCATGACTCGACACTTCAATAACAAGGTTATCCAAATTATAAGCGGCAATCGCAGCCATCAAATGTTCGATTGTTTCAATTCTAAACGCATCATTTCCAAGCACTGTTGATAATTCAGTCGCTCCTGTCTGTGATGCATGCGCGTAAAGGACTTGATCTTTTTCTCCCAATCCACAACGCTTAAAAACAATACCATGTCCCACCTCAGCTGGCTGTATCTTCACCTCAGAGAGACACCCACTATGAACACCATAGCCCTTTAATACTACGTTTTTTTTTAGAGTGGACTGATATTTTTGCATCAGACTTATCATGTTACTTTATTGAAGTGTTTTTACAACATTATACTTATAAAACTATAAAAATGATATGTATAGCAAATAATAAACCCGTTTATAATAAACGGGTTTATAATAAAAAATAGAGTATTTTTTACAACAACGAAGTATAGATTACCATTTAA
The DNA here is from genome assembly GCF_022559585.1 of Bartonella machadoae. Classification (NCBI taxonomy): domain Bacteria; kingdom Pseudomonadati; phylum Pseudomonadota; class Alphaproteobacteria; order Hyphomicrobiales; family Bartonellaceae; genus Bartonella; species Bartonella machadoae. Next base: position 1,762,387 of record NZ_CP087114.1, read on the forward strand.
GGTGTTCAACCATCATAAAAGATCTATTAAAAGATCTTTTTTCTCAATTTTGCGCCATTAATTGACCTGACGGCGCAAAAATGCTGGTATCTCTAATTGATCTTCTTCGCTTATAAAATTACGTTGATCTTGCGGAACCTGAGGGTGCAATTCACCAGAACGACGTGGCACATAAACAGAAGCATCCTGAGAGCTTTTATTATAAACCGATGCTTCTTTCTGCTGAGAAGATCTCACAGCAGGCTCTAGGCGAGCTTCTGGTTCAACTTCCTCACGATGTGTCAAGCTCTGTTTCAAACGCTGCCAAAGATTGCGCGGCCCTTGACTAGCTGCTGGTGCGCTCTCACGCTGTGTATGAACAACAGGAGGAAAATCTTTTAACTCAGGCATACGCATTGGTGAACGTACTTGCATCTGTTGTACTTGTTTGTCTTTCTGCTTCACAACCTCTGTCATCTCATCAAGAGCATGCGCCGTAGCCTCCATACTTACAGGTGCAACCATTGATTGCTGAGAAGTACGGCGAACTTGCATACGTGGTGCATTTGGTATCTGACTATGCACAACACTCGAAGCATAAGGAACTGGATTTGCACTTCGTGCAGCAACGGCCTCCGCAGGCTGTGCAAAGATTTGACTCTTAGGGCGGAACTGTTCTCCAGCCGATTTACCCTTTTCTATCTCAAGGGACTCTATTACTTCTACCATGGACTCAGAACGCAAAGGGGGTGACTGAACATGAAAAGAAGTCTGCGACGCTGCGGGTTCACTCTTACGAATTGACGCGGCAGGTCTTTGCAGCTGAGGATGAGACGGCTGAATGATATCACTCACCTCACGATCAATACCCGTTGCAACCACAGAAACACGAATAACACCTTCTAATGACTCGTCATCAATAGCACCAAAGATAACATTGGCATCTGCATCCACTTCTTCGCGAATACGATTAGCAGCTTCATCAACTTCAAAGAGCGTCATATCACGCCCTCCCGTAATAGAAATAAGCAAGCCACGCGCACCCCGCATAGAAGTATCATCCAACAGTGGATTCGCGATAGCGGCTTCAGCAGCAGCCAAAGCACGACCTTCACCAGATGCCTCACCTGTTCCCATCATTGCTCGACCCATTTCATGCATAACAGAACGCACATCGGCAAAATCAAGATTAATGAGACCCTCTTTAATCATAAGATCCGTAATAGAGGCCACACCGGAATAAAGTACTTGATCAGCCATAGCAAATGCATCAGCAAATGTTGTTTTTTCATCCGCAATTCGAAAAAGATTCTGATTAGGAATAACAATCAAGGTATCAACAGATTTTTGCAATTCTTCAATACCAGCCTCTGCCGTTTTCATACGCCGTGCACCTTCAAACTGAAATGGCTTTGTGACCACACCAACGGTCAAAATACCTTTTTCACGCGCTGCGCGAGCCACAACGGGTGCCGCCCCAGTTCCAGTGCCACCCCCCATACCAGCAGTAATAAAAACCATATGGGAATCTGCTAGATGGTCGATAATTTCATCGATACATTCCTCTGCCGCCGCCTGTCCTACTTCTGGCAGAGCACCAGCACCTAGCCCTTCCGTAACGGCTGCACCAAGCTGGATAACACGTTCAGCTTTTGACATAGCCAAAGCCTGTGCATCAGTATTTGCTACAACAAAATCAACTCCCTGAAGACCAGCATTAATCATATTATTCACGGCATTTCCACCACCACCGCCAACACCAAAAACGGTAATGCGTGGTTTTAATTCCGCGATATCTGGCCGATGCAGATTAATCGTCATTTTCTTTTCCTTCTCATAAAACATCGCAAGCCCAAGCGATAAAATTTAACTTACCTCGATAAACTTATTTAAAAACTCTCACGCAACCACTGACCAACACGCTGAAAATACCCACGCGTGCCCGTCGATAAATGTTTTACTGCACCCTGCATTGTTTTTTCTTCAAACCCCACCAATTGCGGATAAATCAACAATCCAACAGCAGATGTAAATGCCGCCCCTTTTGCAAGAGAAGGAAGCCTTGAGATACCTAAAGGCCGTCCTATGCGAACATTTCTTCCCAAAATACTCCGTGCCATTTCTGGCAATCCTGTTAACTGGCTAGCTCCTCCAGTCAAAATGACACGCTTACCAATAATGTGACCAAAACCAGAACGATTTAAACAATCACGTACCATCTCTAGAATTTCTTCAATACGCGCACGAATGATACGACCAAGAACAGCACGAGGATATTGCGTTTCACGCTGTCCATTCCCAATCTCTGCCACATTAATCATATGTCGTTCATCAGAACTTGTCAGAAGTGCTGAACCATAGACAACCTTTAAACGCTCTGCCTCTGCAAGTGACATAGAGAAACCACGTGCAACATCAAGCGTTACATGATTCCCACCAATCGCGAGTGCATCTGCATGGACAAATTTTCCTTCAAAGAACACTGAAAATGTTGTTGTTCCACCACCAAAATCAATACATGCCGCCCCCAAATGTGCCTCATCATTCATCAAAACAGCAAGACCACTCGCAAAAGGCGTTGCAACCATTGCTTCAACACTCAAATGTGCACGATTAATACAGGTTTCTAAATTACGCAAAGACGCTGTTTCCGCAGAGACCACATGCACATCGACACCAAACAATTCTCCCGCCATTCCAATAGGATCAGAAATCCCTTTATCTCCATCCAAGACATAAGAGACCGGAACGGAATGCATGACATGACGTTCAGCATCAAAAGCTTTGCGAGAAACATCTGAAAAGGCCACACGCACATCGCGCTGGGTCACTTCACGACCATTCAAACGGACCATGCCATTGATAAAAGCACTTTGCAGTCGGCTTGAAGAAAAGTTGACAATCACCGAATCCACAACCAAACCAGCCATTTTTTCTGCGGCATCAACAGCCAACCGTATTGATTGCTCTGCCGCAAACATATCCATCACAACACCCGATTTTATACCGCGTGAGCGCTGCACTCCAAAGCCTAGAATTTCCATAGAATGTGTACGACCATGCAAATAGTGCGTATGTTTCAAAGGACGCAAACAAGCAATAAGACAAACAATTTTACTTGAACCAACATCAAGCACCGTTAGAAAGCGTGTTTTGCGTCCTCCCATATGCTTTGATCCGAGCAACGTCATAGGCTTCCTGCCTTTCGCGCTTTCAAAATGCGCTCTTCTTCTGCCACAGCAGCGCTACGACGTTCCAAAGCTTCATCGGACAAGGAAACTGTAATACGATCAGAAAGACGTAAATCAATACTGAGAATATCACGAGAAAAAAGATCTTGTATTGTACCCGTTTTTATCAAAGAAGAAAGCCTTTCAAGTGCATCATTTTCAGGCAACATAATGCGTAGCCCATTATCCAAAACAAGATCCCAGCGCCGATCACCTACACGCACAAAAGCACGAACACGATTGTACAACTGTGGATACGAAGAAAGCTCTTGAAGAAACATTTTAGCCGCATTTTGTGCACCCTGCCCAACCAAAAGAGGCAAATCTCGGATAGCTACACCTTTAAAAGGTAAAATGATACGACCTGTATCATCAACAATATCCATCATGCCATCATGTTGCCAAATTGCATAAGGTTTACACTCTACAACTGAAATACGCACTTTATTGGGATAGATTTTTTGAACATTTGCCGATTGAACCCAAGCTTGCTGTTCTAAAACAAAACGCGCTTTATCAACATCAAAAGTGAAGATAGATTGAGCAAAATCAAGTTCTAAGAGCTTTAAAATCTCCTGCTTTTCCAAGCGCTTATTACCACTGATATCAACATCTGTGACCACAAAACCAATATCCTCTATGACAGATTTCACAATCACGCCCATATGACCATTTATTGAAAGCCCATAAAGCACTGTAAAAAAGAAAGACAACAAAACCGCAAAAGAGCCCAAATGGCGAGGAACATGAACACTGGCGATAAACTCAAACATAACCCGAAGAACGCGGCGATAAAGACGTGGCAAAACTGACACGAATGGCCCCTCCATCGAAACATTTGTTTTATTAACATTCAACGCATACACGACGCGTCCTCCACAATCCACTGAACAATATCGCCGTAACTACGACCACTTGCTTTTGCAATATCAGGAACAAGAGAAGTGAGTGTCATACCGGGCTGGGTATTAATTTCAAGCCAAACCAATTCTCCTGTTTCCTCATTAAAACGAAAATCAGAACGGCTAACACCTCGACAACCTATCGCCTGATGTGCAGCTAAAGACATTCTTTGCACCTTTTGGTAAATATTTAATGAAAGTTGTGCAGGACAAATATGAAGAGAACCTCCTGTTTTATATTTCGAGTCATAATCATAGAATTGAAACTGCTGATTGGGAATAATTTCACACACTTCCAGCATCTCATTTCCCAAAACGGCACAAGTAAGTTCACGACCAGGTATATATTTTTCAACAATCACCTCATCGGCATAAACCCATTCAGTCCCCACAATATGATGCGGCGGCGCAGTCTCACTTTCTTTGACAATCACCACACCAAAACTCGACCCTTCGCACACAGGCTTAATCACATAAGGGGGCTCTATCGGATGCCCTCGCCCAACAGCAAAACGGCTCATAACAACAGAAGGAGCAACTGGAACTCCAACACTTGCAACAACAATTTTTGCACGCCCCTTATCCATCGCCAATGCAGACGCCATAACTCCAGAATGCGTATAAGGAATTTTCAAATATTCAAGAATTCCCTGAATACGACCATCTTCTCCAAAGGGACCATGCAAAGCATTAAAAGCAATATCAGGCTGCAACTGTTCAAGAACAGAAGCAATATGCCCATCAACATCCACACGGCTTACACGATACCCCTGTGCTTCAAGAATATCAGCACAAGCAGTACCTGAAGACAAACTTACAGACCGCTCAGAGGAAATCCCCCCCATCAATACAGCTATATGTTCATCTTTCATAACAATTCACCCTCCTTTGTCTACTATATATAGACTACATAAAAACCACTGATACCATATACAGAAAATACTAAGATTTATCCTTGCGAATCAATTACCTAGCATTTTTTGTAATGAATCAGACTCAGGCGCAAGACGCAAGAGCTTCTCTGTTAATTTATTGATTCTTAATGGAATTTTTTTATTATCTCTTTGATATGACTCAATTTTTTTATTGCATTTTTAATGCACACAATAAATCAAGGAAACGGTTCAAAAGAGACAACATTTCGACCTTGTTCAAATTGACCGACACGCCATATTTCCCATTGTAAGAGATGTCTTGAGTGTGCAAAAACACGTGCACGAACTGTTTCTCCCAAAGCCTCAAGATCATAGCCTGTCGCTTGCCCCGTATTGATCATAAAATTACAGTGCATTTCGCTCATTTGTGCACCACCAACCCGCAAACCACGGCATCCTGCTTCATCAATTACACGCCACGCAGATGTCCCTTCAGGATTGCGAAAAGTGGATCCACCTGTTTTTTCGCGAATAGGCTGCACTGTTTCCCGATGACGTGCCACTTCATCCATAGCAGCACGAATATCTTCTTTATTTCCTAAGTGTCCTTCCAACAAAGCAGCCGTAAAAATAAGATCTTCAGAAACATGACAATGACGATAGGAATATTGCATATCTTTTAAACTTAAGATATGGCGCTGTCCTTTACGATCAAAGGCATAGACCTCCACAACACGTGCCGCTGTCTCAATACCATTAGCCCCAGCATTCATTTTAAGTGCTCCTCCAAGACCACCAGGAATACCATGATAAAAATGAAAACCTGCAACCTCAGCTTCTAAAGCAGCCGCTGCTAAATGTTTGTCTGCCGTAGCAGCACCAACAAAAAAACGCTTTGGAGAGACTTGCCGCACTTGTCCAAAGCCTTTTGCTGAAAGACGAATAACAACACCAGGAATGCCCCCATCACGTACCAAAAGATTAGAACCGATTCCCACAATGGTTACAGGAATAGAGAGAGGGAGATTTTTCAGGAAAAGAGCTAAATCTGCTTCATCAGCAGGTTGATAAAAAAGTTCTGCTAATCCGCCAGTGCGAAACCACGTCACCTTACGCATTCCTACATTAGGCGTAAGTTTACCTCTTATTCCACAAAGCAGCGGTTGCAATTGCGCCAACAGCGCTTCACCATCAATGCGTTGAAAATTTATCATTGCTATTCAAACTCGCCAACTGATGAGGCAAGGCACAAGCCCACTGTGTGATACTGCCCGCACCAAGAAAAACAACATAATCCCCCGCTTGAGCAAATGTAGAGACAATAGAAACAATATCTTCTAGAGAATGAACCAAACGCACATCACGATGACCAGCCATTTGAATATGTTCGACCAGCTCTTGAGCACCAAAACCAGGGACAGGCTCTTCACCAGCGGCATAGACTGGCGTAATCAATACTGTATCTGCATTATTAAAACAAGCAGCAAAATCATCAAACAAATGATACAAACGCGAGTAACGATGTGGTTGTGCAATCGCAATCACACGCCCTTTTGCACTTTCACGCGCGGCACATAAAACAGCTTTTATTTCGACAGGATGATGTCCATAGTCATCAAATATTTCAATGCCACGCCAACTTCCTGTTTGCGTAAAACGCCGTTTTACGCCAGCAAATTCTGCTAAACCCTTTTTTATCGATTCATTTGAAATGCCAAGTTCATGAGCAATAGCAATCGCTGCTGTTGCATTAGAAACATTGTGTTGCCCAGACATTGGCAAAATTAAATTTTTTAACTCAGTCTTTTGACCAGTCTTGCGCGAACGAATAACAACATCAAAATGCGTTTTTTGACCATCCATCGAAAGATTTAAAAAACGAACATCCGCTTGTGGATTGGCACCATAAGTAATGACCCAACGATCATCAATACGGCCGGCCAACGATTGCACCTCTGGATGATCAAGGCACAAAATAGCAAAACCATAAAAAGGAACATTCTCTACAAATTGCTGAAAAGCGTCACGCACAGCATCAAAACTCCCATAATGGTCTAAATGCTCAGCATCAATATTGGTAACAACGGCAATGTCAGCAGGCAACCTTAAAAATGTACCATCACTTTCATCCGCCTCAACGATCATCCAATCACCTTCTCCCATACGGGTGTTTGTACCATAAGCATTGATAATACCACCATTAATCACCACCGGATCCAAATGACCAGCAACAAGAAGGGCTGCGACCATAGATGTCGTTGTGGTTTTACCATGCGTACCACCAACAGCAATTGCCCGACGAAACCGCATAAGCTCCGCTAGCATTTCCGCACGTCTGACAAGTGGTAAATGCCTTTCTTTCGCAGCAATATATTCAGGATTTGTTTTTTTAACGGCAGTAGAAAAAACAACAACCTCTGCGTCTCCTAAATTTTCAGAATGATGGCCTATATGAACGTTAATTCCTTTTCTCCGTAAACGTTCAACATTTGCACTCTCAACTTGATCTGAGCCTTGGACTATATAGCCAAGATCATGAAAAACCTCAGCAATTCCACTCATACCAATACCACCAATTCCGATAAAATGGATAACGCCTATATTAAGCGGCATTTTCATCAAAAAACTCCTCTCTTATATCTGACAATGATTGCCCTGCTATCAACGCTTCTGCCATATCGGCAAGGCGTCTGGTTGCCTGAGGTTGTCCAACTTTTTTTGCAGCAAGCGCCTGTTTTTCCAATACATGAGGAGAACCCAAAGCCTCTGTTAAAAGAGAAGCAAGTCTTTGTGCGCTTAAATCTTTTTCTGCGACAATTTGAGCCCCCCCCACAGAAGCAAGCAATGCAGCATTTTCTGCCTGATCATGATCTAAAGCATGAGGATATGGGATAAGCAAAGCGGGACGACCAATGATCGCTATTTCACAAACAGATGAAGCTCCGGCACGTGATAAAATAAAATGAGACCGCGCCATACGTTCAGCAATATCCTCAAAGAAAGAGGCAACTTCTGCTTGCACATCCATCTTATGATAGATTTCTATCAACTCTTCAGCTCTATCGCGAACTTGCTGAACAATTCGTAAGCGTTTACGATTCTCATCATCCAGTAAAGCAATTGCTTCTGGAACAATGCGTGAAAAAGAAGAAGCCCCTTGGCTCCCACCAAAAACCAAGAAATGAAATGGATTTTCATTCGTTGAAGGAGAGTAGGGAATTTCTGCCGCTTTAAGAACAGCCTCACGCACAGGATTCCCGGTAAGAAGTATTTTATGAGCATACGTATTATTAGGCGACAACAATCCCCCTGCTATTGCACGCACAAAACTTGCCAATGCGCGATTAGCACGCCCCATAACCGTATTTTGTTCATGAATAAATGTTGCACGCCGACTCAAGGCCGCAATAAAAAGGGGGGGAAAAGTAGGATATCCGCCAAATCCACCAACAAGCATAGGGCGCAGCTTATAAAACAGTACTAACGACTGCCCCATGCCCTTTAATAAAGCTAAAAATGTTTTGACAAGTGCAAAAGGATGGCGTCGTGTAAATGTTGCTGATGAAACTATATGTGTATGCTCTTCATCAAAGCAGCGGACAAAACCTTGCGCTCTTTTATCGGTTACCAAGTGCACATCATACCCACGTTGCCTTAATTCAACGGCAAGTGCTTCAGCAGGGAAAAGATGTCCACCTGTACCACCAGCCACCAAAACAATAACTTTATTATCCGTCATAAGTAATATCCAAGGCAGAAGGAGAGGAAAAGGCAGAAAGACGTGCTTCTGGCCAGCGGCGTGTTAAACCAAGCAAAATGCCCATTGAAAATGCAATCGCCAGCATTGATGAACCACCATAAGAAATAAAGGGGAGTGTCATACCTTTTGGAGGAATTAAATGAAGATTGACCGCCATATTAATCGCTGCTTGAAAGCCAATCATCATCGCTATACCAGTAATACCAAGACGTATAAATGAATCACGTGTATTCAACGCTATATACAATGAACGCATAACGATAAAGCCAAAAAGCATCATAATGAAGAGACACAAGATAATACCATATTCTTCAGCAGCAACGGAAAACACAAAGTCTGTATGACTATCAGGAATGATCCGTTTCACTGTTCCCTCTCCCGGACCTTTCCCAAACCAACCACCATTCAAAATAGCCTCTCGTCCTACATCCACTTGAAAGGTATCACCTTCCCCTGTCAAAAAACTATTGATACGTTCGCGTACATGATGAAGAAAAAAATAAGCGAGAATAATTCCAACCATCCCCAAAACAATAAATAAGAAAATAATAGTAAGAGGCACACCAGCAACAAAAAACAAACCGCCCCATGTTGCACTCAATAAAAATGTTTGACCAATATCAGGCTGTAAAACAAGAAGCACACAACAAACAGCATAAAGTGCAATAGCCAACAGAGAGCCAAGAATACCTTTACGCCGCATCTGTTCCGAAAAAAGCCAAGCAGACATCACCACAAAAGCTGGTTTCATAAATTCTGAAGCCTGTACAGAAAAACCAAAGAGAGGAATCCACCGACGCGCCCCCTTTAATTCTGGTCCCACAAACAAAGTTGCAACCATAAGGACGAGCGTTACAACAAGCAAAAGAGCACATAAACGACGAATATTACGCAGCGAGAAAAAAGAAATGGTAATCATCGTAAAAAACGCCGGAATACTAAAAATGATATGCCATCGAACAAAATAAAAACTATCAGCAATTCCGATTTTTTTTGCAATAGTGGGGCTTGCCGCAAAAGAGAGCATAATACCAATCCCCATTAAAATTAAACAAGCAGCAAAGATAGAGCGATCTATTGTCCACCACCAATTAGCAATTGGATCTCTATCCGCACGTGTCACCATTATACCCACCTTATCTTTTTCATAATTCTAATCAAAGTGAATGGTTCCTCTCTTTTTAGCAAACACTTAACGAGCCAAATTACATAAAAAAAGATTCTGGAATATTAACATACAAGTGTTTTTTGAAAGTTCATGTTTCTTTTAACTGGCTAACCAAAGAAACAAAGGCTTCCCCACGCACTTCATAATTTTTGAATTGATCATAACTTGCACAGGCGGGTGAAAAGAGAACCACCACTTCTTTTGCCTTACAATGTATTGCATCGGTAGCAGCTTCGTGCACTGCATTTTTTAAAGTTAAACTCATAGAAAAGGGAAACGAGGATCCAATAACACTAGCAAATTCTTCCGCCGCACTCCCAATCAAATAAGCTTTACGAATTTTATGAAAAAATCCTCTCAAAGCCTCAATCCCCCCTTCTTTTGCCTGCCCTCCAACAATCCAAAAAATATCATTAAAAGCAGCAAGTGCAGGAGCCGATGCATCTGCGTTCGTAGCTTTACTATCATTGATAAACAACACCGCTCCTATCTTACGCACCTGCTGCATACGGTGAGCCAATCCTTTATAACTTGCCAAATGCTTTTCTATCTGTGGATCAGTGATTTTTAAAGCCTGTAATGTTGCTAACGCCATAAGAGCATTTTGCGCGTTGTGGCAACCACGCAATGCAATCATATGAGCGAGATTTGCAAGCATATGACGCCGACCATGGCGAACAAAAAAGAGTTTCGTCCCCTCTGCATAAAAGCCATTTTCAACAAAATGCTCCTTAGAAATTGCTTCAACTTGATGATTTTCATGAAGCAATTGTTGATATAAAGCCTGACAAGCAGCATCATCAACTGAAATAAAAGCATGAGAAGCCTCAGCAACCAAACGTCTTTTGGCTTGCACATAATGCGCAAAACTACCATGTCGATCAATATGATCAGGCGTTAAATTCAATAACAGCCCAATAGTTGGCTGAAGAGAGGGCGTGAGATCAATTTGAAACGATGAACATTCAATCACATAAATACGTTTTTGAACAAAGGGCTTAAGAGTTAATATTGCGGTTCCAATATTTCCCCCCATCTGCACATCATAACCCATTTGTTCTAACAAATGAGTAAGCAAAGCTGTCGTTGTTGATTTCCCATTCGTACCGGTAATAGCAATAAACGGAACATCTTCATCGCAAAAACCATTATGCTGTAAAAAATGATTGCGCGCACGAATAAATAATTCAATATCACCGATAATTTCTATATTTTTTTGCCGCGCTTTCTCAACAACCCAATGAGGCTTAGGGTAAGTTAAAGGAACGCCAGGTGCTAAAATTAACGCGACAAATTTTGACCAATCTTCATATTGAAGATCTCTCGTTGGAATATTTTTCTGAAAAGCTGCTTGGAGACCTGAGGGATTATCATCCCAAGCAACCACTTCAGCACCACCATTGATCAATGCTTGTGCAGTTGCTAATCCGGATTGCCCCAACCCAAACAAAGCAACTTTCTGATCTTTATAACAGCTAACAGAAATCAAATTTTTACCGCAACTTAAGTGTTGAAAGACCAATCAAAGCAAGAACAATCGAAATAATCCAAAAACGTATCACGACTTGGCTTTCAGTCCACCCTTTTTTCTCGAAATGATGATGTATGGGTGCCATAAGAAAAACGCGCTTTTTTGTTAGTTTGAAATAACCAACTTGGATAACAACTGAAAACCCTTCCACAACAAAAAGGCCCCCAATCAGAGCCAAAACAATTTCATGCTCTGTAGCAACAGCGATAACACCTAAAAGTCCTCCAAGAGCTAACGAACCAGTATCCCCCATAAAAATAGCCGCAGGTGGTGCATTAAACCATAAAAATCCAAGCCCCGCACCAACAACAGCACCCAATAAAACAGCCAGTTCACCAGTTCCCGAAACATAACGAATTTGCAAATAATCAGCAAAATTTATATTACCAGAAAGGTAAGCAATCAGAGCAAAAGACAAGGCAGCAACCATAACAGGAACGATAGCCAGTCCATCAAGACCATCGGTCAAATTAACCGCATTCCCTGTTGCTACCATGACAAAAGCAGCAAAAGGAATAAAAAACCAGCTCAAATTGATAAAATAATCCTTCACAAAGGGCAAAGCCAATCCAGGAGAGCCAACTTGTAAGATAATAAAGGCAGCAATCGCGGCAATAAAAAATTCTAAACTTAACCGAGCCTTACCAGAAAATCCTTTATGCGTTTGTTTCGTGACCTTAAGATAATCATCATAAAAACCAATTGCCCCAAAGGAAAGCATAACAAAAAGCGATACCCAAAAATAAATATTCGATAAATTACACCATAAAAGCGCTGATATCACAATGCCCGTTAGAATCATCAACCCACCCATGGTAGGTGTTCCTGCCTTTTTGAAATGTGTCTGAGGACCGTCAGCACGAATGGGTTGCCCTTTTCCCTGCCGTAATTTAAGAGAGGCAATAATGCTAGGGCCAAATAAAAAGACAATAAGCCCTGATGTAAGCATCGCAGCTATAGTGCGAAAAGTAATATAACGGAAAACATTGACACCTGGAAACCAATCACTAAACGCAGACAAAAACAACATCATGAGACAAAAAACCTATTCAATTATAGAGAAACCACCTTATAGCGATCAAGCAATGCAGTCACAATATCCGATGAATAAAGACTACGAGATGATTTAATCATAAGCAGATCTCCATTGGAAACTTCTGCCAAGATAAGCGGTAAAATTTTTTCAACACTTTCAGCATAATGAACCTCAACATATGCACACAGATCCGTGGCTAAAAACCTCATTGCCTCACCAAATAAAAAAACCAGATGAGCACCAGAATGACACACAGGCTTTAGCAAATCACGATGGAGTTTTTCACTATGCGCTCCCAACTCCAGCATATCACCCAAAATAGCGATTCGCCGACCATCCCCCGCTACTGGTCCTGTAGCAAGCAGATCAAGAGCCACACACATTGATGCAGGATTCGCATTATAGCTTTCATCAATTAAATGAAATTCACCTCCACTTGGCAAAGACAGTCGATAACGAATACCGCGTCCCTCTTGAAGAGAAAAACGTTTCAAAGAAAGCAAAATACGCTCTAAATCAACACCAAGTGCATCACAAACAGCAATAACACCTAAACTATTTTGTACAATATGTCGTCCCGGAGCACCAATTTTAACCATCCTATCTCGACCAGAGATACGGACGATCATAGAAGAACGATCTGTTAAAAGATGTATATCTCTTGCTTGATAATCGCAATTTTTAGCTTCACCAAAGCTTAAGATCTTTTTGATACCCCATTGCTTTGCTTTTTGCACTAAGTAAGAAAAAAAATCATTATCGGCATTTAAAACAGCAATGCCCTTCTCATCCATCCCTTCAAAAATTTCGGCTTTTGCATCTGCTATCTCCTCAAGACTTTTGAAGAATCCCAGATGTGCCGCACAAATATGCGTAATGAGAACAACATGCGGATGAACCAACTTAACCAGGGGACGAATTTCATCTTTATGATTCATACCAATTTCAAAGATACCATAATCACACTCCGCAGGCATTCGTGCCAAAGTAAGTGGCACCCCCCAGTGATTATTCAAAGAAGCAGAATTTGCATGCACCTTCCCCACAGTTGCAAGCACTTGCTTCAAAACTTCTTTTGTCGTTGTTTTTCCAACAGAACCTGTTATCGCTATAATTTTAGCTTTTGAGCGCTTGCGTGCAGCCTGCGCAAGTTTTTCTAAGGCTTGCAAAACGTCAGGAACAACAATCAATGGAGCGGATATTTTTTTCATGTCAGCCAAACGCTCTTGCGCAACAATAAGAACGCCTGCGCCTCTTTGATAAGCTTGCGCAGCAAAATCATGTCCATCAAGATGATGCCCTTTAATACAGAAAAAAATAGCACCCTTCTCAAGAGTACGGCTATCAATAGAAACTCCAGAAAAAGTTTCTGGTAAACATCCAATGACGACACCTTCAATTGCGGCAACAAGCGCTTGTTTATCCCATAAAACTGTCATTCATTGCGCTCCCGCAAAGCATCAATCGCCTTTAGACGATCTGAAAAAGGATAGGTTTTTTCTCCTATAATCTGACCATTCTCATGACCTTTTCCAGCGATAATTAAGGTATCTCCTGCTTTTAAAAGCCCAACCGCATAAGCAATAGCTTCACCACGATCTGCTATTTCCATTGCCTGTGGAACAGCTTGTAAGATATCCTTACGGATTTTTTCTGGCATTTCCGTGCGCGGATTATCATCCGTTACAATCACAAGATCAGCCTTGTCTTTTGCAATTTTTCCCATCAAAGACCTTTTCCCTTGATCACGATCACCTCCGCAACCAAAGACAAGGACTAAACGTCCTTGCGTAAAGGGGCGGACAGAAAGCAATACCTGCTCTAAAGCTTCTGGTTTATGTGCATAGTCTATATAAATAGGGGCATTATCTTTTGTCTTTCCAACCAATTCCAATCGCCCAGGCGCTCCCTGCAAAGATTCAAGCGAACGAAAAACCTTATCAGGAGAAACACCTGTTGCAATTGCTAGTCCCGCTGCCATAAGCGCATTTGTCACTTGAAAATCTCCAGCTAAAGGCAAATCAAATGTATAAATATTATTCTCCACACGACATTCAACACACTGTTTCGAACGTTGATGCTCAACACGATTAATGGTGATAAATTGTCCTTTTCGCCCAATTGTTAAGACACGGCGACCTGCTTGTTTCACATGATCAATAACCTTTTGCGAATAAACATCATCGGCAAAAATCAAAGCAGGTGCATCTTGCGGTAACAAAGTATCAAACAGGCGCATTTTAGCACGTAAATAATCCTCTACGCATAGATGATAATCCATATGATCTCGACCTAAATTGGTAAAAGCACCAGCGGTCAAACGTACCCCGTCAAGTCGGCGTTGATCAAGCCCATGCGAAGACGCTTCAAGGGCCGCATGAGTAACACCTTCATGGGAAATTTCAGAAAGGAGACGCTGCAAAACGACCGAATCAGGGGTGGTGAGAGAACCCTCTTCATTCCTGTGAGGAGAAACAACACCCACCGTCCCTATACTAGCGGCACATAATCCAACATGCGTCCAAATTTGCCGCACAAAAGAGACAACGGATGTTTTTCCACTTGTCCCTGTCACAGCAACGACAGTTTCAGGTTGAGAACCATAAAAACGCGCTGCAGCCATTGCCAAACTATGACGAACATCCAAAACCCGTAAAATAGGAACAGCTAAATTCTCAAGCGTCATATCACAATCTGTAACAATTGCTCGTGCACCACGCTTTAGTGCATCATTGATATAGTGCCTACCATCACCGTGCTTTCCTTGAACAGCCACGAAAACATAGCCCGGTAAAATCTGCCGAGAATCCGCACTTATTCCTGTTATTTCCATTGAAGAAAGGTTCTGATCTTCAAGACATTCTGTAAAAACTGTTCCAAACAACATGATAACACACCTTTATATTCATTTTACTGTTGTTTAACAAATTTCAAACTATCCCTTGTGTTCAAAAGAGGCGCGTACTCTTTTTCAAAATCTGGTTTTATTCCCAAAAGACTTGCTGAACGGCGAATAATATTAGCAAGCATCGGCCCCGCATTCATGGCTGCTGTTGCTGAACGCTGTCCCTCTTCAGGCTGAGGTTCATCGATAATTGTTAAAACAACATAAGCAGGATTTTCAATAGGAAAAGCAGCAAGAAAACTATTGAAATTTTTTGTTTTAGAATATTTTCCATTTTCAACTTTTTCAGCTGTTCCTGTTTTGCCACCAACCCGATAGCCTTCTACTTTTGCACTACGCCCAGAACCGATATCGCTGTTTAACTTATAAAGATAACGCATATTTTGACTGGTTTTAGGGGTTAAAACCTGTTTTGCATATTTCAAAGTTTCGGTTTTTGTGCGTTTCAAAAAGGTCGGTTCAATCAACCAACCATCATTCATTAAAGCAGCAGCACCTACGGCTGTTTGCAAAGGTGTTGTTGCCATACCATGTCCAAAAGCTATGGTCATAGAATGAATATCCTTCCAATGACGTGGCACAACAGGATGGGCGACTTCAGGCAATTCTGTTGTCAATCGATCAAGCAAACCAAGGCGTTTCAAGAAATTACGATGCCCATCAATTCCTACCGCCAAGGCCTCCTTAGCAGAACCAATATTAGAAGAATAAATAAAAACTTCCCAAAGTGTTAAAGGACGCTTTTTTCCATGAAAATCATGAATAAAATAATTATTACCTGCTTGAAGAGGCCGTGAAGCATCAATGACACTGTTTAAATGAAAAAGACCTGAATCAAGCGCCATGGCGGTCGTAAAGCTTTTTATGATAGACCCCATTTCAAAAGTTCCAGCACTCATCCGGTTGAGGCGATCACTTTTCAGAGCTTCAACGGGATTGCTAGGATCAAAATCTGGGAGCGATGCCAAAGCCAAAACTTCACCAGTATGGATATTTAAAATAACAGCTCCTGCAGCAAGCGCTTTATAACGCTTCATTGCCTTCATAAGTTCATCATGCACAATGCTCTGAATGCGCACATCAATCGAAAGTTGAACTGGTTTTAATGTTTCCTCAGTTGCAAGACCAGCAGCACGCAGAGCACTCAAACCAGCATCATCAATATATTTTTCCATCCCCGCTATGCCCTGATTATCAACATTAACCATGCCGAGAATATGCGAAACCACCGATCCACTTGGATAAAAACGACGGATTTCAGTGCGAAAACCAATCCCTGGAATACCAAGAGCCATAATTTGCGTCTTTTGTGTTGGTGTTAACCCCCGTTGAATCCAAGAAAAACCAGATTTTTTTTTGAGACGTTTATAAGTTTCCTGCCAATTAAGATCGGGCAAAACAGTTGAAAGCAATTCTATTGTTTCATCGACATCAATAATCCGTCGTGGTTCAGCAAAAAGTGAATAAGTTTTAATATCCGTTGCTAACAAACGATTATTACGATCAATAATCTCAGGCCGCGCAGTCAATTGAGAGACACTTGGCCCTTTTGCCTCTTCAATTTGCCCTCCTTCCAACCCATAAGAAATAAGACAAGCCCCCATTACCCCATATAAAAGAACAAAACAGAGCAAAGAAAAAAGCAAGCGAGAACGATGAGAAGAGGAACGACGAACGGACAGGTTATGAATATCTAATGGAGGTTCTAAGCACTTTTTCTTCTTCGAAAATAGAAAGGTCGATTTCATCACCGTTTGCCTTCTTGAACAATATTGTTCACCTGAGAAGGACGATTATTTGCTAAAATGCCCTTTTCTTCTTCCAAGATATTTTGTTTAATCACTTCTTCAATTGGATCATGGATACGGATCGGAATATCCTTAAGCTCTACAATTTGACAAGGCTGTATAATCTCTAAACCAAGCTCTTTTTGATAACGCTTCGCAAGTTTTTGCATACGTGTGGGCTCTATCATCATAGCCCACTCAGCACGCAGTAAACTTACTGTATTCTTTTCTGCAACAATTTCATGTTCAAGATGACGGATTTCACTCATCCGTTTTTGAACATCATATTTTACCTTATAAGTAAGACCTGCCATACAAACCATAATCATCACTAAAATCATATCAAATGTACGAAAAACTGTCATTTCTTGCCGCCCTCAAAACGAGCAATCTCTGCCATACCAAATAAATTCATATCTGTAGCAAGACTATCCGCCTTAGTGCGAACACCAATACGTAATCGTGCAGAACGTGAACGAGGATTTTTCTGCACTTCCTCTTCACTTGCAGTTATTCCTCCTTTAAACAAAGGAAAGAAAGTTGCTGGAGCTGTCTCTATTTCAGGAAGATAGCGCGATTGCATACGTTCTCCTGAACGAGCAGAAAAAAATCTCTTGACCATCCGATCTTCAAGAGAATGAAAACTGACAACAGCCAAACGCCCCCCTTCTTTTAAAATGCGTTCAGCAGCAAATAAACCACGTGCAAGTTCACCAATTTCATCATTAACATAAATTCGAAGAGCTTGAAAAACACGCGTTGCCGGATGAATGCGATCTCCACTTTTTCGACCTACCAACGCCTCGATGGCATGAGCAAGGTCCCCTGTACGCAAAAAAGGCTGAATATTACGGCGCTTTTCAATCATCCGTGCAATCCGACCCGCATAGCGTTCTTCTCCTAAGATTTTAAAGACTCGCGCTAACTCATCAACTTTCAAACGATTGACAACATCTGCAGCGGTAAAACCAGTCTGAGCCATTCGCATATCTAATGGACCATCTTTTTGAAAAGAGAACCCTCGCTCTGCTTCATCAAGCTGCATTGAAGAAACACCAATATCTAAAACAACAGCATCGACCTTTTCTTCAACAACACGATCCAACTGAGAAAATTCTATTTGCACCAAACGAAAACGTGGAGAAAATTCATCAACAAGAGGTTGTCCTTGGTCAATAGCATGAGGATCACGATCAAGAGCAATAACCTGTGCACCCGCATTTAACAACGCGCGCGTATAACCACCAGCACCAAAAGTACCATCAATCACTCTTGCTCCAATCAATGGCATAAGCCCAGCCAAAACTGGCTGTAATAACACTGGAATATGGCGCTCAGTTTTATCACCCTGCTCTGTCAAAATAATCCGTCTTAATTTATGCTTTTTCAAATCAACAATCGTTCATGGTAACTGGTATCCAAACAACCACAACTCCAGCTCTCATCTCCATCACAATGAAAGCCAAAGCGAACCAGATATGCATTCTAACGCATTATACTTAAAAAAATATTATAATTGTAAAAGAACAACCTTTATTTGAGTGCCGATTTTAGAAACGCACCCTTCCATAGGAAGGACCTCTATACACTCACATCACAAGATCAATTATCCGTAAAATTTATGATATAACATAGAACAACAACGAAATATCAGTCGGCCTATAAGCCGGGTTCTGTATGGTAAAGCTTACGCTCTCCATGGCAACCATTCATCTAGGACGGATGTTACCACCCGCCTCGTGCAACCTACCCGAATGACTCGCCCGGAAATCGGCTGCAAGTTAAGCCTTGCGCGTCATTTCTATTTGGTCTTGCTCCCGGTGGGGTTTACCTTGCCACATTCATTACTGAATGCGCGGTGGGCTCTTACCCCACCCTTTCACCCTTACCTATTATAAAAATAGGCGGTTTGCTTTCTGTGGCACTTTCCCTAGGGTCGCCCCCGCCGGGCGTTACCCGGCACCGTCTTTCCGTGGAGCCCGGACTTTCCTCACCTGCCACCTTTCAGCATAAGACAAGCGCGGCTGCCCAGCCGACTGATATATCACCTATAAAACATTTTTCATGACGTGAAAATACCACCCTCTAGATATTTTATAACAAACGCATCATCTTCAAGGTCATTTTCATTTTAATGAAGCCAAATACATTTTTACTTTTGAGCAATATTTCGCTGAAATGGAATTCATTTTTTTTGCAGCATGACCTGCATTATATTTAAGGATCGTACCACAAGTCTTTCCACCACTAAGCGTATGTGCCCGCGCCAAATAACGCATCCCATACTCAAGGTTGATTGCAGGATCGTAAAGATCTTGCACAGAACCATTAAAACCCAACCATCGTGCCGTAGATGGTTTAATTTGCATCAAGCCTATTTCGCCAGCAGCCCCCTTTGTCTGGGGCTTATAATTACTTTCAACTTTTACAACAGCATGGGCTAAATCAACAGGAACATTATACTTATTTGCAAATCTCTGAATAAGAGACTCATAAGGACGCGTAGGCACCTTAGAAGCAATAGTCACTGAGCTTTCCTTTGCGCCTGCAACATTCAAAACAATATGAGCCAAACTGACATCAAATACAAAAAATACAGCAAATGCTGCATTTAAAAGGATTTTCAAAAATTGCATTTTCTTTCTCTTCATAAAAACACTTTCCAACGCTAGTCATGATAGCTTTGCAAATGTATTTTACAGAAAAAAAAAGCTAAAGAGCGGTGCAAAAATGAAAATATTAAGACAATTTCAAGTTATTTTTTTGCAATAAAAGAAAATTACTTAAATAAATTATTATATCTCTCTGTATATCAAAGAGTACAAAAATATAATAAAATTTTTAACCTGCTAAAGGAGAGAATATACTCAGATCGATTGTTAAAAGAAAATAAAGATACCAAACTTTTAAAAACTGAAAACAATAGAAACAAAAACAACTTTACCAAAGGCTCTTGTCACCACCGAATTCTCTTGGCAAGAAAAACCGTTATCAACTCTGTCCGTTGGCTGATATAGACCGGCTGAAACAATTTTATACCAAATAATCCATCTATGAAAAACGGACTCATCTATAAAAACGAACATGGTACATGAGGAGCGCATAAACATATTAAATGTTTATGCCATAGAGAAAAACTTCATAACCACATCTCTCTGCTTTATCATTCTATAAAGAGACAATACAAAGAACGCAAAACCATCGCAATAAAAATGCGGATTACTGACCCCCATTTAACTATTTTGCCCGCATAATATGATTTCATAAAGTTTTGAGAATGAAATTCCTATCTTTTAAAAAGTATATATAATTAAATATCTTAAAACCTGCGGAAAAAAGAATTTCAAAAATTTTACTCTTTTCTATTCAGCTATCCTATCGCATAAAAAAGAAGCTGTGTAATTTTTCTCCACTCTTCTCAAGACTCCACCAAAAGTACCATCAATATCCTCAACACCAGATGTAAATACACGTTTTCTTAAAGAGATGACTAAAAATAACTATCAGCAATGGAAGGGCGAGAAACCGCCTTCAATAAAAACGCAACAACAGTGCCCCCCAACTTCTGAGCCTGCTCATGACTCTGACCATTTGCTTCTGCAGCAACAACAACATCGCGATACACCCGCTCAATCAATTTCTTTTGTTGCTGAGGACTCAGCTTAGAAAGTTGCGCTATAATCTCAGAAGAGGAAAGTGCTAATCTCTCCAAAATCATCCCCTCTGTTACATCAACCTGATGAGAAGGAGAAGACCGGTTAAATAAAAACTCACGAACGGAAGCACTCCGAAAAGCAAAAGTGCTTGTGAAAAACACAAAAAAGACCAATAACACAAGAAGAACACGACGCCAGCAAAACCCCATCATCTCTTACCTAAGCATCATAGTAGAAAATTTCCCTCAGAGAACTCATTGAATTTTCAATCAAGAATCTCTTCCTCATCATTGAAAATATTACAAGAATAACATCACATCGCTCTTAATTTCTCCTCATACACAAAATAAAGAGCCTCTACCTTCCCCCTTAAAACACGCAACAAAAGTTTAAGCCGAAAAGAACCTGGCTGAGGAATTCCTCAGCCAGGCCAGACAATCTAAGGGATCCACGCGGGGGGGGGGGGGAGGAGGTTCCCTGATCGTCTTCTCGCATCAGCTATTAAGATAACCAATGCAATATTTCTGCTATGGAATAAAACGTTCGAAACAACAAGGAATTCTTATCATCTTCCATGCAAAAAAACATAAAAAAATTATAAATTGCTTAAAAATGGAAAAATTTAGGCAAAAAATACTCAAAATGATCCAATTTGAAGCAATTTTATTTCATAGAAAATCGATGAGAATCGACGATCATCATAATTCTCATTTTTTAGAAGAAGCCTCAATTTGTAGAAACTTTTCTTATGAAAGGCACAGCACATAAAAATAAGAATCACTTGTTTAAAAACTCTCACTCAAACAGTAAAAACAGAAGTCTTTCCCGTACATAATTTATTTTGAATCATCCATTCTCAGGATTTTACGGAATGACAGATTATTTATAATGAGCAATGAATTCTAATAACAACGATTAAGGATTATTGCCTTCCTATCTCCACGCCCTAAACTCTCTTGCAAAATGATAAAATTGCAATTTCTGTATGTAAAATTTTCATCCCTTATTCTCTTTAATGAAATTGTGCAGTACCTTCTTATTACTGTTCGCATAGCTGTAACAAGCTTACACTTCATACAAAAACTGTATGTTACAACATTTTTCATTTATGTCCTTGTTCAACATCACCTCTAAACTTCTCATCTATCTCTGAGCACCATCAGTAAATGATATAAAACACGTTCTCTTTGGACCACTATTCCTTTAATGCGTGAAGTAACAAAACAGCAACATCGTTATATTTGCCCCTCAAATATTGCTGCTATTTTTGTATTTTTAAAAAGCGATGCTTCTTTCTCAAATGATTTTTATTGAAATAGCCCTCTATTACAACATATAAGAATCATTTTAAGGGTTGTATCAACAGCGTTGAAATAAGAAATCTTGTCTTCAAGACTTTCATTCAAAATGCAAAACAAAAAATTGCCATCTATAAAGTCAGTATATTGATTCTCGAACAAATACTATATCAATAGATATTAAATGACTCACTTCACAACTTTGATTCTATAAAAGCGCCTTTTGCTATCCCTCTAAAGATCTACAGCCCTCTAAAGATCTACAGATTGAAGCATCCGTAATCCCACGCAAAAAACGCAATGCGGAACCAAAAAACGATAACTCTTCAAAATTTCCTAAAATTCTTTCTTCACGCTTCTAAATGCAAAAAGCCAAAAATAAAGCACGCTAACAAACATCATTATGCAAAATCTACTTTTTTGTCTTTAAGGTCATCGACCAGTAAACGCGGATCACGTGCAAGCCAAAGTTTAACCATGGGCTCTTTATGATTTTCCTTTTGCACACAAGGAAGACAAACCGTTTTTTCCAAAATAAGCCCCGCATTGTTAAGCCATTGTTTTATTTGTGAATCTAGAAATCCGAAATACTTATAAACATGAGAAGAGTGTGAATCAACTTCATGATAACAAAAATCTACAATCAGCAAACGCCCATGAGGACGCAAAACACGTGCTATTTCATTAAACGATTGCTCAGAATTCTCAAGAAAATGTAAAGCCCAATAAAGAACAACCAAATCAAAACTTGTCTCTCCAACAGATAAATGCACAACATCATTCTCAGGCGAAACTTCAACAGCACGCGTATAAAGACCTGAAAACAGTTTTAAAACAAAACCTATATCTATACCAACCCCTAGCAATGTTTCAAATGGTTGATCACCAATAATTTCAAGCAAGGCACGCTCCACCCTATGGTCTGAAAAATAGGATAGCCGTAATGCATTCCACTGCACAAAATTTTGTAAAAAAGACTGCTTCCTCAGCGCTCCACGCTTTTTTTGAACATCTAACAAACGTTCCAAATCATATGTTAAGATCACATCATGCTTTGACAAAGCAGCAAGGGCCGCCATCACAATATCTTTACCAAAACAGCTGTGACAAAACTTAAAATAAGTCCATTCCCTCTTTTGATAACAGGTAATCAACCCTACTTCACACAATAAACGCAAATGCTGTGATACATGCGATTGCGACTGACCAAGGATAAAAGTAAAATCAGCAACTGTTAAATCGTCACGACACAAGAGTGCAAGAAACCGCAAACAACTTGTCTCTGCTATGGTTTTCAGCAGCACAATCATTGTATCCAAACTTACTTGTTTTTTC
Source organism: Bartonella machadoae (assembly GCF_022559585.1). Taxonomy (NCBI): domain Bacteria; kingdom Pseudomonadati; phylum Pseudomonadota; class Alphaproteobacteria; order Hyphomicrobiales; family Bartonellaceae; genus Bartonella; species Bartonella machadoae. Next base: position 1,785,849 of record NZ_CP087114.1, read on the forward strand.
ATCAATATTCCCTACTGCTCAAATGAGCCATTTATTTCTACCAATAGAAAATCAAGCAGAAGGCATAAAGTTGCATCACCCCTGTTCATATTGTTTTCTGTAATAATATAAAAAAGAATACCTCCTCTCACTCTCTCTACACAAAACAAGCGAAAGTACCGGCGTTTTAAAACCTAAAAAAATAATCTCTCATATCCGTCATAAAGGCATGATAATAGATCATAAAGACAGAATAACGCACTTTCTGGAGAACAATATCCATATTGTTAGTTTTTTTATTTCTCTCTTAGAAGTGATGAATAAAAATCTACAACACGACAAAAGCACTCTCTTTTGCAAAAAACACCAAACAGTAGCATCATTTTCTTAATCAAATAAAAGCAATAAAAAATTCTAGCGTGTCAGTGGTTTATAATTTCCACGTTTTGGATTAAGAGCGTCTGCACCAAAACGACGAACCTTATCGGTCTCATATTCAGCAAAATTTCCTTCAAACCATTCGACATGGCCATCGCCTTCAAAGGCTAAAATATGCGTTGCCAATCGATCAAGAAACATACGATCATGCGATATAATAACCGCACAACCAGCAAAGCTTTCCAATGCTTCTTCTAATGCCCCTAATGTTTCAGTATCAAGATCATTTGTCGGTTCATCAAGAAGAAGGACATTGCCTCCCTCCTTTAACAGTTTAGCCAAATGGACGCGATTGCGCTGCCCTCCTGATAAATTTGCTACCTTTTGTTGTTGATCTGCCCCCTTGAAATTAAAAGCACCGCAATAAGCACGGCTATTCATTTCATATTTCCCCAACTTAATAACATCATTTCCGCCGGAAATTTCCTCCCAAACGGTCTTTTCACCCACCAATGAATCACGACTTTGATCAACATAACTCATGTGAACTGTTTCACCAATGCGTATTTGACCTGAATCCGGCTGTTCCTGTCCGGTCAACATTTTAAATAAAGTAGACTTTCCCATACCATTGGCACCAATGACACCAACAATACCACCAGCAGGAAGCTTAAAAGAAAGAGAATCAATCAACACACGCTCACCATATGCCTTAGAAAGGTTATCCACTTCAATAACAACTTGGCCCAATCTCTCACCAATAGGAATAATGATTTGTGCTTCTCCAGGACGGCGCTCACCTGCTGCCTGAACTAACGCATCATAGGCTTTAATTCGCGCTTTTGACTTTGCTTGCCGGCCTTTTGGACTAGAAGCTATCCATTCTTTTTCGCGTGATAATGCACGCTGACGAGCAGCCTCTTCACAACCTTCCTGAGCCAAACGTTTAGCTTTCGCCCCCAAATAAGCAGAATAGTTCCCCTCATAAGGGATACCTCTACCGCGATCCAATTCTAAAATCCAACCAGTTACATTGTCGAGAAAATAACGGTCATGGGTAATTAAAAGCACAGCACCAGGATATTCCCGCAAATGCCTTTCAAGCCAAGCAGTCGTTTCCGCATCCAAGTGATTCGTTGGTTCATCCAAAAGTAATAAGTCAGGCTTTGACAAAAGGAGCTTACAAAGTGCAACACGCCGCTTCTCACCTCCTGAAAGTTTTTCCACACTCTCATTGGCTGGAGGACAACCAAGAGCAGCCATAGCCATCTCCACTTGACTTTCTAAATCCCAAAGATTCTGGCTATCTATAATGTCCTGAAGTCGAGCACCCTCATCAGCCGTTTCCTCGCTATAATTCATCATCAACGCATTATAACGCTCAACAATTGCCTGCTTATCCGCAACACCTTCCATTACATTAGCAAAAACATCCTTGCTTGTATCAAGAACGGGTTCTTGAGGAAGATAACCACAGCGTGCGCCTTCAGAAAGCCATGCTTCTCCCGTATATTCTTTATCGAGTCCAGCCATAATCCGTAAAATGGTTGATTTACCTGCACCATTGGGCCCTAAAATACCGATTTTGGCATCTGGATAAAAAGACAAATGAATATTTTCTAAAATTTTTTTATTGCCGTAAGCCTTGTTAAGCCCAGCCATGTGATAGATAAATTGACGTGCCATAAATTTCTCTTTTATTGTGCAATATTAAAATTGTGCAGTATTATAAAATGAGAGCTTAAAAAATTCTTTTCTTTTCTCAAACTGCGCGGTAAAAAGCGCTTGCCTTGTATCAAAAGCCTTCCACTTTATATTGATATATTTTTTCTAATCTCACAAGCCCTCTCTACGGTCCAGAATGCAAAAAAATGTCCCTTCAAAGAGCAAAAAACAAATCTTTTTAGCTGTACCTGAAACATGCTATCAAACATCATCCATCTTTTCCCTACCAAATACGACATTGTGTTTTTATCGTATTAAACCGACATTTCAATGCAAGAATGTTCCCCCAAGAAAACCAATTCTCTATGCTCCCTCTTTTTTTGCCTTATGGGCTTTAGATTATGCCGCGCAAAATCCTTGCCTTTTTTCATCAATTGTGTGCCATGGAAAAAAATGGACTTCCTCCCTTTCCCTATTATGGCTCAAATTGTGTTTACAAAATGACCGCCGTCTTATGGGATCTGACGTTCCAAGTTTGATGATCATGAAAGCTTTATACCAACATATTGCCATTGGTCGCTATAGTGCGCTTCCCATCGGCACATGGTTGCAATTCGTAAAAAACTATAAAAACAATTGTAAAAACCTTTCCATCCCCCTTTTATGGCTTGATAATGACAAAAATAATACCAATATCCACGAAATCATTGCAAAACTTCAAGATAAAAGTAAAGCCTCTTAAAGGTATTATAGAGAGCAAGTCTCCTACAGGAATATATTCATGGAAAAACAAGCCTTAATCGTCATTGACGTTCAAAATGACTTCTTACCAAGTGGAGCACTTGCAGTCCCACAAAGCGATGCTATTTTACCCGCTGTCAATAATCTGATAAACCATTTTGACCATGTTATTTTAACCCAAGACTGGCATCCCAAAAACCATTGCAGCTTTGCTTCTTCCTATCCTGAAAAAGCACCCTATGATACTGTTGAACTTGACTATGGCCCGCAAATACTTTGGCCTGATCATTGCATACAAGGAACACAAGGGGCGGATTTTCATACATCTCTCAACGTTGAAAAGGCGCAACTTATTCTAAAGAAAGGGTATAATAAAAAAATTGATAGCTATTCGGCTTTTTTTGAAAATGATCAAAAAACCCCAACAGGTTTACAATTTTATCTCAGAGAACAGGGTTTTACAAAACTTGCTATGTGTGGCTTAGCAACCGATTTTTGTGTGGGATTTTCCGCACTCCACGCTATACAATGTGGCTTCAAAGTAAGTGTTTCACTAAATGCCTGTGCGGGGATCGATCTCAATGGGTCACTAAATGCCATGCTGAAAACGATGAACGAATCCGGTATAGAGCTCTTAATGGCTTCCTAAAACACCTTCTGATTTGCTATTAACGCATAAGAATTTTCAATTTACTCAGAGACACCATGTTTATTCAGATTATGATGCTTAAAACGGAGAGAAGCATAAAATGCCATGCCAATAATACATACCCCTAAAAGACCTGTTAATATTTCAGGGACCGATATAACAGTTTGCAGATACATAATCACTGCAAGAACTAAGATTGCATAAAAAGCGCCATGCTCCAAATAACGATAATGCAATAACACCCCTGATTCGACTAACATAATCGTCATAGAACGCACATAGAATGCACCAATACCAAGACCAATGGCAATAATAAAAAGATTGTGTGAAAAAGCAAAAGCACCAACAACGCCATCAAAAGAAAAACTCGCGTCGAGAATCTCTAGATAAAGAAAGGCACCCGCCCCTCCTTTAGCAACAGTCGTTAAAGTCGCTTTTGGACCATCCAAAAGCGAACCTATCGCTTCAACAGCTATAAACGTCAAAAGCCCATAAAGGCTAGCAAGTAAAAAAGTCACTTTATCTTCTGTTACAATCTGCTCTGAAAAAAACAATATCAAAGCTAAAACGATTGCAATATCAACGCCAACAAGTGCTCCCAACTTTTGAGCAGGCTTTTCTATAAAAGCAAGCCAATGTACCTCTTTTTCAGGATCAAAAAAATACCTCAAACCAACCATTATTAGGAAAGTTCCACCAAAAGCGGCAATTCCTACATGAGCATCTGTTAAAATTGCGGCATATTGATGCGGCTCCCATATTGCTAACTTTACCGCTGCAATTGGATTAATCCCAACAGCAACTACCACCACCAGCAATGGAAAAACAATCCGCATCCCAAACACTGCCACCAAAATACCCCACACCAGAAAACGACGGCGCCATACTGGATCCATTTTTCCAAGAACACGAGCGTTGATAATAGAATTGTCAAAAGACAAAGAAATTTCTAAAATTCCTAGAACACAGCAAATAAAAAAATATTTAAGAAAACCAGTAAAACTTTCTGTTTCCAACCAACCAATTGCCCCTCCCATAAAGACACCAACAATTGTGAAAAAAAAAGCCCACCTAAAATAACCTAATCGGGCCATGATCATTCCTTAAAATCCACTTCTCTTAAATTCATCTGTAGCGCAAATTGAAAAAATGCATCTGTTAACGCAAAAATAGAGAGAATCTATACGGCAAATTTATATGGAATTTTCAATAGAAAAAACAAGAAAAGTACCAGTCATCTCATTATTCTCATCTAAGATGAAGACCAATTTTAAATAACATTGAATACAACAGATCAAAAATTGCTTGCTATCCACTAAAATTTTTAAAAATAAAGAAAAATAAAACTATCAATATTGACATTGCCTCAAGAGTTATTAATACATAGTGTGCCTTTATTGGTTAAAATCTATACCATGATGATTTACTGAGGGAGATAATTCGTGGCACGTCCAGAAACTGAATCAAAAACTATATTTGGAAAACGTTTACGTTATGTACGTCTTGCTTTAGGGGACCCATCACGTGAAGCATTGGCTAAAAGTTTTAGCATGACGAAAAATTCTATCGCTTTTTATGAGCGCGGAGAAAGAGAACCAAATCTTAATGTTTTACAAACATATCGCACATTGTACGGCGTCAATATTAATTGGCTTTTAACCGGACAAGGAAAAATGTTTGACGCAGAGTATATGAAAAGTGACTTTGATTGGAATTATTTTATAAAAAAAATTGAAGGGCTTGAAGAAATTCTTACCAAGAGCGATCATGGTGAGAAACTAAATCAGAAAACAATTGATAGCTCTTATAAAAAATTGCAGCAATATTTATCAAAACAAGGCTTATCTAATAGTCCTACCCCAAAAGCAGCAATTTCGCTGTTCGATATGAAAGCAAAAATGGCTAATTCTTATACCCTTAGCTTATTCATTGATTTACTTATTCGGAGTATGGCACAACAAGAGATTATCGCTAATCAATAAATGTTTTTATCACAAAGAATAACAAACAAAGTGCAAACTTTATCAGCGTGAAAAAAATATTCTTCTTTTTTCATACTGATGGAGTTTGATGAGGCGTAAGCATATGAAGTTTTATAATAAGAAAATGGAATACGTTTGATCAGTAGCAAAAATTTACTAAAATAATCTAGAAATACAGCGTAATGAAATTATTAAAAGTAGATTTTTTAGTATAAAGCAATTGTTTATAGCTTATTGACAATCAATATTTTCTTGTGACAAAATGTCGCTTTCATAGAAGTTTTGTTTAAGTTTAAAAAAATAAGGGGGATATATTGACTACTCGCTATAGAGACATACTTTAGTGCTTATGATCATATTGCTTGGGTGTTTATCCTACGAATTACGGCTATTTTATGAGGTGGGAAGCATGTTTTTTGAGGTATTTCAAGGTGTTCACAATCAATGGTATTGGCGTTTAATCTCGGGAGACAAACAAAAAATCGCTTTTTCTAGTAAAGGTTATCCAACAAAACAAGATATCTTGGTAAATATTGAGCAGATAAAAGAAATTACACATAAAGCCCTTATTAGAGAGTTACAGTCCTGACGAACTTTGCGATTAAAATAAAAATTCTACTTTCTATCTTGAAAATTTTGTGCTGCATTTTTACAATGCGTAAGAAGTTTTTTTCTTAAGAGAAGAAATTTCTATATAATTCTTAACATACCGAACAACTAAAAAACTTTCTACAGAATGTTCCGCTCTGAAAAATTCAACAATCCAATCGCTATTGAATTTATCAATCGCACTCTTGCAAAGAGTGAGTGTGTTTTTTCGTATAATAAGAGTGCATAAAACGCACGCAATGTATAAATTATGAATATCCTGCCAAATTTCTAAGAGCTTTTGCTCCATTTTTTCTTTTTATTTGTTTCATTCAGTCATCATAAACAATCTGCCCATTCACCCTCAAAAACAGGAAGCCATCTCGTTCCTCCTATACCCCTTTATCTGATTAAGGGTAGCAATAAATATACCGAGTTTCCAAATGAGCACACTCTTTACAACATGGTTGTTGGCAAATATACACAGTCATCATCAATCATTACACTTTCATCAACCACCGCAAGATGAGATATGTACATGCAACAATTTTAGCATCTCTATAAACTGATATATCGCTATAAACTTTTATTGCCAACAATGACTCCTTTCCTGCAACCTCGAAGATTTTCATAAACCATAGGATTAGAATAAAGTTAACTATTATCAAAACACATAGCTAAACCAGCTTCCCTACAATTGTTTTATAATTAAAGTTTATCTCTTCCACTCTCCCAAATCCCTTTACGAATCTTTTTATATCCTCTTTAGATTGCCTTTCTTTTTAATTTTTTTTCATCATTCTCATATTGCTTAATTTGTCTTTTCAATTTTTCAATTGCTTGATCGCGTCTTTTAACCATCATACTTTTCTCTTTAATCATCCTATCTCGTTCTTCATTCATCTTCATGGAATCTCTCAAAAAATCATGCTTTAGCTTTCTTACTTCTTCTTTAAGAGCTTTAACCTGACTGCGATAATAACAAGCAAACCGAAACATGATCCCACTAAAAAGAAAAACAACAATCACCACTCCTAATAAAATTTCATTTACACTCATTTTGACGTCCTTGAAGTACCATTAAATTGATTATTGTGACCAATCTGTTTTGTTTCACGCTCTCATAAAAAAGAGCGCAAAAAGGCACACCTACCAAGTATGATAAATCATACTCAGTACCCTTATCCTCTCCCAAAAAGCATGCTAAAAAACAACACAAAGCAACTCTATGAAAGCTGCTAAATCATACACGCGCAAAAACTCTCACCGTTTCGTCTTATACAAAACGCAAGAATGCAACAAATGCTTTTGCCGTATCGTTATTGCTATCCCTTTTGTGCTATATGAAATGCAACTCTCTATGCGAAATTCTTTGTCATTGCGAAAATCTTCATAGTCATAAACCTCTGTATTGCCATCAACTTTTGCTGCCCTATCGACTTTTGCATAGCCGCAAACTAAAGCATCAACATAAATTTTAGAGTTTTTAAGAATCTTATAGTTCTAAACTTGAATAGTACTATAAATACGAACATTCACAGATCGATACATTACCATACACGTAAATAAGCTCTGTAAATAGGAGAGATATGATATCCATGCCATATCACACAGAACGCCGTCATCACAAATACAAACATCTTTATAAATCATGGTACCAGCAACCACACATTTCTCTTTTATAAAAGATCAATCGCCTTCGTAACTGAAAATCCATTTATGCTCTATAAAATTACCAAAATCATTTTTTGATATTTTCAACTTCTCTTAACATACACATATGAAACACCATCTAATCATAATTTAATCTATTAAAAATAAAGAAAAAACAACGCCATACGCTCATGAATTTATTGTCTTTTCTCTACAGCAATAATCCTTTTTTAAGGACATAAAGCTTCAACCCCACCGGTTCACTGCCATAATGCAGAAACTTCTTACAAATGCCAATGTTAGGGTATATCTTGATTTATAATAGTGCTGCGTATACTATTAGTGACATTTAATGAACACATCAAGTGTATTTCCATCTTTGGTCATACACAATCACCCTGTCACAATCGTGAAACTAAGCAACTATTTCTTATTGATTCAAATTTGAAAGTGCATGGGGACATTTTGTTATTAGTTAAAAACAACTCTATATCCTTCATAAGCGAAAAGCTACGCATGGATATTTTTACGCTCCTTATATCGTATATTCTGGATTCGCAACGCAATATTAACGCTATAGCGTAAATATGTAAAGGTCTAAAAATGACAAAGACTGAAAAAGATTGGTTCCAACGCTTAATTGACTTAATAAAAAGTGATGGACGTACAATGATTGAAATAAGCAAAGCAGCAGGGTGTGGACAAAATTACGTACAACAAATGATAAAAGGAGGGAAAAGACCTTCTGTAGATAAACTAATGGCCATTCTTAACACCCTCGGAAATGCTAGCGCCATATATGTCATAACTGGTTTTAACATCTCCGATGAAGATTTAAAACTCATCGCTTTGATTTCCTCTGGAGATAAAAAGAAGATTGAAGCTTTAAGTATTCTTTTAACTGAGCAACATTTGTAAAATTTTCTACTATTCTCAATACCTCTTGCTTTTGAGCCGTAGAAAGGGCCTCCCATTTCACGATAATATCGGATAAAGCTGCTTCAAACTTTTTCTCATTCTTCATAGTTATACTCCATGTCGTCACACTATATAACGCTAAAGCGTTGAAATATACCCCATACCTTAGAAAAAAATATTTGCAATAGACAGCAGTATGGAAGCAATTGCGCATAAGTTCGTTTTATAAAATCAGATGAATTCCTGTTGGTTATGTACCATGATGAAACAGAAAACATCGCACGGTTCAGACCTTTTCATGATAAAATTGACACGACCACTTTTATCAACAACCTTAATAATGTTACGCAGATCTTGTGATTCGGACCAATAACTAATCGACGTAAAGATATCTCTGAAAATGCTGCTGACCTCTACGTAAAAGAATATGAAAAAGCTTATTTTGAAAAAATAATATATCACAGTTTTATTCTATACAGCACCAATGATATTTAAAAAACGATATCGTAAAATAAAAACACAACAATACAATATGAACAGCAACACTGCTTACAACTCTGTGACATGCTTTGCAAAAAGTTCGCCTTCTTTCCAAAGGCACCCTTAAAATCTAGCATAGAGATCTATCATAAACAAAAACGACAATACTTAAAAAGATACAATGGATAATCTCTAATGAGATCACAACATAAATGACCCAGCATGTATAAAAAGGGAAATCCACGTGTTCTTTCAACAAAATTTCAAACAATCATGAACAGCTTTACATAAAAGAGGAGGTTCATAGAGCTCTAAAATAAGTACAGAAAAAGCAAGCTTTACGCAAAATTCTAAATCTTACTAGGATAAAAATTAAAAAAGATTCTATAAATTTTCTCTTCGATGACAATGCCAACACCGATGAAATCATATCACTTAACAAAAAACATAGATAAAGGAATCACATCTTGATAAAAGTGCCTCTCATTTCATAAGAAGCATTCCCCATAAAGCAATGAAAAACATGTATTACAGCAAGCATTGCACAATGTAAAAAAACACAGCCACATAAAATTTTCTGAAAACACACAATAAGTTTTTAAAAGGGCAATGCGTCAAAAACTTTTAGAGAATCATATAACGATCAGCTAAAGTTTTTTTCTTAAAAAGAAGAAGAGATGACCAGCTTAGAAAAGAAATCACAGATAAATGTAATTATCCTTATATAGCACATCATAAATATCTACAAAATGTCCTTTTTTGTACAGATTTGAATCATCGTAAGACAGTTCAAATTGAACAAAAAGGTATTATAGCGAATATCATTCACTAAAAAATAAAAAAATCACTTTAAAATGATATTTTCTCCTAGTTTTATCTGAACAGAACAGCAAATACCTGAAATACACTCTCTTGAGAGAAAATATTCATTTTCTGGAAAAAAAGAAATAAATTGCATCATAAATTGCATCAAGGCAAATTTTCGCATCCTGCTTTGTGAAAGACATACTACAGCAGAAATTAAAAGAGCAATTTATGGATTAAGAAAATGCATATAAGCTTAACGCAGATGTTACAACACCACAAACAAAAGCCTTTTTAAAAGATTGATAAGAACACTCCCCTATATCAAAAGGGCAAAGAGCTTTCCTTCACAACAAAGCAATTCAAAAACCAACAAGAAGATTAAAAAGATTCAAGATAAACAGAGGACAACTCAAAAGCACAAAGAAAGCAGAATCTCAAAACGCCTCTGCGAACTCTTTAGATGTCTGCGAACTCTTTAGATGGTGGGCCCGGAGGGACTCGAACCCCCAACCAAGCGGTTATGAGCCGCTGGCTCTAACCAATTGAGCTACAGGCCCCACACAGACTGCTTTTCTCTAAACTAAAACGCCCTACGATACAAGGGCCTGCCCGAACTATAATCCATATTTTTTCTTTTATCTATCGGTTTTTTTCTTTAGTACCCTAGTTTCTTTACAAAAACTTCCCAAAATGAGAGAATAGTAAATTGATAAATATAAAGGAGCAGATATGAAAAAAACAATTTTCCAACCGCTAAATCATTATAGTGTAAAAACAGCTATAGTCGCATTTGCCCTGCTAACCGGTTCACTTCCCATACATGCTGAAGAAAACACAATGAAAAACGCAACGATTACAGTGACTGCAACGGGTGAAAGCCAAGCAACACCAGATATGGCAATTATCAATCTCGCTGTTGTTACAGAGGACAAAACTGCTCAAAAAGCATTAGCAGCCAACAATAAATCTATGAATGATATTGTCACTGCTTTTAAGAACAATGGAATCCAAGCAAATAACTTGCAAACATCAGGCTTGTCCATTTATCAAACAAGCTCCGATCAACGTCATGAAAAAAAGAACAATGAAAAACATTATCGCGTTTCAAATTCCTTAACAGTGCGCATTCGTGACCTCGCCAATGCTGGTAAAATATTTGATCAAGCGATGGCATTGGGTGTTAACACAGTTAATGGCATTACCTTTACCAACGCCGATACAAAACCCTTTTATAAAGAAGCACGTAAAAAAGCTATCACTGAAGCGTTTGAGAAAGCTGAGACTATAGCACAAGCCGCGAACTTAAAATTAGGAAAAATCATTCAAATCAATGAAAATAATGATAATTATTATCCAAGCCCACGCCTTATGAGCAGCGCGTCACGTGCAAGTTACGACGATACAAATTTCTCAGGAGGTGAGTTAGGCTATAATGTCAGTGTTAGCGTAGTATTCTCTATAGACTAAATCTCAACATTTTTTAGACCATCGCATGAAACAATCATTTCACTAGCCTTCACAGAGAAGGCTGGTGATATGGTAGAGATAGTCTTTTTCAGTTGATACTTCATCTTCGTAAATTTTTATCTGTCAATGCACGGAGAATCACCTAATTACCGTCTAAAGACTCTTAATACTACACCAACTGATATCATCATTGAACATCATGTCTCTCATTAATCGGATCGATAAATATAACTTTCTGATAGCCACAAATTTATTTTAGCTTCTGTAACTGATGACAGCTACATCTTCTCTTTATCCATCGATTTTTTTTCAAAATGCTCTAATTTCTTTACAGGAATTCTCCAAAATGAGAAAATAATCAGCTGATAAATACAAAAGGAGAAAGAAGAAACATGACAAAAACAATTTTTCAACCGTTGAATCATTACAAAATTAAAATAGCTATGATAACACTCGCACTGCTGGTCTGTGTACTTCCCGTGCACGCTGAAAAAAGCGAAGTGCAAAATGGAACAATTACAGTGACTGCAACTGGCGAAAGTTACGCAGCACCGGACATGGCAATTATCATTCTATCCGTTACTGGAGAGGGAAAAAGTGCCCAAGAAGCATTAGCTACTAATAATAAATATATGAATGATATTATAAACACTCTCAAAAGCAATGGCATTCAAGAAAATGACCTACAAACAACAGGTTTCTTTATCACCCAACATACCACCAATCAACATCACGAAGGAAAGAATAATGAAGAACTACATCGTGCTTCAAGCCATTTGACAACGCGCATCCACAATCTCACCAATTTGGATAAAATTTTTGCTCAAGTATTAGGACTTGGTATCAGCTCAGTGAATCAAACTATGCTTGTCAACGCAAACAAACCATTTTATCAAGAAGCAATTAAAAAAGCTATCGCTGCAGCCATTGAAAAAGCGTAAATTGTAGCACAGGCAGCAAATGTAAAATTAGGAAAAATCGTTAAAATCGATGAAATAGATGATAGATATCCACAACCTCGCCTTATGCATACTAATGAAAGCCCTACTAATACAAATTTTTCAGGAGGTAAATTGGATTATAACATCAATGTTACCGTAGTATTCTCTATAGAATGAATCTCAAAATTTTATAGATCATTGTATGAAACAACCATTTCACTAGCCTTCACAGAGAAGGCCGGTGATATGGTAGAGATAATCTTCTTCAGAGGATAGTTCATCCTCGTGAATTTCTATCCGTTCACGTGCAGAAAATGCCGTTTGATGTACCGTCTGCCGATTCCCAGAGACCAGTGGATGCCACCATTGTAGGTCTTTTCCCTCATTAATCAACCGATAAGCACAATTTTCCGGAAGCCATCGAGCTGTTTTAACGGTTGCAACATCCAATGATATACAATTGGAAACAATGGATTTACGATGAACATAATTCCGGCACCGACAAGTTTCTCCATCCAAAAGACGACAAGCAACACTAGTTGTATAGATATCGCCAGTATCCTCATCTTCTACTTTGTGCAAACAACATCGCCCACAACCATCACACAAGCTCTCCCACTCGGAAATGGTAAATTCTTCTAACTTTTTCACTTTCCAAAAGGGCGTTTTTTCACTCATAAAACCGCTCATATCTTTTTGAAAAAACTATCAACAACAGCAATAAAAAAATTTAATACTTATAATGACATTAAGCTTTGTTTTAAAAAACATTAAATTCACTTTATTTTCTCAAGACAATTTTTAAAACCAATAAAAAAGATTACACTCCATTTTTAGCAAACACCCTATTAAAGGAGAATATACATCAAAAAATATCCGTTATGAGCAACAGAGCAAGTAACCTCAGCACGCAATCAAAGAGTTTACAATCTAAAACAAGAACATCATTCCAATGGAATTTTAAACTTCCCTCTATCTGCATAAGCCGGTTTTATAAAAACCTCATGAGTACAAAAAATAGGTATTTTTCATAAAAATATTTATTTTTCAATAAGCTAACTTCAAAAAGTCATGTTTTTTTAAGATCTTATATTTTCATGACAAACACAAAAATGCCTCACACACCACGTTCATTTCATTGAGAGATTATCATAGGAATTTTATGTCACATCTCTCATTATTTTTATAAAGAAAAACACAAATACACAAGTCAAGAGAACCATGAGACATCGCAAATATTTTACCACGCTTGTCCCATTACTTTCTAAAAAAACATTTTAAAAGATACGGAATATGCACCTCGCCCACAATCCTCAAGAAAAAGATACATCCTTAAAAAAGGTTAAGTCCTTTCTTAAGAATCGAGAAAACTACGCAATTTCCGTGAACGGCTAGGATGCTTCAACTTACGAAGCGCTTTTGCTTCAATTTGTCGAATACGCTCCCTTGTCACTGAAAATTGTTGCCCAACTTCCTCCAACGTGTGATCTGTATTCATCCCGATACCAAAACGCATTCGCAAAACACGTTCTTCACGCGGTGTCAATGAAGCAAGGACGCGCGTTGTTGTATCCCGTAGATTCGCCTGAATAGCAGCATCAATCGGCAATAATGCATTTCTATCCTCAATAAAATCGCCCAAATGCGAATCATCTTCATCACCCACAGGCGTTTCAAGGGAAATAGGCTCTTTTGCAATTTTAAGGACTTTTCGTACTTTTTCTAATGGCATAGAAAGCTTGTTTGACAATTCTTCTGGTGTAGGCTCGCGCCCAATTTCATGGAGAATCTGTCGCGATGTACGAACAATTTTGTTAATTGTCTCAATCATATGAACAGGGATACGAATAGTACGTGCCTGGTCAGCAATTGAACGCGTAATTGCCTGACGAATCCACCATGTTGCATAAGTTGAAAATTTGTATCCACGACGGTATTCAAATTTATCCACGGCTTTCATCAAACCAATATTTCCTTCTTGAATAAGATCAAGAAATTGCAAGCCACGATTCGTGTATTTTTTTGCAATTGAAATCACGAGACGAAGATTAGCCTCTACCATTTCTTTTTTAGCAATTGTTGATTCGCGTTCACCTTTTTGCACTTGCGTAACAATTCGACGAAATTCACCAATTGAAATAGCAGTTTCTTGTGCAAGATTTTGTATTTCGCTACGCAATCTTTGAATTTCTTTTGCTTCACGCTTTGAGAATTCTTTCCACCCAGATCCTGGCAAAGTCGCAACATAATTTATCCAATCAGCATCTAATTCACGTCCTTGATATTCTTTCAAAAAATCCTCATGACCAATGCCATAACTATTAGCAACCCGCTTCAGCTTACCCTCATTATGAATCAGTCTCTTATTGATATCATAAAGCTGCTCAACCAAAGATTCGATACGATTTTGATTCAACGAAAGGGATTTCACTGCTTGAATCAACTCACCCTTTAATTGCATATATTTTTTTCTCTGAGACGGCGTAAGAGCGCCCTCTTTACGCTCTGCCAAACTACTCTCAACATGCTGATCTTGCAATTTCCGCAATTTCACATAAGTCTGCGCAATAAAATCCAATGTTTCCATGACTTGAGGACAGAGTTCATTTTCCATTGCAGCAAGCGACAAATTCGCTTCGTCATCCTCTTCATCTTCCTCCTCAGCGCCTCTATCTCCTGCAATTCCCTCCATATTACGCATGCTCGAAGGTATTTTTTCCTCTTTTATCTTATCAACTTCACTTCGCTCAACAATAGGAGCCTGCTTAGCCTCGGGACCAGCATAAGTCATTTCAAGATCAATAATTTCACGCAGGAGAATACGCTGCTCTTTCAATTCTTCCCGCCAAATAATGAGGGCTTGGAAAGTCAAAGGGCTCTCACAAAGTCCAGCAATCATTGTCTCCCGCCCTGCTTCAATACGCTTGGCAATGGCAATTTCGCCTTCTCGCGACAGCAGCTCAACAGC
The DNA here is from genome assembly GCF_022559585.1 of Bartonella machadoae. NCBI lineage: Bacteria > Pseudomonadati > Pseudomonadota > Alphaproteobacteria > Hyphomicrobiales > Bartonellaceae > Bartonella > Bartonella machadoae. The sequence goes on from NZ_CP087114.1 coordinate 1,801,065, forward strand.
CCCCATTTCACGCAAATACATACGCACTGGATCATCTGTACGATCTGTAATTTCACGCTTATTCGTTGTTGTTGCGATTGCATGACTAGAGGCCTCTACGAGATCTCCGCCCTCTATTGTAACTTCTTCTTCATCGGGTTCAGAATCAATTTCATCTTCATCGTCGACAACATTAATACCCATATCAGAAAACATCGCCAAGATATCTTCAATCTGTTCCGACGTCACCTCTTCAGATGGAAGAACTGCATTCAGTTCGTCCATCGTCACATAACCATTTTTTTTAGCAAGCTTAACCATTTTTTTAATGGCGTCATCAGAAAAATCAAGAAGAGGACTATCCAAACTCGCTTGGCTTGTTACTTCCACATTATCTTTCTGTTTAACCTTTGTTGCCATACCGTAACTCCACTTGATCACTCCACAGCTTTCACGTGACAAGCTTTTCCCGTTCTTACCTAACGTACCTAAACTTCTCTGATATATACTTCCTCTGAAAGAAGATTACCACCGGAAAGAAGATATTTTGTATACATATTTCATTCACACAAAAACGCGGGAAAACCCCAGAAGTTTCCCCGACACCTCTCAGCTTTTCTGAGATAATCTCTGTAGCATATAGTTAAGAACCAATTTCCCGCTTTTCCTAAAATTTAATCATCACTCTATAAAAATGTTGCTCTACATAAACTTCCTCATCTTCAGCCTTAGGTGACTGATTCGCGTCAAAAAAGCGAATCATTTTATCGTATCTTGGCTATTCCCGTCTATTTTTTCGTCTAACCAACTTCCAAATCCCTCAATTAACGCTTCTGTCGCCTGCGTCTGCTTCAACTCACTTTTTATTTCACGAAGCAGATTAAAGACCTCACTGTTAGGATTCTCTACAAGTTGCTCCTCAATATCTTGTAATCTCTTATGTAGGTGGTGTTCTTGAAGATGCAAGTAGAGAGCCTGTTTTAATATAGCACGAGCATCTTCTATAGGAGCTCCAATAAAAACAGAGCGCATACCAATATGTTGTACAAGATGTTTCATACGCTCTAGCAAAGTTTTTTGCCCTTTTTCTTCTAAGAGCGCAATCATTGTCTCTCTATCATGAAGCTGCTGATTTCCAAGAATTTCCAACATAGATTGATGAAAACAAACCAATTGCGTGTTTTGTAACGCCAGTTCAGCAAGAACGTCAAAATTTTCATACCATAATTCAGGATAGTGTGCTAAAATTAATAAAATAACGGCTTCACGCAGAGGAATAGATTGTGACGAATTCCGCACGATGTCAGAATTTGCCAAAACGGAAAAAGGTTGCTCTTTCAACATCCTATTTTGGAAAGGTTGTTGAAAGCGTCCAGCGCCATTTTTTTTCGAAAAAGCAGGACGAAAAAAATCAAAAAGCCGTTTCTTTATATCTTGCAAATAATAACGGCGTATATCATCATCCTTAATCGTGAAAATTTGTTGTTTCAGTTGTTTTTCCAGCGCTGCCCGCGCTTCTGGAGTTTCGAATTTTTTTCCATAAACAGCACGCCACCACAAAAGCTCAATCAATGGAATTGCTTTTTGCAAAAAAGAAGAAAAAAGTTGTGCGCCACCAGAAGAAACAATGTCATCTGGATCTTTCCCTTTTGGCAACAAAACAAAGCGTACACAAACCCCTCCCTTTAAAAGAGGCAAAACGCGATCAGCAACACGAAAAGCAGCTTTTAAACCGGCCTCATCACCATCGAAACACAAAATAGGTTCAGTCCCCATTTGCCATAAAAGTCCAATTTGCGCTTCCGTTAGAGCTGTCCCTAAAGGCGCTACCACGCCTTCAAAACCAACTTTCGTCAACGCAATTACATCCATATAACCTTCAACAACAACAAGTGAATGGATCTTTTCATCGCCAACGAAGCGACTATTTTTGCGCGCTGCTGCTGCATTGTAAAGGATATTTCCTTTATGAAACAACACTGTTTCAGGACTATTGAGATATTTTGCTGGTGCATCTTTTTCTAATGCACGCCCTCCAAAAGCCACCACACGTCCACGTAAATCCTCAATGGGGAACATAATACGATTTCTAAATCGATCATAAGAATCTGCATTATCTTCACTCAATTTGAGAAGCCCACAATCTTCCATTTGCTTGATGGAAATACCGCGCGCACTTAAAGCGTCTTTCAAAGCTGTACGTTTTCCTGGAGCAAAACCAATTCGAAAACGCTCTACAAGCTTTGGTGTCACCCCCCGCGCATCAAGATAACGACGCGCATTAACACCGTCTTTATCATGTAAGCTCTGTTGAAAAAAGTCTGTAGCAATTTTCATAACATCATAAAGATCAGCCTTTTCCATTTGACGCTTAAGACTTTGTGGATCAAAATGAGGTAATTTTATTCCCGCAAAATCAGCCAAACGTTCTACACTTTCTGAAAAGTGCAATCCATCAAGCTCACAAAGAAAAGTAAAAATATCACCACTCACACCACAGCCAAAACAATAATAGCGTCCTTTACGATCATCACAATGAAAACTTGGCGTCTTCTCACCATGGAATGGACAACAGCACCAAAAATCTCCTCGCGAAGGTTTGCTTTTCTTGGGATCAAATGTCACCCTTTGACCAATAACTGTCGAAATTGGTAATCTCGTGCGAAGATCATCAAGGAAATCGGGTGGAAAGCGCATTATCTCTCACAAAGTTTTAAAATTCTTTTTTGCATCTTTAACCACTTTAGAGCATAATTCCAATAATTCCTATTAAACGGTTGAAGTTTTTTCAAGCTTCAACCGCAAATTTTTCAAAAATGGAGAGGAGATAAAGTGATAAAATTTCTTGTTCAATATCCCTTGCTAGAATCTATTGTTTGGCTCATCATTCTTATTATCATTGCGCTGTTAGTCAATTTTTTAGCACGAAGCCTTCTTTTTCATGGAGTAAAGAGGCTCTCTTTCTTCCTTCCTAAGAAGACCACCGTTGATATTGAGTCTACCATTCGATATATCGCGAATATTATTGCAGCCTTTACTCTCTCTATTGGCATCAATTTTATACCAACACTCCCTGATGCCCTCAACACTGTTATAGGTAATGTTGCGAACGCCTTCATTGTTTTTGTGGTTGCCCTCGCCATTTCTTCCCTTCTCAATGTTATTAATATCCTTTATGAACAACAGCCAACAGCGCGGTTAAAACCAATAAAGGGTTATATTCAAATCGCTAAAATTGCGCTTTTTACTGTAGCTGCAATTCTCATGGTAGCGACATTAATTGATCGCTCACCGCTTATCCTTCTCTCCAGTCTTGGTGCAATGGCCGCTGTTCTCATGCTGATTTTCCAAGATACACTTCTTTCTCTGATTGCAGGCATCCAAATTTCATCCACCGATATGGTCCGTGTTGGTGATTGGATTCAAATCCCCAGTCTCGATGTTGATGGCGACGTCACTGAAATTGCACTTCATACTGTTAAAGTTCAAAATTTTGATAAAACAATCACAACTGTCCCTATCCGTAAACTCGTAACTGACCCTTTTAAGAATTGGCGTGGAATGGAAGAAGCAGGTGGACGGCGTATTAAACGGTCCCTCTTTATTGATCAATCAAGTATCCGCTTTCACACAGAAGAAGAACAAAAATATCTTTCTAGATTTAATTTGTTAGAAGATTATTTCACACAAAAAATACCAGAAATCGATCAATGGAATACGCAATTAGATAAAAATCATGACGTGTTAGCCAATACCCGCCGTTTAACCAACATTGGAACGTTTCGTGCTTATGTGTTTGCTTATCTAGAAAACCACAGCAGCATTGAAAAAAATATGACCCTCATGGCGCGACAATTACCTCCTACACCTGATGGTTTACCTTTGGAAATCTATTGTTTTACCAACACAACTGTTTGGCTAGAATACGAACAAATTCAATCTGATATTTTCGATCACCTTTATTCCATTCTCCCTAGTTTTGGTCTAAAGATTTTTCAAAATCCAAGTGGCTATGATTTTCGTAATATATTAGAAACGAAAGAAAAGTAGAAGAACCTCAATTTATGAATTTTTTAGACCAACATTCTTTATAACAACAAAGAAAGAGAAAGTATCATGAATAGTTCATTGGTACTCCTTCATCTTGCCGGCGCTATTTCTTTACTTCTTTGGGCCACCCGCATGGTGCGCACAGGTGTGGAACGTGCTTATGGTGATAGACTGAAATATAAAATGCGTCATGTTATTTCCAAACCTTTGTTTGCTGTAAGTTTTGGACTTTTTTCAGCGATGATTTTACAAAGCTCTACAGCAATCACACTGCTTGTTGGTTCTTTTGTTGAATCTGGTTTTGTCTCCGGTGTAGCAGGACTGATGGCAGTCCGTGGAGGAGAGTTAGGATCAGCATTTGTTGTCAAAATTCTTTCCTATGACCTTACTACTGTTGTGCCCCTGTGTCTTTTAATTGGCACGAGTATCTTCATGACGACTGAAAAACGTGAGTGGCGTCAAATCGGTCGTATTGTCATTGGTATTGGCTTGTTGATTTTATCCTTACAAATGATAAGCGCAGCCACAGAGCCTTTACGTGATAGCGCTCTTTTACCTAGCATCATTCGTTATCTTTCAACCGATCCTGTTTCTACTTTTTTGTTGGCAGCAGCACTCACCTATCTCTTACATTCATCCATTGCAGGAATTATTTTGCTGGTCAATTTCGCCAACTATGGCCTTATCCACGCTCAACTCTGTGTTGTCATGGTCCTTGGCGTTAATTTTGGCTCCTCTCTTATAGCACCGCTTTTAACACGCAATGCCCACCCTAATGCTCGCCTCGTTCCCTTGGGGAATTTACTCATGCGTGGCGCTGGTTCTATCCTAATCCTTGTCTTATTTCTCTCCTTTCAGCCACCAATCACGTGGCTTGGCAATACCCCCTCTACGCAAGTTATCAATGCCCACATCATTTTTAACGTTTTTATTCTCCTTGCTGGCATACCACTCTCTCAATCGGTTTTAAAACTAACCACTAAAATTGTCCATGTGAGTACAAAAAAAACGCAAAGTGATAAAACACTGAATTTATCTGATCAAACCGCTCTTGATGATAGCGTTCTTGAACGTCCAACGTTAGCGCTTTCGAATGTCATGCGCGAAGTCATTCATATTTGCGACCTTGTGGACATCATGCTAGAAAAAATCATGGGACTTTATGAAAAACCTGATCCCGATATCATCCGTGAGCTTAACCAACTAAACACCATATTGGACAAAAAGCATACCGCAATCAAACTTTATCTCGCCCAATTAGCTGGACAAAAATTGTCTGATGAGCAAGCCCTGCAAACACAAGAACTACTAGGTGCTTGTATAAAATTAGATCAAGCAGGAGACATCATTATCCATAATATGCTTATGCTCGTGAAAAAGAAACAACAAAAAGGTCTACAATTTAGCAGTGAGGGATGGAATGACCTCCTCCGCTTCCATAGCATTGTTCTAGCCAATGCGCATATCGCCTTTAATGTTCTTGTCTCGCGTGATACACACACCGCGCGTTTACTTGTACAGAAAAAAGATCAACTCCGAAGCTTAGAAAAAGAAATGAGCTTGAAGCATTTTAAACGCCTTCGTGAAGGTGATCTTAAGAACATAGAGTCGTCCAGCCTTCATCTCGACACTGTACGCGATTTGAAACAAATCAATTCTCTTTTAACCTCAATGATCTATCCCATTTTAGAAGCACAAGGACTTCTCCAAAGCTCCCGCCTACGGAATTCTGCTGAACAACAAACAGCGAAACCTTCCCCTTGAGAACATTTGCACAATAAACGCATCACATAGATGATTGAACGTTGCGTCTCTAAATACCTTAGTCAAATCAAATACTTTTAAAAACCACAGTACTAAGCAAAGAAATACACCATAAAAAATATAAACTTTCATCTGTTTGCAAAAATGATATGTTTTAAAAGCTTTAAACGAATATAATGGTTTGTGAAAATTACAATAACACCATTTTAAAATATCATTTCAAGTATTATTGATATCGTATGAGCAAGCTACCCTTCAAACTTTTTGAATATCGATTGTGCTTGTTTCTTTACTCATATCATCTTAACTTTTTTAACCTGTTACAGGAATTGACAATAAATCTCCTCATAAATACAGTTTTTATATTTTCAAAATACTTTTTCTTTACGTAAAATGATTGCGCATTTCAGCCCTTTTGGATATTATCAAAGGAGTGCTGTGTATTTATGCTTTTACAGATATAATATTGCACATGTAAAATATTTGCACGAATAAAAAATAGCGAAGTAAATGTAACAAAGTTTTTAGCAGTAGTATCCCTCCTTAAAGTAAAAAAGTGAATCTTGATCTTTATAAAGCTTACCCTAGTTAAGATTTAGGCAAAGGAGAATATAAATGGAAGACGCAAATATCGGCTGGATTGCAGCTATTATTATCGGCGGCCTTGCAGGTTGGGCTGCGCAATATTTTATGAAAAGCCAGACAGGAGTGTTTCTAAACATTATCTTAGGAATTATTGGAGCTGCATTAGCCAGTTTTATTTTCAGCCTTTTAGGTGTAAGCTTTTCTGGTTGGCTTGGTTATCTCATTTCAGGTTTTATAGGGGCCTGCGTCCTTATCTGGATAGGAAGAAAAGTCCGATCATAAAACATTTATTGGTTTTTAAGGCACTTTTGATACCTCAATAAAAAATGAGGATATTTTTGCCATAGCCCTTAAAGTCTTAACCAACGGGGAAGTGATGGTGGGATGCTCAAGCAGTGTTCTTTTTACATCACTATCCCCTTTTGGTCATTATTCCATCTATTTTAGCCTTCCCTCACTTCATTGTTAAACGAGAAACAACAAAAGCTTTTACGAGCCATCCTCCTCTCCCAATCTGTTAAAATCTCTTTATACCAGTATGGAAAACGGTATTGTTCCAGTGCAATCCTAGCTTACTTTTCACAGTTGACTTAAATATCACTGTTTGTAACCTCTGATTACTCAAATACTATTGCCTATACTCAAATTGTTAGAATTAGATTGGAAAAAATAATATACTTATTGTATATGTATATATTTATTTTATGTGAATATTTTATTTATTAATGTATATTATTTCATAATAATCAGACCTTTTTAATAAAAGGTTCCATAGCTCTTTTTACATCCGGTGTATGAAAACAAACATCACCTTCTCTAATAAATTTAGCTAACTGTTTTAAATGGAAATCTTTTGAAATTTTTCCTTTAATTGCATTTTCATACAAAACATCATTATCTATACTATATGTAATATATCCGTCAATTCTCCCCTTTTTGATGAATAGTTTTTCATTTGCAAAAAATACAGCTAACTCTTGCCCATCTATAATAAGATTAAAGAATGGTTTTTTATGTACAGATTTCATCTTGTCTACAAAAGTAAAATCGTCTTTAAGAAGGGTGTTTGCTAGAACGGGTGCACCATAACTTATGTTTCTAATTGACCTTGCAAAACGAGTATTTAATTTTTTTTCTAAAAATTCTTTTCCTACAGTATGGCCTATTAGAATACTCCGAGAGCTATAATGAGTAAATTCATTATTTTCATGATCATATAATTCAAAAAAGTCAAAATAAGGATTAGATCTTGAATTACTGCTTCCAAGACATATTACTCTACCATCATTACGGTTTTTGAAAACAGTTTCACATAAGCTCACTAATTTTTGTGGTTCATCTCTTAAGTACCTATTATTTTCACAAATATATTCCTCGAATATAATAGTTTTAACGTTTGGAAATGCGTTCTGTTTGTACTGATGCACTAAAGATAAAGGTATGAGGTAACCACATATTTTATCATGTTCAGGCTTAGTTACAGGAGTTTTTTTGTAACTCTTACTCCATTTCACTCTTTCCAAATTATTTAAATGCGTTTCTGGATTATAAATAATACAATCACCTTTACATCTAAACTCAAATGACCTGAGTATTCCCTCATTTTCTAAAGAACTAAATAAGCCATCTGCTATTCTTCCTATTTCTGCTTTTGTGCGTCTTACATAGATAAATTCTTCATTTCTTTTTTTATAGGCATTACAAACGAATTTTAAGGTACTAAATGTTTTTCCCAAGCCCCTGTTGCTATCAAGAAAATTCCACAGTGCATTATATGAAAGAGCTTTAGATAAATCATAAAACATGATATTTGACCTTTTCTCATGGAAATACGACTCATCATATAATTTTCATATCTCCTCTTTTAAATAGCTCTTATATCTTTTTTCCGTTTAAAATCTTGCTGCCTTTACATTTCTATATTACAATGGGAATGTCTGTTCGTATTCTCTAGCATATCACATGGAACACGGTTTTGGATATGGAGTAAAATGATGTCTGAATCCCGAGATTCCATCTTGCCGCCTTTACAGTGGCTATCTGATCAAGATCCTCCAATACCAGAAAATATCCGTGATTGGCTCATGGAAACAGGCTCGATGACGCTTCGATTGAAAAAATACTGTACCTGCATACGAGTCGAACCACAACGTGAATGTTTTATTACACGGGATAAACTGAAAGAAGAAGTACAACATCTCCCTGATAGCTCACTTTACTGGTTACGCGAAGTCATACTGATGGGTGACAATCAACCTTGGCTTGTTGGACGCACTGTAATACCGCAAGAAACGCTCTTCGAACACAATCAAGAAATTATGTATCTGGGCACAAAACCATTGGGACACTATCTGTTTAACAATGGAAACTTAACCCGCGATTACATTCATATTGGCCAACAAGGCGCACTGTGGGCACGCCGTTCGCGTTTGCGATTAAAAAACAAACCATTGCTGCTAACAGAATTATTTTTAACGGCTTCACCCCTTTACACAACAAATCCCGCATAAGTGATAAAAAGAATATCCTAAAAAAGAACATGACATAAAATAGATGGCAGATGTTTTCGTTATTCATTAACAAAAAATATCTCTTTTCTTACTTTAACAGATGCATTTTATGGTGTTTTCTCTAATGGATATGACTTCATAGCGTTAGGTTATGGGCTTTTTAAAAGGCAATATATTGATTTATAAGGAATCATTTATCTTTTTGCCCATTGAATGAGCCCCCAAATATTGTAAAATTCTCTCATTGCAAATCCTCTCATTTTGCATCAAATGAAATCATTTATTTGCATGTCACAAATGGGGCGAGCATATGGGTAAAAACTTTAAAGAAAGAAGTAAAAAGGCTTCTTATGAATCATCTAAATACCAAGAGTTATTGCAACATTGAGGTCTGGTAAAGAAAACGATGGTATCGGCTTACACCTTCACAAACATAAAGATGGTAGTGTTAAAAGGCTTTTCCGCTATACAATCCATGGACGCCGTCGTGAAATGGGCTTGGACACCTTTAAAAATGTTTGTTTTAAAAAAGCCGTGAATGTGCAACACAATGGCATTTTGTTTTGCATGAGGGTCGTGACCCCATTCAAGAATCACTGGTGATAATGACCAGCGGCACTTTTCTGCTCGATAGAATTTTCTACAACTTTTTACAAAATTTTAGAAAATTTCTTTTCTTTGTAGAGAGTCCCCTTAGCAAGACCATCTGACACAGATCACTTAATCTCCTATATTTTCTTGTACTAAAACTACAGAAAAGACTTGTTTTACTCACATCTCAGCAAATTAATGGACAAGAAGCTTATAAATAACCATCCTTCTTTCTAGCGATTCTAAGCAAACAAACTCTTTATAAATACATATTGCCCTCTCATTTTATTTCGTCATTTCAACTCAAATAAATTGTCTATGATAGCTTCCCACTTCTCATTTTTTTCACAATGGTAAAAAAATTACAATCTCTAACCCAGCAAGTCACGAAACAAAGTATGGCGAGATAGACACTTTTCTGCACCTCCAAAATAAGCACCTTATTACCCAATCAATTGGGTCAAACAATGAAAATTATCCTCATTCTATCCAATGAAAAAAAGCTTCTTCTCCGTAATCCTTATAGATCTTACATTGCATGATAAAAAATAATAAATATCGGGATTTTAGAAAATTCAAAAACAGGACTTTACCTCTTCATAGAATATACCTATACTCTTTTTCTCAAGCACAATATTGTAAACAATCTATACAAAAGCTGTTATGCTTTTATATAACGTTGGTTGTTTCTACCTTTTAGAAATCAATCGTGAGCACACACTATGACACAAACTGCCCCCTCTCGCGGTCCTTGGCGCGTAAAGAAACCTACAGCCCTCTTAATCTTAGCTGATGGAACGGTTATTGAAGGAAAAGGCGTAGGTGCAACAGGCATTGCTGAAGGTGAAGTTTGTTTCAACACCGCTATAACAGGCTATGAAGAAATCCTCACAGATCCATCATATACGCAACAAATTATCAACTTTACTTTTCCTCATATAGGAAATGTAGGGACAAATAACGAAGATATCGAAGATCTCACACCCATCAACTGTCATGGTGCAGTAGGTGCTCTTTTCAAAGCCGACATTACACATGCCTCGAACTATCGTGCAAATAAAAACCTCGATCAATGGCTTAAAACACGTAAAATTATTGCCCTTTGCGGCATTGACACACGTGCACTCACCATTCTTATCCGAGAAAAGGGAGCACAAAATGCTATCATTGCACATGATCCTCATGGGAATTTTGACATCCCTTCGCTAAAGAAGCGTGCTCAAAAATGGTCTGGTCTCCTTAATCTTGATCTCACAAAAGAAGTCACATCTCAATCATTAAAGCAATGGGATGAAAAGCCATGGATATGGAATAAAGGGTATCATACAAATAATGTGCACAACCTTCATATCATAGCAATTGACTATGGCATTAAGCGTAATATCCTCCGTCTTATGGCTACCCAGAATGCACGCATTACCATCGTGCCTGCGCACACAAATGCAAAAGAAATTCTAGCTATGAATCCTGATGGTATTTTTCTTTCCAATGGTCCAGGCGATCCAGCAGCGACAGCGCAATACGCCATTCCAACGATTAAAACATTGATTGAGCATAATTTGCCACTTTTCGGTATATGCCTTGGTCATCAACTTTTAGCTCTCACTCTTGGAGCAAAAACCATAAAAATGCACCAAGGACATCATGGTGCCAATCATCCTGTTAAAGATCTCAACACTGGAAAAGTTGAGATTGTATCAATGAACCATGGTTTTGCCGTAGATACGAGCTCTTTACCACCCCATGTTCAAGAAACACATATTTCCCTCTTTGATGGTTCAAATTGTGGCATTCGCATAATTGGAAAACCTGTTTTCTCTGTTCAACATCATCCCGAAGCCTCCCCAGGCCCACAAGACAGTCACTATCTTTTTCAACATTTCAGCGAACTTATCATGAATTATAAAAAGACAACTTAATTGTAATGCTCTTCTCTTCAATCGCTTCCCTTAAATTGTATCCTTTCATTTCGTAAAAACATACAACTTTTCAGGATAGAATATAATCTGCTTCTAAAGCTTACACGTTTTATTGACCTCATAGAACTTGAAAACGTATTCTTATCAAGAAAGATCTAAAAGAATGCGTTTATCCACAAAGCGAAAACAATCGTTATAACGATAAAGACACAAAAACTTCATAATAAAAACAAAGCATTGATTTATAATGATAATTTACTGTTTTACCTGTTGAATGAGATCCCCGAATATTGTAAGATTCTCTCATCTCAAATCCCCGTATGTTGAATCAAGTGAAACGATGTTTCCGCACATCATAAGCGGGGTTGGTGTGTGGGGAGAAAACCGTTTAGAAAGAAGCAAAAATGCCTTTAATGAATCGTCTCAATACCAAGGGCTGTGCAACATTGGGGGCTGGCAAAGAGTATGATGGTGCCGGCTTGCGCTTTCATAAGCGTAAAGTGGTGGTGCTCAATGGCTTTACCGTTATACCATCCACGGGCGGCGTCGTGAAATGGGATTGGGGACTTAAAAAATGTCTCTTTAAAACAAGCGCGTGAATGTGCAACACAATGGTTTTACATGAGGGGGCATTCTGTTTTACATGAGGGTCGTGACCCCATTAAAGAACGTGACAAACAAAAGCGTGCGGCAATGCGTAATCTGCATTATTTAAAAGATATTGCGTTGGATGCTTTTGAAAGCCGTAAAGCTGAATTAAAAGAAGCACCCCCAAAATGAAAAACCGCATTTTCATATGTAAATTATTCGAAAAGAAATAGATAAAAAAGAGAATCCAATATTAAACTTAGAGAAACAACAAAAGCCATCGCTCCCTGCAACTCTTCTGATGCATTTACTGAAGACCTATTCTGGAACAATAGCGTACATCGGAGCATGAATAAGACATTGAAGCATGGTACAAAACCAGATAAGCTATCTAACCTTGAGTTACAAATGTGTAGCCAAGCATAGCAACCAATGCAAAAAGGAAACCCAACATCGCAACATGCCAATTGCTCCATCGCTTAGAAAAATAAGGTGGAATAAGAGATACCAAAACAATCTGACCTATACAAAGCAGCAGAAAATTTTTTAAGTCCACTCTTTAGTCACATATCCTTCATGATGTGCTTACACCATTCTTTGAAGGGCATTGATAATTTCATCATTGGAAAACTTTGTTCCCCCTGTTAACAACTTGACTACGTCCTTTTCTATACGTTCTCTCTCCTTTAAGGCCGCTTCTTTAAAAGGATTCCACGACTTTTCAAGTGCCACTATACGAATACAACCGTGGATTCTATTATAAAGATCAGCATAATTCGCTTCTCTATCGACAACTTTCTTAACAGCAGCAACTTTATCGGCTCCGAAAATCTTTGCAAATCTTTTATAAAAAACACCCGAATCGAAAATCTGTTTTGCCGTGGAGACCTGATCGGTCGTTTGCCTTATCCCATGGGAAAGTGCTTCCCTTGCTGCTTTTTTAAAGTATTCTTGTTGTTGCTCCGATAATTCATCAAAAATTTTATTAAATGGCTTCTTATCAATCGTCTTGCTAAGGATTTTCTCTCCCTCATCAATAGCATCTATACATAAACTGTATTGATGATAAATCGCCCGTCCCTTCGTATATTTAGACGATATATCATCCATAATCTCTAATAATTTTTCCCGCATGCCTATTAAGATGCCTATTAAGATGCTAACTTTACTATCATCTCCCGTTTTCCTCGCTGTATCTATCATAAAACGAAGTCTATCCTGCGTTTCATGAAGTACTCCCATATCCGGTTTTTCCTTGAGAAGACTAAACTTTTGAGAAGAAAACGGGATAACGTTGTTCCCACCATTCATGAACAGCTCTACCCCTTCATCATAAGCTTTTTTGAAATAAGGGCGCTTCATCAACTCATTAAGAACACCATAATATTCTTCCCCTATCGGTGTCTTTTTTGCTATTTCATAAAGGGATTCTTCTGCTGCATCCCGACTTGCAATAAGATCATCTTTTAAAACTACAATATTTTCACGAGGAATAAAATGTTCATCAGCTGCCTGATGAATACGTTCTCCTCCTCCCTTCGCTCTTATGCTGGCTCTTTCCATCAAATCAAGAAAAGCATCCGGATTTCTTGTTAAAATTTCAAAGACAAGATTCTGTAATAAAGGACTGTGATCAACAACATAATCATGAGGGCTGTTTGAACGCGCAAAAGATTCTCCAAGCGCCTCAACAGTATCTCTGTTTAAATTCTTACTAATTTCTCTTAATGTTTCTCTTGGAATGCCTCTTAATGATAAAGAGGATAATGAAGAAAAACACAATAAAATCAGTATATTAAGTGCATTTATTTTATATGAATCCACCTATGAATCCACACTTTTATGCACGATTCAATTGATCATTTTTTATAAACAATAGCCATCTATAAACAGAGCATAAAAAGCAAATCATGATGCCAATGTTATAACATATGAGAGCATTCAAATAAAATGCAAAGCAGTTATCATTCATAACATCTCATAAATTTTACAAGACGTTTTTATCACATAATCGCATTGTTAAAACGCAATTGAATATGAGGGCTTGTTCAAATGCAGATACTTGAAACGTTCTTTAAGAGGTTAATCCAAATTTGGATTGAGTGATTAGGGTCTCCTCAAAAATGAGGGCACCTTTTTTCATAAGCAGAGAGAAGTTGAGAGATAACATAATTAAACGCAGATGTTTAAAAGAGAGCTCTATAGCTGTTTTTTGTTTTATGAGAGATTGCTTTAAAAACCAACGCTTGCTTTTGATTGACTTGATATAACTTTACAAAGCGTTTTGAGAAGGTGCTTTCTTTCAAATTGACCACCTCAAAAATGAGGGCATTGTTATGAAGAGGTTTTAAATCATTACAGAACTAACATGTTTTTTCATTCAAATGTGATGATCTAAAAGAACGCTTTCATATATATTATTTTGGATAAGTTTTTATAAAGAGACCAGAGAGCTTGCAATATAATACGTCTTGTATATATGCATTTATTACTCCATTAGAGTTGAGACATGAAAGCCGCGTCACGTAAAATGGCACGGCTTTCTTTTTTGCACTCTTGTCTTTTGAAATGGTATAAAACCAACGCCCCCCGCATTTATTGTTTATTCTTCAGTATCAATAATCTCTATAAGAATATCGCTCTTATTAACCTCCTTATTTTTGGGAACCTCTCTTATCTCACTTTTTCGATTCAGTTTTGCACGCCCACAAGCACGACCAAAGACCTTGATAGTATGAGAAACCTGAGCTTTACCATAAACAGAGCCATAAATTTGCGCACAGCCACTCACTTTTGCATAGTCATAAACCTTGCCATAAATTTTGGCACGGCTATTAACAACAGCATAGCCATAAACATGCGCAGTGCTAAAAAGACAAGCAGAGCCTAACACTCTAGCGTTGCCATAAAGCCTTGCATATTCAAAAAGATAACTATTATGAAAAAGATGCGCATTGCCATAAACATGGGCTTCAATTGAAACGCGACTATTGCCATAGACACGAGCCTTGCCATAAACATAGCCAGCCACATGCGCACTATCATAAACAAATGCATTGTCATAAATTTTTGCATATTGAGAAATAAACACCTTATCATGCACCTGAGCATTGCCATAGACAAGACCACAAATTTGCGCATTGCCTCGTATTTTTGCATTCTCATAGACACGGGCATGTTTATAAACCAATGCATTATCATAAACCCAGCAAAGACCGTTATGAGAAAGATTTTCTTCCTTTTCAATAAAGCCACCGAGTTGACCAGCCTTGACATCAGAAAAGCTTTTTAAAGCCTGAATGCGATAAAGCGTTGTAATTTTTTGTGTAATTTTATCTTTCAGTTGTTTTGTTTCATTAGTTAGTTTGTATTTTTTGGACATCATAAAACCCCTCACAATCTCTTTTGTGAAAAAAGTTGCATGGAAAATGTTGGAAAAATGGAATGACCGCGGCGCTTTAAAGCTTTAAAAAGGCTTTATTACGCAGCCAGATGATTTTTATTTCATTATTGGAAAGCAATTCGATATAAGACCTTGTTTCAATATCATCACGTGTCTTTTCTAAAATCATAACAATGCCGTGACTATGAGCATTTTCACAAATATGAACATAATTGACGACACGGGCGTGATCATAAATTTGTGCATTACCATAGACATGAGCATGGTCATAAATGATCGATTTACCAAGAACGATTGCATTGCCATAGACATAACCAGCGATAATAGCGTTATGATAGACCCTAGCATTTTCAGAAACCCGACCTGAGTTTAAAACCAGAGCATTACCATAAACCCAGCAATTGCCATCATGAGAGAGGTTATTTTCATTTTCGATAAAACCACCGAGTTGACCAGCCTTGACATCAGAAAAGCTTTTTAAAGCCTGAATGCGATACAATATGCGATTACCAAAGAGACGCGTTTCATTTGTAAGTGCAAATTTCTTTTGCATAGGAACAATCCTTATAGAATGAAATTTGAAATGAAAGAATTTGGAAAGCAGGCGCCCCCGCAACGCCTGTTATTTACGTTGCTTCATTTTCGATAATTTTTTCACGATTATTGATTATAACATCATCACTTACTTCATTACGAACATACGCATTTCCAAATATTTTTGCATTGCCATAAATCTTGATATTTTTTTCAATAACCGCTTTTCCATAAACCCTAGCATTTTCAAAAATATGAGCACCCTCACTTACATAAGCAGAGCCCGATACTTTTGCATTGCCATAAACAGAGCCATTCACATAAGCACTATGCAAAACTTTTGCATTTTCATATATTTTTGCCTCTATAGTAATAAAGGCTTTTCCATAAACCACGGCATTGTCATAAACTTGACCACAAACCTTGGCATTCCCATTAACCACGCACTTGCCATAAACCCACCCCTTGTCTCGAAACCACATATTCCCTGAGATACTAGCATGATCATAAACCTTGGCATTGTCATAAACATGGGTATCATGACCATAAACTTTAGCATGATCACTAATAACAGCATTCCCATAAGCTTTAGCATGTTTAGCAACAACAGCTTCATTACGAAGTTTTGCATTTTCAGACACGACGCCATTGTCAGCAACCCACGCCTCATCATAAACCCAGCAATTACCATCATGAGAGAGGTTATCTTCATTTTCAATAAAACCACCCAATTGACCAGCCTTGACATCATCAAAATCTCTTAAAGCACGAATGCGATAAAGATTTATAGGCACAAATTTACCATCCTTATTTTGGTAAATTTCTTTGATTTCATTTGTTAATTCATATTTTTTAGTTACAACTGTACTAATCATGAGAAAACCCAATCTAAATAATCGATAAAATTTGAATGAAATGTTCTTAAGAAGGGGGCGCCCCCGCCGCGCCCGCGGTGTTATTTATGCTGCTTTTTATGGACGACACATTACAAAGGAAATCTCGCCATAAGGAGAGAGCCGTTCTGTATAAACATTCTCTCTTGTATTGCTATAGGCATTTTTAGTAACAATAGCCATGCCATAGGCACTTGCATTTTCATAAATATGGACATTACTGATAATTTTTGCACTATCAAAAACCCGTGCGTTATCATAGACATGGGCATTGGCAAAAACCTTGGCAAAATCATAAACATGCGCATTGCCATAAACAAAACCACCAACCGCAGCATTGCCATAAACCCTAGCATTCTCATAAACACGACCGGGTTTTAAAACATACGCATCATCAGCAACCCAGCAATTGCCCTCATGAGAGAGATTACTCTCATCTTCAATAAAGCCCCCCAATTGACCAGCCTTAACATCATCAAAGTCTCTCAAAGCACGAATGCGATAAAGGGTATGATTATCAAAAACACGGGTTTCATTTGTAATTTCATATTTTTTGGATACAATTTTAGATACATTTATAGTGGTCATAGGGAGCTCCTAATCTATAGTTAGTAAAATTTTGAATGAAATTTAGAGAGGGGCGCCCCCGCCGCGCCCACGGTGTTATTTACGCAGCATCTTTAAGAGACTGATCGTTAGTACAAATATCATCACGAATTTTTATATGGCTATTAACCACGGCATTGCCATAAATTTTTACATGATGATCGATATTTGATTTACCATAAACCTTGGCATTATCATAAATTCTTGCCAAGCAACCAACGCGCGCCGAGCCAGAGACTTTTGCATTGCCATAGACACTTGCATAATCCTTAATCCAGGCATTGCAAAAGACATGGGCATTATCATAAATATGTGCCCATACATAAATACGTGATTTACCATAAACATGGGCATTTCCAAAAACATAGCCACAAATATGTGCCCTCTCATAAACCCGTGCGTTATCATAAACCTTGGCACCATCAGCAATAGTAGCGTTATCACTTACAACGGCATTGCCAGAGACATGACCACAGACCCTAGCGTTATCGTTAATTTTTGCATTTTCATAAACATGAGCTTTATAATCAAACACCCATGCCTTGCCATTTACAGTAGCATTTCCATAAACCTTGGCTTGTCTAAAAACTTTAGCTTCTTGATAAATTTTAGCATTCTCATAAAGCTTGGCATCCAAAAAAACCGCGGCATTATCATAAATCCAACAATTGCCATCATGAGAGAGGTTATCTTCGTTTTCAATAAAGCCACCCAATTGACCAGCCTTTACATCATCAAAATCTCTTAATGCGCGAATGCGGTGTAAAGTAATCCCATCAAAAGTGAAGTTTTCAGTGGTTAATTCATATTTTTTGGATGATTTTCTATTTTTAACAGTAGCATTCATGGCTAGTGTCTCCTTGTAGTAATAAAAGTTTTGAATTGACACCCTATAAGGGCATCGGGCGCTCAAAACACGGCTACAAGTCCGTTGTTACGCTTTTCCTTCGAAAAGGTATTGTATGGCGTAACTACACCCGACAGAATCTTAATATACTAACAAGAGCATAAAAGACAGCCAGTTTTTTTAGATTAGGGATTAGGTTTATCGTAACCCATCCGCTTGTAGATTAGTGTTTTGATCACTTGAGTATTTATATAACAAATTACGTATTTATTGTCAACTATCTTTTATTCTTTTTTGTGTTTTTTATAATTATTTTTTATACCATTATGTATAAATATGCGTCATATGCTTATGAATAGTTTCTGTTTTATTGCATCTATTTGACTCTATATTACGCAATTGCGTTATTTTTCTCTTTTAAACATCATAATAACTAAAAACGCTCTCATAATGCCTATTTTTAACTTTATAACGCATCATTATTTTTATGAGATAACTTGTGAATATTTTTGTGAATTTTTTATAAGAGGTTTGTAATTTAAACAGCTTTATAGAGACCGCGTCTTTATAACCAGCGCTTTTGATTCAAATCTATTGTTTTGATTCATTCTCTATAGCCACCGCATCATTCTCATAAAAAGGATAATATGATCATGCGGTTTTGATTTTTATAAAAACATTTTGAATTCTTGTATCCTTATCAAAATGCCTTTTTATGGGCTTTTGTCTCTTTTGTTTGTTTTGTCAGTTAATTTACCCCCCCCCTTTTATTTAAAAAAATTGAGATAAAATAAAAACATTATATTTCAATAGGTTAGTATTTTTCAAAATTTTAAAACATCACGTATAAAAGCAATGTGAGTAATATAGACAATTAATGACACGCATTTTGTCTGTTTTGTCAAATTTTGTCAGTAAATTTTAAAAGACAATTGTTATGATTAGAGTGCGTGTTTAAATCATGTTTTATGAGAGGAAATATGGCTCTTTAAATGCCTTTCAAAAGACAAGAGATGGTTATGAGGCGTGTTATAAAGAGTAACTTATCAATTTAAAGGGGGTTTTGAGTTTTGAAACTTTGTGTTTTAAAGAAAAAAACACTAAAAAGATAAAAAGTATTATATTTCAATATATTAAGTCTTATCAATGCTTCAAAAAACAATCTCTCTTGATAAATACAACCTATTAATACGCATAATTCTCTTTAAAGAGAGCTTATGAGAGATATGATAGCATCATTTGAGATTGCGATATAATCTTTTAAAGGCAATGTAAAAAAATCTCATTCTATTTAAGATGGGATTTCTTAAAAACCTTAAAGCAATCCAAATAAGAGTGTCTAAAAGTGCAAGGCTTCTCTTTTTAGAATAGCGCATAGTAAATCATTCCTTTTAAGATTATAGGTAAGCAACCTAATAAGAAAGTATAGATTATGGTTATAAGATCTATACCCCTTATGAGATTGGCATGTTCATAAGTCTATTCAGTTTCTCTTAATTCTAGATTTGGTAAGTTTTTAACAATCTTCATTGTTTCTAAACTTACCGTAATAACCCTTTGGAATAATTCCAATGGATAAGCAGGGTTTCCAACGGTCTCAATAGCATAGCGATTGGCATCATTAACAATGCCACTCTTTTTATCAGTCTTTACACATTGCCGCCCCATAACCCATTCAAGAGCGGGTTTACCATTTACAATATACTCATAAGCTTTAAGAGGAATGTCTGTTATCGTAATATTACTGTTATAAAAAACAGTGCTTTTATCCTTTTCCTTGCTATTGCCAGCGAATTTCATTTCTGTAACGTAATAGAATTTCTCAGGATTAGGGATATCGGTAAGTTTTGGATTGCCTTTTTTAAAGGTCACGGGATAAGGCTCTACCATTTCATAATTGACGTGTAAATTGCCTAATTCACGCCCCGCATTAACAAATGCCCAAAAATCCTTAACACTCTTTACGCAAGGGATGCGAGGGATCTCTTTACAGAGGTTATCAGCATAACGGGCACGATAATCTTCTGAATGCAAGATTCCGTAAACATAATAGAAAATATCATCTTTGGTGATGTTCTCATTAGGATAAGCAGTTTTAAAATGTGCTAATCCTTCATCTGTAATGGCATCACGGCGTTGTAAACCAGCACTTTTGCTTTCTTCTGTAGAATTTGTAAATAAATGAGATTGGGTATTAGTTTTATTTTTTGAAAGCGCAACATCTTCATAAAGGTATAGTGGAAAACATTGGCTATTATCTATCATACTTACATCAGGTAAAGTATTAATCATCAAAACAGAAAAGCTGTTTCGTGC
The DNA here is from genome assembly GCF_022559585.1 of Bartonella machadoae. Classification (NCBI taxonomy): domain Bacteria; kingdom Pseudomonadati; phylum Pseudomonadota; class Alphaproteobacteria; order Hyphomicrobiales; family Bartonellaceae; genus Bartonella; species Bartonella machadoae. The sequence goes on from NZ_CP087114.1 coordinate 1,821,650, forward strand.
TCCTACAGCAGAAGCTTGTATTATTCTATTATTAACCGCTTTTCCTATAGGGAATATACGCATCTGATAAGCACCATCGCAGTTGAGAGCAGAATCACAATAAAGCCACTGTCGTGTAAAAGGACGATATAAGCTTTTGATAAGATAATTTTCCTTAAAGTTGAAAGCCTTTCCTTTTATCAAATCTTGTTTGAGATTATAACTCCAACTTATTTTACTCACATCCGAGTCAACAAAATCATTTACAGCATTTGCACGTATTGTACGGTTATTATGTGGATAAGTATCATTAAAACGTTCTACTTCACTATTATAGAAGTTAATCATATTACGCATATTGTTTTCTAAAAGCCTAAGGCTTGAGTTATATGCCCACGCATCACGGCTGGTCATAATGCCACGAGAGTAAGTCTCAAAAAGTTTTTTACCACGACCTTTCTTAACACCCATAGCTATAAATGTTTCAAAGCTGTCATCACGTTGATTTATCCAATCACCATGCTTGTCTGGTGTAATGAGTTGCCAACTTGATTTATCCGCAATACCATCAATACTCCTAAGGTATTCAAGAGCAGCGAGTTTTTCTTTTGTCGTAAGATTATTACCAATATCATGATAGTAAATTTTACAATCTCCAGAAACATTGGGATTTTTAATAAATAATGTCACAGCAATACCGGTCATACTACCATTGCCAAAAACATTTTCACCTTCTTCAGCTCTACCACCACTTAACATGTTTTTACGAAGATCACCCCGTAAATTGAGTACATAAATACTCGTAAATTCCTTGGCTAAAGATTTGCGTAAACTGTCCATAGTTGGCTTTTCTATGTAACCAGAACCAGAAACAAAACCGATAACCCCAGCATTTTCAATACGGTCACTTGCCCAGCGAATTGCTCGTATATAACTATCATAAAGCGCTCGTATATTCGTTGCTTTTGACTGAGCAACATAGGTTTCACGAATACGGTCATCTAAGAGGGGATAAGGAGTATTCTTGGCATTATCATTTTCATTCTTTTGCCCCACGGAATAAGGAGGATTGCCAAAGATAACTTCGATATTCAGGTTTTTCTGAAGTTCCAAATATTCACTGTTTTCTTTAAACAATTTTTGCAGCAGATTTTTCTCTTCAAGCATCTGAAACGTATCGGTTAATCCAATATGTTTGAAGGGGATATAATCTCCTTTCATAAGACTATGATAGGTCGATTCAATATTAATCGCTGCTATGTAATAAGCTAAAAGAACAATCTCATTGGCATGGATATCATGACGGAACTTATATTCCATATCCTCTGGTTTTATCAGATTGGATTGTAAAAGCCTTGTGATAAAGGTACCTGTTCCCGTAAAGGGGTCAAGAATAGAAACACCCCGTGAACCCAAGCTCTTGCCAAATTCCTTGCGTAAAACATCATCAACCGAATGAATAATAAAATCCACAACCTCAACAGGGGTATAAACAATGCCAAGCCTATCTGTTGTCTTTTTAAACGCCTTGGCAAAAAAGCTTTCATAAAGCTTGATAATAAGGTTCTGTTTTGCATGAGGTTCGGTAATCCCTGCTGTACAGAACGTGATACTTTTGTAAAATTTATCAAGATCTTTCAACTCTTCTTCGATATTCGTTTTATCGAGTTCAATGAGTATTTTGTCCATTGCTTGCGAGATGGCATTGTTCTGTACGAATTCATTGCCCTCAAACAAAGCTTTAAATATAGGACGCGTTACAAGATGCTGCGCTAACATCTCAACGGCTTCCTCTTGTTTTATTTCACTGTTTACATTGTTTTGTAATTCCTTATGAAATGCATCAAAAGCAAGGTAAGTTTTGCTCTTGTTATCGGAAAGCGTATCATGAAGATGGACGATATGGTTTTGCGCAATCTCAGCAACATTGTTCGCCCAAATGCCCCAATAATCCGTGATTTTAAAACTATCCAGAAAAATGGCTTTGACAAAATCAAAAAATTTAGAACGGTGGAATAAGTCTTTTTGCTCTTTATACCACGTTTGAGATTTGTTTTCTGCTGTTCCTATGGTACGTCCAGAACTTTCTGCTTTTGCCGGTATCGAGATCTCATCAACCGTTGTGGTGAGCTCTTGTAATTCATTGGCACGCTTAATCTCTATAATCTTAATCGTATGACTGCTATCTTGTCCTAAAGACATTTGATTAATCGTCCTAGCAAACCTTTCATCATGGGAATGTAAAGCATGCAAAACTTGCCAAACAACACGATATCTCTTATTGTTTCGTAAAGCTTTTTTAGCTTCTAAGTGTGAGGGAATGATAATCGGTAAAATGATATAACCTGTTTTCTTATTGGGAGCCCGACGCATCACACGCCCCACCGCCTGTATCACATCTACTTGGCTATTACGCGGATGTAAGAACATGATCGCATCAAGAGCAGGGACATCAATCCCTTCAGAAAGACACCTTACATTGCTTAAAATCCGACAAACGTTTTTACCGGCATCTCCTTTAAGCCAATCCAGTTCTTCATTGCGTTTTTTGACACTTTGCTTTCCGTCAATATGTCTTACTTCACAGTTGAGAAAGGGAACTGTTTGAAGGAAATCATTGATATGAGATTTGATAATTTTATTGAAGAGCTTTGTAATATATTGAGAGGTATTGATATCTTTGCAAAAAGCCAAAGCACTCTGCATGGGCTCTGTATCATCCTCATCAATAGCTGCTTCCTTATCTATTTTGGTCAGGGCTCTATAACAGCCAATAATTTTTGCAGCATCATCTAAATCAATTTCACGGTTTTCATTGGCAATAATATCCTGTATGGCTGGTGTAATATAGGTTTCATCAATGCCTAAGACCACAATCTTGTAAGGTGTTAAAAGTTCATTATCGACAGCTTCCGCAAAGCTATAATGATGCAGTTGTTTGCCATAAAGCGTTTCATCATCCATAGAAGCCAGCACGGCATTAATCTCATCCGCACGCCTTTTAGCAGTATCACTAAAAATGCGCGGGGTTGCCGTCATGTACAGACGTTTTTTTCCCTGAACAATAGTGTTATCATGAACCTTGACAAATTCAGATTCATTGTCGTCACTTCCTAAGGATGTCCCAGTTGTTCTATGAGCTTCATCACAAATGATCAGATCAAATTCAGGTAAACCATGATCTTTTTGTGCATCCGATATCACTTGTATCGAATGATAAGTCGAAAACACCACCGTCATTGCATCTGCTTGGTTTTCACGAGCTTCTTTGGCAAGTGCTTGTGCATCCGTTGTAGCAGGCAATGCAAGATCGGATGTTTCCATTTCAATAATATCATCTTGATTTTTACGACGCTTGCCAACTTTTGTATCCGAACAAACAGCAAAGGAATGCAATGGAATTTGTGCATCCGCTGTCCATTCCCTTATGGTTTGTGAGACTAATGCAAGAGAAGGTACCAGAAATAAAACCCGCTTGCCTTTTCCGGCTATTTGTTCTGCTATCTTAAGACTGGTGAAAGTTTTACCTGTTCCACAAGCCATAATCAGCTTGCCACGGTCTGCTTCTTGTAAACCCTCACAGACTTTCTGAATTGCTTCTATCTGATGAGGGCGTGGTTCTTTTGTCGATTTAAGGACAACTTCTTCTTTTGTTGCAAAGATTTGCCAGTCTATACGACTGTTTTCCATATGACGAAGGTCAATGCGATAAACCGGTATCGCTTGTCCTTTAATCATTGCATTCACATTGTCACTTAAATTCACTTCAGTGCTATCAACCAGAAGGCGATATTTGAAGATGTCTTTCCCAGAGGCAGCAATAAAGCTATCAATATCCTTTTTACTGATCTGATGATCTGCTTCATAAAATTTGCATTGAATAGCAACATACCCATCTCGATTACGGAGTTTTGCAACCAAATCAATACCGATATCATTTTTATTCCAACCTTCACGCTCTTTAGCCCACTCGTAATAGCTCTGAACCTTTTCATATCGCCCATAATGAAGCGGGTCATGCATAAGGTATTTAGTAACAAAACTTTCAAAGATTTTTCCTTTTTTTGCATTTGAGGTTGCCTGTTGGCGATAAGACTGTAAGAGAGCGCGTAAAGAGGGTTGTTTCTTATCAGAATTGAGAGATTGAGACATTATTCAATAAACTCCATTGCCTTATGAGACTCAAAAAATCACAATGGCGTTTCATAAATACATTTAGAACAAATATCGAGTACCCAATAAACCAAAATGGCGCGAAAACCTATCAAATGCGTCAAAAAAATTTACAAGATGCAATTATAAACAGCCTATAAACAGCAAAGTAGTAAAATTTACTATTCGTTTTATGGAAATAAAAACAAATGCGAATCGTGTTTTAAGAGATCAAAATGATTGTTTCGAAGTGTTTTATGATCTCAAAATATCATAACAATTGTCTATTAAAATTTACCGACAAAAATTGACAAAACAGACAAAACTCAAATCACTGATGGTCTATCTTACTCACATGGCTTTTATGCATTGGATTGCAAAAATTTGTATAATGCTAACCTATTGAAATAGAATGTTTTTATTTTTTCTCTCAATTTTTTTAAATAGGAGGGGGGGTAAATCAACAGACAAAACTGTCAAAAGAGACAAAACTCTTTTTACAAAAGAATTCTGATCATTTCCTTTGCAGAAGGTTACCTAACAGAATGCCATTGAAAAGAGTTTTGCAAAATTGTTTTGAGAAGCTTTAAAAGAGCTTTCTTCATTGCTTAATACTCTGATTTTTTACCAAAGGATGCCATTCATAGCGTATGGTAGAACGACCGCCTTTTTGCTCCTTGTCATCACAGATTTTACGAAGATAGTTGCAACGGCATAAAACATCTAAAGCTGTTTTAACGGCTTCTTTGTCTTTTAAATGCGTCCAGCAGCGTCTGTAGATATCACGAGCAGTAAAAACCTCAGGTAAGCAATTACAACGCTCTATAAGCAAATTTGCACGCTCTGTTGTTAAGCTATCATCCGCCGCATAAAGACGTTTCGCATGACTTAACAAATAGGTTTCCCAACGCAAGGCTGTTTGAAGGGCTTCTTTATTGATTTCAAAACGACCACCTTCGACAAGTTCAAAAATCAAAGCAAGACTTACTATGGTTTTGTCCATTTTTGCACAATGGGATTGCAAAGCTTCAGAGAGATCATCCCTTCTGATCGCTTTCTGATGATTTTCCCACCACTCACTAAACATCTCTTGTGCATCGGGAGAAAAACGCATGGTCGTTGGATGTTGAGAAGATCCTACCGGTTTATCATAAAGCGAACGAAACACTTTTTCATAAGCTTCCCATGCCTTTTGATTGGGATATTCATCCCTCCATTCTCTCTCTTTATTGTTATCGGGCCATACCATCAGTTGAAACCGTTGCAATAAACCATCATCGTTTATCCCACGGTTTATCGCTTGTACAATAGGAATAATCCGAGAAGGTTGAATGCCTCCTATAATGGAAAGTGTTGCATTGGGAATATAAATTGTTCCACGTTCTATACGGTCATAGGTATAAGGAGAATTTCCATTAAAAGCCGTTAGATAAAAAGAACGGTCAGTCTGATATTCCTTTCTTTCCATATTAGCTAAAAAACCAGAAAGTTCATCGCGGACCATTAATAACCCGCGCGGGTTTTCTCTCAGTAATTCTCCAAGCTTTTCAACCGTTGCATCATTGACGAGAAGACGTCGTTTAACAAGAGTTTCATCCTCACTTTCTTGATCTTCAAGAGGTTCATTAAGAAGAGCGATAGCTTGTTGCTTGTTTTTATTTTTAAAAGCTTTTCGGGCTTGTTTTTTCTTTTCTTGTCTCTCTAATTCAATGAGAAGATTTTTTGTCTCTTTCTGTTTTTTCTGTTTACGCCATTGTTGATACCATTCATTTTGAAAGGAATAAAGAGGAGCGAGAGCGGCTTGCATATCAGGTGTTTTGAGAGTTGCAGATCGCCCGATAATGGCGCCCCATAGATTAGGGACAATTTTCCAATTGTGCGTATTTTGTTTTGGAGCAATGCGAATTCCATTGCCAATCAGGGCAGCTAACCCACACAGAGCCGAGACAGCAATAAAATCGAGAGAAGATTGTTGGCATTCAGCCACGTCATAAATATAGTCTCGTAAAGTTGAAGGCATTTGTTCGGGGTGAAAAGGTTCAACCGGTAAAAGCGCTTTGTTTATCGGTTTTAATTCGCCCCATCCCATTTGTTGCAAAGCCTGTTCATAAGGAATGGCTTGTAAACAGGGATGCTCCTTTAAAGAGACAGGGGTGTTATCGTTATCAGTATTATTTACAGAACTATTTTCATTGTTTTCTAGAATATTTTTTGTCATTTTTTTAGCTTTCATAATTGAATAATAAAATGTTGAAGTCAGAGCCATGGGGAGCTTGCATCATCAAGACTTCAAAGCCTTGGCATTGCGCACGGGCAGCAAGCATCCATTGTCTTGTAAAAAGGTTCTATGGATTGCAAAGGAGCCACCACCCTCAACAAGAGCAACCAACGCGGGGATGTTTTTCCCAGAGGGATGGGGGCAGTTGCTATGAAAGCGTAAACTAGGGAGGCAAGTTACAAGTGATACCACGCTTGCGTAAATAAAGCTCTGCTATGGTCTCTTTAAAAGAATATAGAGCTAAACTAGGCACTTGATCATCATGGGCAGGGCAGCGGGCTAGTCCATAAGCACCATGCCAGACACCCCGCAAGGCATTTGTAATGCCCCGAGCATTTATAAAATGATACATTTTTCTTGTCCTTAGACGTTGCGTCACAGGACGGGTTTTGCTATTTTCAATTTACGATAATTTGAGAAAGCCTTGTCCGTCCTTACGTGACAAGGTTTTTTTATGCCACATCACTGAGATGTTGACGTTGCGTTTTGGCTTTTTCAATCACATTCAACAGATCCGATTTTAACCAACGCGATAAAGAACCAAATTTTAAGGGCTTTGGTAAAGATCCATTGGTGACATGGCGACGAAATGTTGAAACGCTTATATGCAATAATTGTGCACTTTCACGGTCTGTAAGAAGAACATCATTTTCAGTCATAACTAAATCCTTTCAATCTAAAAAGAGCAACAAATCATAAGTATTTATTAACCATATTTTATTGAGATTTGAAAGTAAGTTTAATCATAAAAAACAGTACTTTATGATGTATTTTCTCATTTGATAATTTATGAGTCTTATTGAAACGGAATGAGAGAACGAAGAGAGAAAGTTATCCACAGATAATGGAATAAAAATGGGGTACAAGCCCCCATCTTTTAAGATTTGCTCGTGACATAAGCCGCCCATTTATCCATATAAACACGGCGCTGTTCTAAATAATCAGTACGACGATAAGCACGTTCTACTTTACCCCCGACGGTATGACTTAGAATGGTTTCTGCGACCTCAAAAGGGGCATCGGTTGTTTCAGCTAACCAATCGCGTAAACTAGAGCGAAAACCATGGGGACAAGCATCAAGTCCAGTTTGTTTCATATATTTTGACATGCAAGTATCAGCAAGGGGACCACGACCTTTTGCAGAAAAGAAGAAATCATTACGAGACAGCAAACGCGCTTGTTTCAAAATTTCCAATGCTTCTGTTGATAAAGGTACGCGAAACTCTGTTGTAGTATCAAGCCTTCCTTTCATATTTTCAGCAGGGATGGTCCATATATCATCTTCAACTTGATCTTTATGGATATGACGCAAAGGATAGGTACGAACACCTGTAAGAATAAGTAAACGCAAAGCTAGATGTGTCATGGTTGTTGTTTCGCAAAGTGTTTTGTAAAAAGCCGGTATATCTTTCCAATCCATTGCAGGTCTATTTTGCGTTTTATGGCGTTGTTTTCCTAGGAGCGCGCGTGCTTTTTCTGTAGCCTGTAAATCAACATCCAAACCCAAGGCAGCAGCATGTTTGAAACAAATATTGAGGCGATTAAGAGCCTGTATAGCTGTTCCAGCTTTTGTATGCCAGATGGGAGCAAGCGTATTGCGTATATCGGTTTGTGTAATTTCTGAAACCGGCATACAACCTAATTTAGGGAGGATATGAAGTTTTAAAGGTGAAAACCACTCACCATTTTTACCATCTCCTTTTAATTCTGCTTTGCGACTTTCAAAAGCATCCAAAGCAATATCTTTTAGATAATGAAGATTACGCATTGCCTCACGTTTTTGCTTTTCACGTTCTTTAATGGGGTCACGACCTTCTTGTAAAACAGAACGCCACTCAGTTGCCAATTCACGTGCTTTTTTTAAAGAGACATTTCTTAAAGCACCCAATCCCATTTCACGACGCCGCCCGTGGATGGTATAACGTAAAAGCCATTGAGCACCCCCATCTTTACGCTTATGAAGTAACAAGCCAGCACCATCATTATATTTGCCAGCCCCCAATGTTGCGACAGCCCTTGCATTAAGACGATTCATTAAAGGCATTTTTGCTCCTTTCTAAACTGTTTTTTACCCACACACCAACCCCACTTATGACGTGCAAATAAGTGACTTTAATTGATTGAACATAATATGATTTGAATTGAGAGAATCTTACAATATTCGGGGGTCTCATTCAATATGCAAAACAGTAAATTATCATTATAAATCAATACGTTGTCTTACATGAGAAGGTTTAAAATAGTTAAGAACATCTCCCAAAACTGAATCAATCATAGACCCACCAACACTTCCAAGCGCTGTCGCTACTAATCCCAAACCTGCACCAAATAATATGGTTTAGAGTATATTACCTAATCCTTCACCCTATAATGTACCAAATGCTGTGCGCTAACAGTAGTATAATCCATTTTAAGATGCAATCCCTACTTTAAGCGAATGTGAGAAGGGTGTGTTTTTGGTAATACTGAGAAATGAACTTGCTTTCTCACCACAATATTTCCCGAATCTTCCCACTAAAGTTTGACCAGCTCTCAAAAATGCTTGACCTAATTTTGAAGCTCTAAACACTCCTCCTCGTGCTAAAGCCGCTATTCCTCCCACCAACAATGCAGACAAAACAGCCCCTACAACATTTCCTAACAAAGACGTCCAATAATGCGTATTACTCATTCTACGTTGATAATAGCATAATTCATTAGCAACTTTATCGCATTTATCTTTGTATTTCTTACCTCCAGAGAACCAATATCTATATAGCCCTGTATCGAAAAGCATTCAGAGCATTATCATCATCAAAATCGCATCTTACCACTGTTATTGCTGAAACTTCGTCATCTAAATTAAAACTCAGATCCTTCTTTAAAGGATTCTAAAAGGCTTCACTTTGTGTGATCTTTGGAGATGATAGTGATGCTGTTCCTTCAAAATTGAAGAGATCATCAAGAATACGCAAACAATAACGCCTTCCACTTTTAGATGTTACATATTGAGGAATATCAGTAGTCATCAACTTTAAAAGAGTAAAGTATTGATTTATAGTAATAATTTATCGCTTTGCATGTTGAATTAGACCTGCGAATATTGTAAGCTCCTTTCATGTTCAATCAAGTGAAACCATGTATCTGCACGTCACAAGCAGAGCTGTCATGTGGGTAAAAACTCTGAAGAAAGGAGCAAAAATGCCTCTTTTGAATCGTCTAAATACCAAAGGCTGTCGCAACATTGGGGGCCAGTAAAGAGTATGAGGGGGCCTGCTTGCTCCTTCATAAGCGATACGCGTCACATCTAATTAAAGCAATAAAAACTAAAAATAAGCCCATCTAAGCCCATCATAGATCAATTTTGAACCGATTTTTTGATTGCTCATAACATGCAAATTGTTTTTCCTACAATTTGCTAAATCCCCCCTGCTTCTAAAAATGGCGATATAATATAACCTATTCTCACAAAAACGATAATGAAAGTGAAAACTTTTCACAAACCTTGATTTTAACAGGCATACAACACCATATTTTTGTAAAAAATCGTCTTTTCAAAAAATCTCTTTTAATGAATTCTATGCATAAAAATTCCAGGATAAGAACCCACCGATAACGCTTTTTGAAAAAATATTACTGATAAATATATTTATCTAAAAAGAGTAAATTCTCTTTTACAATAATAAATTCTCTTCATATGACTTCAATGAAGTAAAAACTTTTGTATATTTTCATCTAAAAAAATATTTACATCACCTGCAATCAGAATGACATAAAATAAAATCGTAGCTCTCTTTATTTATGTTACATTCATGATATATGATAATGAAAATAAACTGATTAACGCAGAAAAGGACTACTCATTGTTTAATACAAAAATGGTGAAAAAATGCGAAAAATACTCCAATTTATTTTAATTTCAGCGTTAGTCACAGGATGTGATTTTCAAAGTTCTGAGGGAAAGAAAGAAACAACGGAAAACAAAACGGAAACACAGCAAAAAAAACAAGTGAATCTAGATCCCTATACTTTAGAAAAACTCAATGTTCTTCTTAAAGAACGCTCGAAAATTGATAAACATGAAACAGGAAAAATAATCGACTTTTTATCAGGAGCTTTTTTAGGAACACCTTACCAAGCAAATATGTTGCATGGTTCAAAAACCGTACCAGAAGAACTCATAATCGACTTTAGAGGTTTAGATTGTTTTACTTATCTAGACTATGTCGAAGCATTACGGAAATCAACTTCGCAAACAGAATTCATAAACAACGTTATCCAAACACGTTATGTTGATGGTAATATAAGCTTTTTAAAGAGGAAGCATTTTTTCACGGACTGGGCTTATAGAGAAAAGAAACTTGCCACTGATATCACGGCACAGCTTAGCCCCAATGCTGTAACCACTGAAAAATATCTCAATAAAAAGGCTGACGGTGGAAACTACCTGCCCGGATTACCAATTGTGAAACGCAACATAACTTATATTCCAAGTAACTTTATTAATGAAGACGTTATAAATCAGTTACAAACTGGTGATTTTATTGGTATATACACCAAACTTGCCGGATTGGATGTAACCCATGTTGGCTTCTTCATTGTAACAGAGAATGGTCCAATGTTACGAAATGCTTCTTCACGAAAAGAAAATGAAAAAGTTGTGGACTCACCCTTTATGGATTACGTAGCAAAAACACTAGGGATTATTGTTTTAAGAGCCCTCAAATAAACTTCTATCAAAGACAGAAAAGCTACCTATAATATTGATATGACCTCAAGTTATCAAACGCAATATCTAAATTTGTGTTACAAATACACATACAATAAGCTTGTTGATATTTTTAATATAACATTAGAGCATTTTAGTCTATTTTACCCACTGCTAAAATAAACAACTCGATATCAATCATTCTTTTTTTACCATCCTCAATTTTTGACTTTGAAAAAGCATATACAAAGCGCCTCCTTTTCTATTCTATAAAAAAAGCATGGAAAAGGCATTTTATGGCTTACTTTCTCTATCACTTAACCTATAAAATGAGTTTCAGCTTTAAAATTTAAATATTCAGCCTGACGCAATTGCGCACGGATGTTTGTCATAGGAAAAAACCATGCCAAAACGCACAGATATAAAATCTATTCTTATTATTGGAGCAGGACCTATTGTTATTGGTCAGGCATGTGAATTTGATTATTCAGGAACACAAGCTTGTAAAGCATTAAAAGAAGAAGGTTACCGAATTATTTTGGTTAACTCTAATCCTGCTACCATTATGACAGATCCAGATTTAGCTGATGCAACTTACATTGAACCCATTACTCCTGAAATAGTTGCTCAAATTATTGCTCATGAACGTCCCGATGCTCTTTTACCCACTATGGGAGGGCAAACAGCTCTTAATACAGCCCTATCATTAAAACGTATGGGTGTTTTAGACCGCTATCACGTTGAAATGATAGGGGCAAATGCCGACGCAATTGATAAAGCAGAAGATCGTGCTTTATTTCGCAAAGCAATGGCAAAAATTGGTTTAGAAACACCACGGTCTATGTTAGCCAATGCAACAGAACTTAAAGAAGAAAATCGCAAACAGCATGCAAAAATGCGCGATGAACTTAAAGCAAAACTTTCTGGTGATACTCTTGACCAAGCATTAGAAGATCTTGAACGCAACTGGCATCATACAGAAGCTGACCGTAAACAACATTATATCGCACATGCAACCGCAAAAGCAGTGCAAGCTCTTGACACTATTGGTCTTCCAGCGATTATCCGCCCTTCATTCACCCTTGGTGGGACCGGTGGCGGAATTGCTTACAATCGCTCTGAATTTTATGAAATCATTGAACGAGGGCTTGAAGCTTCACCGACCACAGAAGTTTTGATTGAAGAAAGCGTTTTGGGATGGAAAGAATATGAAATGGAGGTTGTTCGCGATAAGAATGACAACTGTATCATTGTTTGTTCCATTGAAAACATTGATCCTATGGGCATTCATACTGGCGATTCCATTACCGTAGCTCCCGCCCTTACCTTAACGGATAAAGAGTATCAACGTATGCGCAATGCTTCAATCGCTGTACTGCGTGAAATTGGTGTTGAAACTGGTGGGTCCAATGTGCAATTTGCTGTTAATCCTGAAAATGGCCGCCTCATTGTTATTGAAATGAATCCACGTGTTTCACGCTCCTCAGCGCTTGCCTCAAAAGCAACAGGTTTTCCCATTGCCAAGGTAGCAGCTAAATTGGCTGTTGGCTACACACTTGATGAATTAAAAAATGATATCACAGGTGGAGCAACACCGGCATCATTTGAACCGTCCATTGACTATATTGTTACCAAGATTCCTCGTTTTGCTTTCGAGAAATTTCCTGGTTCATCGACTGTCTTAACAACGGCGATGAAATCTGTAGGAGAAGTCATGGCAATAGGACGCACTTTTCAAGAATCGCTGCAAAAAGCGCTCCGTGGACTTGAAACAGGTCTTACTGGTCTTGATGAAATTATAATCCCTGAACATGCGGAAGGCGATGAAAAGAATTCTATACGCTCCGCCATAGCAATCCCAAGTCCCGATCGTCTACGCTATATTGCCCAAGCAATGCGCGCAGGCTTACCTTTAAATGAAATTCACCAGATCAGCAAGATTGATCCATGGTTTTTGCAACAAATCGCCTCCATTGTTGAAATGGAACAATACATCCGCACTCATGGATTGCCCCAAGACGCAGAAAATTTACGCATGTTAAAAGCTATGGGATTTTCGGATGCACGTTTAGCTACCCTCACGGGGCAAGATCCTGAGTCTGTTGCTATTCTACGCAAATCGCTCAATGTTCAGCACGTTTTTAAACGAATTGACACATGCGCAGCTGAATTTTCTTCACCAACAGCCTATATGTATTCAACATATGAAATGCCTTTTGCAGGTATAGAACAGTCAGAAGCACATGTTTCTAAACGCAAAAAAATTGCTATTTTAGGTGGCGGACCAAATCGTATTGGTCAAGGTATTGAATTTGACTATTGTTGTTGCCACGCTGCTTTTGCACTCCGTGAGGCAGGATTTGAAACGATTATGATTAACTGCAATCCTGAAACTGTTTCAACGGATTACGATACCTCTGACCGTCTTTATTTTGAATCTTTAACAACTGAAGATGTTATTGCTATTTTAGAAACGGAACAGCAAAAAGGCGAATTGGTTGGTGTCATCGTCCAATTTGGTGGACAAACACCCCTGAAGTTGGCCAGCACGCTCGAAAAATATAATATCCCCATTTTAGGCACTTCTCCTGAAGCCATCGACTTAGCAGAAGATAGAGATCGCTTTCAAAAATTGTTATTTAAACTTAACCTAACACAGCCTAAAAATGGTATTGCCCATTCAGTTGAACAAGCACGCCTTATTGCCCATGAATTAGGTTTTCCACTGGTTGTACGCCCTTCCTATGTTCTAGGAGGACGTGCTATGCAGATTATCCGAGATGAACGCAGTTTACAAAACTATTTACTCGAGAGTGTCCTTGAGTTGGTTTCAGAAGATATCAAAGCCCGTTATCCAAACGACAAAACAGGACAAATCAATACATTGCTTGGTAAAAATCCACTGCTCTTTGATACCTATCTAACAGAAGCCATTGAAGTTGATGTTGATTGTCTCTGCGATGGGGAAGAAACGCTCGTTGTTGGTATTATGGAGCATATTGAAGAAGCTGGTATCCACTCTGGTGATTCAGCATGTTCATTACCAGTCCATACACTTTCGCATAAAATAGTATCTGAATTAGAGCGTCAAACAAAAGCACTCGCAAAAGCCCTTCATGTTTGCGGCTTAATGAATGTACAATATGCCATTAAAGATGACACAATTTATGTCTTGGAAGTCAACCCCCGTGCTTCGCGTACGGTTCCCTTTGTTGCAAAAACAATCGGTCGCCCTATTGCTAAAATAGCCGCACGGATTATGGCAGGAGAAACTCTTGATAAAGCCCTTCAAGCTTATGGTGGATTACCCTCTCTACAACAAAAACAACATATCGCTGTCAAAGAAGCCGTTTTTCCTTTTGCACGTTTTTCAGGTGTCGATACACTTCTTGGTCCAGAAATGCGCTCAACGGGTGAGGTTATGGGACTGGATTATGAATTTTCTCTTGCTTTTGCTAAAGCCCAACTTGGAGCTGGTGTTGAACTCCCAAAGGAAGGAACGTTGTTCGTTTCTGTAAGAGACGAAGACAAAAAGCGTATCTTAAATCCTGTAAAATTTTTAGCCGATCTTGGTTTTACTGTTTTAGCAACAAGTGGAACACAAAAATTTCTTACCGAACATAAAATTGAGGCACAAAAAATTAACAAAGTCCTAGAGGGGCACCCTCATATTGAGGACGCCATACGTAATCGGCAAATTCAATTGATTTTTAATACAACCAGTACTGCCAGTGCTGTCTCTGATTCTAAATCATTACGCCATGCAGCGCTGATGCAAAAAGTCCCCTATTATACAACAGTCGCTGGTGCCGAAGCTGCCGTGGAAGCTATTAAAGCACTCAAAAAAATGGGCCTTGAGGTGCGCTCCTTACAGAGCTATTTCACTTAAAATTTCTGCTATGATACAAAAGACTTTTTCTCGATCTTTTTATATAAAAATACCAATTAAGGCTTGCTTTTTACTGTAAAAACTCTTATATGATTTTCATCGAACTTTCGGTTATGTGACTTTCTTTCCTGTGCGATCTGCACTTTCGACGAAACTTCTCCCACCCAATTTCGATCTAAAACCGTATTGGAGGCTTTTTGGCTTCAATGCATAACATAATTATATATTCTAAGGAGTTTCCTATGTCTACAGGAACAGTTAAGTGGTTTAATACAACAAAAGGTTTTGGCTTCATTCAGCCTAGTGATGGAAGTGCAGATGTCTTTGTACACATTTCCGCTGTTGAGCGTTCTGGTCTAAGTAATCTTAATGAGGGACAGAAAATTTCCTATGATGTTCTTCAAGATCGTCGTTCTGGAAAATTTGCTGCTGGAAATCTCGCAGCACTTTAATCTTTCAATTCTGCAATATGCTTTAAAGGTTTCCGCCTGCAAAGGCGGAGATTTTTTTGTTTTTTACCAAACGAATTCAGAAATCTTATAAAAGAAAATACTTTCTATCAAATCGCTAAAAAAGACATCCCATCTGTTTAATATTTTGAACAATTCTCCCATAAAATATCGTTTTTTGTGAATGTCTTTATTATAGTGTTGCACTCTCTTTCCTTTTTAAAAGAGACCTTTCTTAAGGCACCCAAGCCAATTTAACGACGGCGCCCATAAATGGTATAGCGTAAAAATCATTGAGCACCATCATCTTTACGTTTGTGAAGGTACAAGCCGGCACCATCATACACTTTGCCAACCCCCAATGTTGCGACAGCCCTTGGTATTGAGAAGATTTCATTAAAGGCATTTTTACTCCTTTCTTTAGAGTTTTTTACTCACGCATCAGCCCCGCTTGTGACGTGCAAGTACGTGACTTCAATTGATTGAACATAAGGGGAGTTGAGATGAGAGAATCTTACAATATTCGAGGTCTAATTCACTATGCAAAAAGATGAATTATATTTATAAATCAATACCTTGTTATTTATAATGAGAAGCAATGATAGAGATGAATACAGACCAACAGAGCATCAACCATTAGAGCTTCATACCCAAGCTCTTTATAAATTTTCTTACCCTTATCCGTCTTTTCTACCCCACACAAAACGCATAGCATTTATTGTTACACTACCACTGACTTTGAAAGTAAAAAACTTTGAGTTCTCATTTTCAAAACGAAATAAACGGCTGCAACAAGACAACGAAAAAGATTTCCAAGCCTCAACACCGCTTCCCGAAACTTTTTTCAATAAACCGTAAATCCCTTGCCAAGCTTTTGCTCTTGAGATAGAATTTTTATAAAAGGTATCAAAGGAGGGTCCCCATCGGCTTTATGAGAGCATTTTTATTGTCTAACGAGAGGGTAACAACTGCCTTTATTGCACCCCTTATTCAGGCACGTAACATCTCAAAATTTTCCTGCAATTTTTTATTGCATACAATATTTGCATACAACGTAATCTCTTATAGAATATTCTTAAATTAGCAATCATTTGCTTATATCATCTAAGGACGAAAATTATGGCTTTTATCGCCGAGAGACTTTCCCATATCAAACCTTCTGCAACAATTGCTGTTTCCCAAAAAGCACGCAATTTGAAAGCACTAGGGCGTGATGTTATTGCTTTAAGCGCTGGAGAACCTGATTTTGATACACCAAACAATATCAAAAATGCTGCCATTGAAGCTATTCGACGGGGAGAAACAAAATATACTCCCATATCGGGAATTCCAGAATTACGCCAAGCAATTGCAACCAAGTTTAAAAGAGAAAATAATCTTAACTATCAACCAGAGCAAATTATCGTTGGTACCGGTGGTAAACAAATCCTCTTCAATGCCTTTATGGCAACTTTAAATAAAGGAGACGAAGTTATCATTCCATCTCCTTATTGGGTGAGTTATCCGGAAATGGTCACACTCAATGATGGTACACCTGTCTTTGTAGAAACCAAAGCCGCGTTTTCTTATAAACTTCAACCGCAAGATCTAGAAGCTGCCATCACACCTAAAACCAAATGGTTTATTTTTAATTCTCCTTCAAATCCATCAGGTGCCGCTTATACATACGACGAATTAAAAAAACTAACAGATGTTTTGCTAGAATATCCCCATGTTTATATCCTCACCGATGACATCTATGAACATCTAACATATGAAGGCTTCACCTTCGTTACTCCAGCAGAAGTAGAACCAAAGCTTTATGACCGCACACTTACCATGAACGGTGTTTCTAAAGCCTATGCCATGACAGGTTGGCGAATCGGTTATGCGGGGGGACCGCAGGAATTGATTAAAGCCATGGATACCATTCAAGGTCAGCAAACATCCGGCACAAGCTCTATCTCACAATGGGCTGCTGTCGAAGCTCTTACTGGTCCACAAGATTTTATCGCTCAAAATAAAACGACTTTCCAAGCACGGCGTGATCTCGTCGTTTCCATGTTAAACCAAGCGCCTGGCATTCACTGTCCAACACCAGAAGGCGCCTTTTATGTTTATCCTTCCTGTGCAGAACTCATTGGCAAAAAAACACCGGAAGGTAAAATCATTTCCCATGATGAAGACTTTGTCATAGCACTTCTAGAAGCAGAATCAATTGCTGTTGTTCATGGTTCTGCTTTTGGACTAGGACCAGCTTTTCGCATTTCTTATGCAACATCGGAAAAGTTACTTGAAGAGGCTTGCTTACGTATCCAACGTTTTTGTAATAGTTTGCTTTAAAAACTTAGCGTGTTACTCCACTAGTCATATCTTTACCGCACATCAATTTCTTTGGACGGTTTTTAACTGTTAAATTATGCATGAACAAACTTTGTAAAACACATATAACAGTAAAAATGCATGACGATACAAGCAAAAAACAAAAGAAAAAGCTGAAATGCTTTACTTGAAAAGAGGGATTACACGTCATTTTAAGAATGATATTTGAGATATCTTTTTCCCATATTGAAGCTTATACTGTTGGCTATTTTAACTCTACAACGAAGAAACAATTCTTTTGGGATATTATAGTTATCTCCATTACTAAAAAGTTTTTATATACTCATAAGATTCACACTATTTAACTCAATTTATGAAGCTAAAAATGAGCCCTTTATAAAAACGATACCCTTTAATCAAACTTTTTTATTTTGCAATGATCATTGTAATCCAAAGCTTCTCACATATTATGTGCCCCAAATTGTTAGACACTCATAAAATTTATGAAAAATTTTTCTACCATCTTCTAAGATATTCATATTTTTAAAAGCTTATTTCAAAAGCTAAAAAAAAGCCGGACAAACGTCCGGCAAATTTGGAAAATCTCCAGAGATAAAATCAATCTAGTAGACTTTCATAAGGGAACACTCAAGAAAATGCAATGGGAGGCAACATAATCAAGAGATAATACTCTATGTCATTTTATCAGAAAAAACACAATAAAGACTTTAGCGCATCAGCTATGCAATAAACACATAGCTTAAAATATGATATCATTAAAAAGACCACTGACGCGCTTTTAAAAAAATATAATCTCGAAAAGCTTTCAACTTTGCCAAATTCTTTAAAGCATAAGGATAACAAAAAAAAGTATCAAAGGAGGGAATATCAACCATATCAGGAAAAAGACGCACGAGTCGTTCATCGTTATTCACAATATAATCAGGAAGCACAGCGATACCAAGGTCACACATAATTGCATTCTTGATTGAAATAATATTATTGATTCGCAACACTGAAAAACGCAAAGAACCATCACTTCTACCAGCCTTTTCCAACCAATTCAAACCAGATAAATAGGAGGGCACAGGTTCACCAAATGAAATAATACGATGTGCATCCAGCTCAGACAGTGTTTCTGGTTTACCGTAATTTTCAATATAATTTTTTGAAGCATAAACATGCATATGAATTGTAAAGAGTTTTCTTTGGATAAGATCGGGTTGTTGGGGCTGATGTAAACGAACAGCACAATCTGCCTCACGCATCGTCAAATCAAGTTCTTTATCATCAAACAAGAGTTGAACCTGTATATCGGGATACAGACTGAGAAATTCTGGCATACGATCTACAAGCCATCCCGCCCCCATTCCAAAGGTGGATGTAATACGTAAACTCCCTGTTGGCTTTTCACAACTTTCGCTTAATTGTGAGCGTGCACTCTCAAGCTTCATTAAAACATCATGGGTTGTACGATAAAGAATTTCCCCCTGTTCTGTTAAAATTAACCCACGTGCATGACGTTGAAACAAGGAGACACCAACCTCTTGCTCTAGAGCCGAAACCTGCCGTGAAATTGCTGATTGTGATAAATGAAGCTTTTGCGCCGCATGAGTAAAAGAACCTGCTTCCGCGGCAGCATGAAAAACCCTCAATTTATCCCAATCCAACGGTGATGTCACAATTTAACCTCTTATTTTAAATCAATTTTCATGCTTGTAGATCTAAGAAACGTTCTGCCTCCAATGCTGCCATACATCCTCTTCCCGCCGCTGTTATAGCTTGGCGAAAGACTTCGTCTGTTACATCACCTGCAGCAAAAACCCCAGCAATGCTTGTTGCTGTTGAATCTGGTACTGTCCATAAGTATCCACCACGTTTTTGTTTCAATTGTCCTTCAAATAAAGAAACAGCCGGATCATGCCCAATAGCAATAAATATTCCCTCCGCATTCACCTTCATTTCTTGACCGGTTTTCACATTTTTAAGGCGAGCACCCGTGACAACGGCTCCTCTTGAATCCTGCGCTGGCAAACCAACAATTTCCTCTACAACATGATCCCAAAGAACACGAACATTATCACAAGCAAGCAATCTATCTTGCAAAATTTTCTCTGCTCGGAAATAATTGCGCCGATGAACCACGCTTACACTCTTCACCAGATGCGATAAATAAAGGGCTTCTTCAATAGCTGTATTTCCTCCTCCCACAACAATGACATCCTTACCACGATAAAAAAAACCATCGCATGTAGCACAAGCAGACACACCACCACCCATAAAAGTCTGTTCGCTTTCCAAACCAAGCCATCGTGCCTTCGCTCCCGTTGCAATAATGAGCGCATCACAACAATATTGTGTCCCAGAATCCCCATATAAAATAAAGGGGTATTTTAATAAATCAGCCTTTGTGATGCTATCATAGACAATTTCTGTTCCCATATTTTCGGCTTGTTTTGCCATTTGTTCCATCAACCATGGCCCTTGAATTGGATCGGCAAAACCTGGATAATTTTCAACATCCGTTGTAATCGTCAACTGTCCGCCCTGTTGTAAACCAGTAACGACAACCGGTTTAAGCATTGCTCTTGCTGCATAAATCGCTGCCGTATAACCAGCTGGACCTGAACCAAGTATGAGCAGACGAATATGCGATTGTGCCATAGCATCCCCTTCACTTTTTTTAAATATTCTATAAATTATAACGAAATACAGCCTTTTAAAAAAACATTTTTCAATAGCCTAAATTATAGTATATACATACTTTTTTCAGGTTTGGTGAAAAGTTCAATTGTCAATTCATCGAGGCATGCTTAATGTAGAAATCAATCTTTACCCTATAAAAAGAAAAACGTAAATTCTTATAAGCATAAAATCATAACAACAATATAGATACAAAAATAGAGAACGGCCATTTTTCAATTTATTATCAACATCTGTGCGCGTTTTGCGTTGATCATGGGAGCAGCAATGCTTCTGCCAATTCTTGTGGATTTGCACGATAGAAACCATAATTGGGTAAGCTTTCTCTACTCTTGTGCTATAATCACCATATTAGCGACACTGATTCTGTTAGCGACCAAAGGTGCTACGTGTCGTTTTTCAGCAAGGTTAGGGTTTATGCTCACTGTTTGTCTTTGGCTAACAGGAAGTGTTGTTGGTGCTTTACCTCTTTATCTCTCTCCTCTTCCAATTTCTCTCGCAGGAGCAATCTTTGAATCTGTTTCTGGCATTACAACCACGGGTTCTACAGTGCTTACAGGTCTTGACAATTTCCCGCGAAGTATTTTGCTATGGCGCTCACTTATATGTTGGATTGGCGGTATTGGTTTTATCGGTTTAGCTTTATTGCTTTTACCCTCACTGCGTGTTGGAGGCGTACGACTTTTTCATATGGAATCATCAGATAAATCTGAAAAAATATTGCCTCGCATCAACCAAATTGCCAATGGAATTATCATAGCTTATATTGGATTAACATTGGCATGTATACTCTCCTATTTTGCCGCAGGCATGAGTTTATTTGATGCTATAAACCATGCAATGAGTACGGTAGCAACAGCGGGCTTCTCAACCCACGATGCTTCTTTTGGATATTTTTCTGATAAACCCGCTATTTTAATTGTTTCAACAATCTTTATGTTACTCTCTGCCTTGCCTTTCGTACTTTATGTTAAACTCGTGCTCCCTGGCCACTCCAAACGCTTTATTGATCCACAAGTAATTGTTTTTCTCAATATTGTTTTCCTCTTTAGCCTTGCTTTAGCAACATGGTTACATTTTCATGACCATCGCGCCTTCTACTGGATTTTCCTTGATGTTATTTTCCACCTCACATCTATTATAAGCACCACTGGATATAGCGCTGAAGATTATCAGCTTTGGGGATCTTTTGCCCTTGGGATTTTTTTCATTATCTCTTTTACAGGGGGATGTGCAGGCTCGACCTCTGGCGGTATGAAAATCAATCGTTTAATTATCCTCTGGCGCCTTACACAAGCAAATATAGAAAAGCTTATTGCCCCCAATATTGTTGTAAAAGCCCATTATGACAACGCAAATATATCAAGCGACGTTGCCAAAGCAGTTTTATTTTTTGTTTCTCTTTATATGTTCTGTCTTGTTATCGGCACAGCATTTCTCCTCACAACCGGTCTTGATTTTACATCTGCATTTACCGGTGTCTTAACGGCTCTCTCAAACGTTGGCCCAGGCTTTGGAGACATTATTGGTCCTGCTGGTAATTTCTCTACCATTAACGATAATGCCCTATGGATTTTGAGTTTTCTCATGCTAGCCGGACGTCTTGAAATTATAACTATATTCGTGCTTTTTATCCCCGCTTTTTGGCGTGAACAATTTTAATGTACAGCGTTTAATTTTGGAATGATCAGACATTCATAAGATAAAGAGTGTACATTATAAGCCCTAATTCTCATTCTGCTTATTGAGAAACCTATAAAAAGCTTCAAGCACTTAAATCATACCGTCATAGAAATTTGACACGAAATAGGAATTTCGCACCCTCCTTTTTAGCACACAAACCCTTGGAAACGGCTGTCATGGACCAAAATGATAAAGCGCAGGCAAAAACCCTCCATATCAGATAAACTGTTATAACATTCTTCTTTATGAAGATTCTTTATCAAAAAGGATAATAGATTGAATATAACCTCTTAAATGGTTTCTCATTGAAAATGCAATGTTTGCTCATAAAAATATTTTTTTATTATAAGACATCTCTCATAAATTTTGATTATTAAAAATGCACAACAACTTACCCAACTAGAGCAATACAAACAGCTTCGATAGTACAGCCATCATAGTAAAGAATAGTACACTCTATTCTTAAAAGTGTATGAGTAGAATAATCAATAAATCTCTCTTATTTGTCTTTTACATTACCTAAAAGGATAAAGTTCTTATCCTTTTCTACTGAGATGACGGTCGTATACTCTATGCACCAACAGCAAAAGTTTTCAAAGTTTTTTCGAAATGATAGTCTCTTTTAGAGTCCCTAGTAAAAATTACGGCTTAATATTGTTATTGAAATATGTAAAAATCACCATAAATTCAGATAGATCGTCAATATATTAAAGATAAGTCTTAATCCTCAAAGTTATCAAAACAACCCAAACCCAAAAAATGTAGAAAATACATTTTAAACAAACAAAAAACTCCTTTTTAGTTCAATTCGAAAGGGGGCTGAAACAGGTGGATAACAATCTATATTGGGTACAAATCAATAAAAAAGATTATAAAAATTTATGAGCACGCATTAATTATACGAACAAACATTTTAATACTTCGTCAGGTATAGAAAAATGGAAATTTTAAACCTAGCTAAACCTGTTGAGATTAAGAATGTAAAAAAGACTAACAGAAAGTTGAAAAAATGGTAAGAAAAAAGAAAGCTTTACAGTAGGCATAAATAAACGAATAAATACCCGAACAAATCATTTCATTTTAATATCTTTTCTGAAATTGAAAAACAATGCTTAAAAACGCTTACAGCTTATTGTCGTA
Organism: Bartonella machadoae; assembly: GCF_022559585.1. NCBI lineage: Bacteria > Pseudomonadati > Pseudomonadota > Alphaproteobacteria > Hyphomicrobiales > Bartonellaceae > Bartonella > Bartonella machadoae. The sequence continues at coordinate 1,844,911 of NZ_CP087114.1, forward strand.
ACATCCCCCAAAATACGCCTAAATTTTGTAACATAATATTTGTATTATTAAATTGTTCGCGGAAAATCTTTATTTGCGGAAATTTTTAAAGAGAGCATTTTTCCCTACCTCTCAAGAAAATTTCTAATATATTTAAAGTGCTTTTTCTGTAAAAATTTCTTCATAAAGACTCCCAATTGCTTTCGCCTCTTTTTCCAGAGGAAAATGCGCACGAACATGGTCTAAAGCCTTTTGCCCTGCTGCTAATGTTTTGTTCAAATCAGCAAAATACGATTCAATTGCTGTCGTTAAAGCTTCTCCATCGTCTACTGGAACAACCGTTCCGGTCCCTTCTACCACCAATTCTTTAAAAATTCCAACATCACTCGTCACTACAGCAGTTTGTGAAGCCATTGCCTCCAATGGCGTTAAACCAAAACCTTCCATACGAGAAGGTGCCACATAAAGCGATAAACGACGATACCACACGGGTGTATTCAACACCTCACCAAGAAAAATAATGCGTTCACTCAAACCGGCTTCAGTAATTTTTTGTCGCAATTTTTTTTCAAAATTATAATGTTGTTCTGTCGTACGACCAGCAATAAATGCTGTCCATTCAGGATAGCGGGGTAATAATGCTATCATTGCATCCACAAACAAATCAACACCCTTTAAGTAACGCACACGCCCAAAACACCCCACGGCATACTTTCCAGGAAATCCTGATGAAGCAAAGTAATCATCAATCGCCTTTGGTGGAGAAAAGCGCTTCACATCCACTCCATGCATAATCACCTGATAAGGCACCTCTAAGTAGGATCCCGTACATGCACTGGTTGCAATCACCTTATCCATACGACGCAGTAACCATTTAGTAAAAGATTTATGATGGCGCCTAGATGCTGATGTAAAGACGAGTTTTAACTTCATCCGCAACACATCGCGCAGCAAGACTCCACAAAGCATTTCAATATTGCGTCGTGCATGCCAAATACGAAAGGGCTTACCCTCTGGACTCTTCCAAAGTCCCAAAAGATCTTTAAAAGCAAGAGTTGGCAAATCTTTCGGTAATCCAAACCCAAAAGTGGATATACACACACCTTGCTTGCGCTGTAATGGAATAAGCTGAACGACTGTAGATGTCACCCCCGATAACCGCTTTTTAAAGTGAGGAGCAATAATCTCAGTCTCTTTTAAAGACATACGCATATTCGTTTAGATATACTGAACCTTAATAATTTCATAATTATGTGCTCCCCCCGGTGCAATCACTTCAATCACATCGCCCTCTCGTTTACCAATGAGAGCACGTGCAATAGGTGAAGAAATAGAGATTTTACCAGTTTTTACATCAGCCTCTTGATCACCAACGATTTGGTAAATTTTTTTCTCTTCAGTATCCTCATCCAAAAGTTTAATAGTCGCTCCAAACTTAATTTGGTCACCTGAAAGACGCGAAACATTAATAACTTCTGCCCGAGCAATATAATCTTCAAGCTCGTTAATACGCCCTTCATTATGACTTTGCGCCTCTTTAGCAGCATGATATTCAGCATTTTCCGATAGATCACCATGCGCACGCGCCTCAGAAATCGCTTCAATAATGCGCGGACGTTCCTCTTGTTGACGCCAACGCAACTCTTCTTTAAGATTCTCAAAACCAGCTGTAGTCATCGGAACTTTTTTCATAACGCGTCCCTTTCTGTTACATAGAAGGATCAATAAAAACATAAAAAACGGCTTCCAAAATCACTTTTGGAATCCGAAAACCACAATTCTATATATTATATAGTACAGCACCCCTCTTTTCCATATAAAAATAAAAAGGAAAACAAAGCATTCAACAATTTTGTTGAGCAAACTTCAATAATGAGGACATTTAAAATATTCAACGAAACATCCTATAATAGAAGAAATAATTGTAATTTTTTTTATTTTATCATAGTCTAACAAAAGAGATCTTATATGAAAAGAGAAGGAAGAGAAATCTCGAGAGGAATCTTCTGTGGAAAAATGAAAAATTTGGTAATTTTTTTTGTGTTTAGCTCTCTCCTTCTAAACACAAGTGTCTCTGGAGCTATCGGTGCTTTTGTCACAAGCAATCTTAATTTTAGAACGGGACCAAGTACGCAACATACACTTCGTGGTTTAATTCCTGCAGGAACATTGATCTTTGTCCAAACCTGTAGAGGAAACTGGTGCCATATACAATATAACACTCAAACAGGCTGGGTATCATCACGCTATCTCTCCTTTAAAGATGGTGATGATCTTTACCGCACATATGCAAGACTTCCTGTTACAAATTGCCATATGGACAATCTCACTATCCATAGCAATGGCAGTGAACATCATCATAGTATAAATGACAAAAGCAATACAAAGAACCTCAACTGTCATGATGCTAAAAAAGCAAAAAGAAACGCTTTAGAGAACGAAGAAAATGTTCTATGAAAGATTTAACAAGCGAGAATCCCCCCTCAACAACGCTTTGTCGTTATCTCGATCAAATCTTGGTGAATATAATATTCCCTGAAAAGCATATGCCTTTCTCTCTCAAAGGAAGCAATAATGAAAAATGGTGTTACAGCAACAGTTGAGGCTCTTTCCAGACTCATTGCTTCAGGAAATCCTCTTTTTAAGAATGGTGTATTATGGACACCTCACCGCCCTGTTCGTCCTGAAAAATCTGAAGGTGGCATTTCCTTTCAACTCGAAACGTCCTTTGAACCAGCAGGAGATCAACCCAAAGCAATTAAAACTCTGGTTGAAGGAATTGAAAAGGGTGAACGTACACAAGTCCTTTTGGGCGTTACCGGATCGGGGAAAACCTATACTATGGCCAAAATCATTGAAAAAACACAACGTCCGGCCCTGATCTTAGCGCCCAATAAAACTCTTGCAGCCCAACTTTACGGAGAATTTAAAAGCTTTTTTCCCCACAATGCTGTAGAATATTTTGTTTCCTATTATGACTACTATCAGCCAGAAGCCTATGTGGCACGCTCTGACACTTATATTGAAAAAGAATCCTCTATTAATGAACAAATTGATCGTATGCGCCATGCCGCAACACGTGCTGTCCTTGAACGTGATGACGTCATTATTGTTGCATCTGTATCGTGTATCTACGGGATTGGTTCGGTAGAAACCTATACTGCGATGACCTTTACAATAGAAAAAGGTGATCGGCTTGATCAACGGCAATTATTGGCCGATTTAGTTGCCCAACATTACCGTCGACAAGATATCAATTTCATTCGTGGTTCCTTTCGTGTTCGAGGAGATACAATTGAAATCTTCCCTGCCCACCTCGAAGATCGTGCTTGGCGTATTTCGCTGTTTGGCGATGAAGTAGAAACAATTACTGAATTTGATCCTCTCACAGGTCAAAAAACAGGTGCTCTTCAATCTATTAAAATTTATGCCAACTCACACTATGTAACACCACGCCCAACACTCAATCAAGCAATGAAATCAATTAAAACAGAACTCATTCAACGCCTCGATGAATTGAACGCAGCGGGGCGTCTTTTAGAGGCACAGCGTTTGGAACAACGTACAATTTTTGATTTAGAAATGTTAGAAACCACCGGCTCATGTGCGGGAATTGAAAATTATTCACGCTATTTAACAGGACGAAAACCCGGTGAACCACCACCAACCTTGTTCGAGTATATTCCAAACAATGCCCTTGTTTTTATCGATGAAAGCCATGTAACAATTCCGCAAATTGGTGGCATGTACAGAGGTGACTTTCGGAGAAAAGCGACCTTAGCAGAATATGGTTTTCGCCTTCCCTCTTGTATGGACAATCGTCCACTACGCTTTGAAGAATGGGATGCCATGCGTCCGCAAACGATTGCCGTCTCTGCAACACCAGGTCGCTGGGAAATGGAACAATCTCACGGCATTTTTGCGGAACAAATTATTCGCCCAACAGGGCTTGTTGATCCACCAACAGAAGTCCGCAAAGCCAAAAATCAAGTAGATGATGTTATGAATGAAATTCATAAAACAATCCAAAAAGGCTACCGTACACTGGTAACTGTCCTCACCAAGCGTATGGCCGAGGATTTAACGGAATATCTCCACGAACAAGGTATCCGCGTCCGCTATATGCACTCCGATATTGATACATTAGAACGTATTGAAATTCTACGAGATCTTCGGCTTGGCACTTTTGATGTCTTAATCGGTATCAATCTATTGCGAGAAGGTTTAGATATCCCAGAATGTGGTTTTGTCGCTATTTTAGATGCCGACAAAGAGGGTTTTTTGCGCTCAGAAACTTCTCTCATACAAACCATCGGACGCGCAGCACGCAACGTCGATGGCCGTGTTATCCTCTATGCGGATACAATCACCGGTTCTATAGAACGCGCCTTGCAGGAGACACAAAGACGTCGACAAAAACAAATCGCTCACAACAAAGAGCACCATATCACACCGACCAGTATCAAAAAAAATATCGCAGATATTCTCAATTCAGGCGATGGAAACGACCCTATTCAGACAAATATTCCTGATTTCATCGAGAAAAACAAAATGGTTGGCAACAATTTAGCACTCCATATTCAACATCTCGAAAAATCAATGCATGAAGCAGCTGCTGATCTTAACTTTGAAGAAGCCGCGCGACTTCGTGATGAAATCAAACACTTACAAAAAATCGAACTAGCGATTGCCAATGATCCCTTACCACATCATAGCGAACAATCTACCCACGAACCCATGCTACAACAAAGCCTTTTTTCCAAACCAGACCTTAACCATATGGGACCAACGATAGATACTGGTATTTTGGAAAATCGAAAAGGAAAACGAAAATCTCATTCCCCTCTAACAAAGCGAAAATAAAAAAACGTCTAGCAAACCAGCAAAAAGTTTCAAAGCACTAAAAAGAAGCTTTTATTCTTTTGAAAAAACAACTAAAGACCAAAAAAAAGAGCGTTATCTTTAAAAAGATAACCTCAAACATCAAGAATGCTCCGATTTGTCTCAAAAAATATAAGAGAGAGCATTTGCCAAAAAACACTTCAACTGATTAACTTTTAACACAATTTTTCTTTCTCCAACAGCTTATGCAAAAGCTCTAAAACTGTAAAAATGTGCCAAAAATACTTCCAGAAACTAAATGAGCACAAAAAATTAATGAGAGAATTTTTCTCATATATCAAAAAAATCCCCATACGTTATATATCTCAGTTTGCGTAATCTCTGAAACCAGTAAACAACCTAATTTAGAGAAAATATGAAGTTTTAAAGATGAAAACCACTCACCATTTTTACAATTTCCTTTTAGTTCAGCTTTACGAGTTCCAAAACTATACAAAGCAAAATCTTTTAAATAATGCAGATTACGCATTGCTTCATACTTTTGTTTCTCACATTCTTTAATGGGATCACAACCCTTATGCAAAACAGATCGCCACCCAGTTGCACATTCACGCACTTGCTTTAAAGAGACATTTCTTAAAACATCCAAGCCCATTTCACGACGGCACCGGTAAATGATATAGTGTGAAAGCCATTGAGCATCACCATCTTTACGCTTATGAAGCATGCAATCCGGCCTCATCATTATATTACCAACCCCCAATGTTGCAACAGCCCTTGATATTGAGACGATTCATAAGAAGCATTTTTACTCCTTTTTTAGAGTTTTTTACCCACATGACAGCTCTGCTTGGTGGCATGCAGAAACATAGTTTTGATTGATTAAACATAAGATAAGAGAATCTTACAATATTCGGGGAATAATTCAACATGAAAAACGATAAATTATCGTTATCAATCAATATCTTGTAGTATCTCATACACCACAGACATTGTCTATACGATCATAATAGCGAAAGATCATCAACCCTATAAAAGCAAACAAAAAGGACAAAGCTCCATAGTGCAAAGAAACAAAGCAATATTTTATCACCATTTCATAATCCTATAATGAGAAAAATGAGAGTCTTTGTTTATGCTCATACTATCGATGCGATCTAAGATCAAAAGATATAAATAAGTATTGTTCAATGTAGAACTTACATCCATAGTAAAAATAAAGTGCTCTTAATCCACGTTTATAAATAAATTAAGCGAAGAAAAGTATAATGTTTAAAATCAAATTTTTGACATGATATTATTCTATGATTTCACGCTATATATTTTAACTAAAGAGCTTTTTATTCGTTTTGTAAAAATAAATAAATTCTAAATTTGTTCAGGTTCTATTCAGTTTGGTCCGTGTAAGATACGAAAAAATGCGAATTTATATAAGGAGTGTTGCTATGCAAAAAGCAATCAAACTAGCGGTATTATCAGCAATGTCAACGGCAACTGTTTTGATATCACTGGGTACAACACGTGCGGATATGGCATCCTTTCATAGTGAATCTGTCACAAGAAGAATAGAGAACATGCGAAAGGAAATGGATCATTCGATGAAAAGAATGAAGTCCGAAACGCGTTTCCCTTCTAACGACTTTAGAATCCGTTCTGAGGACTATAGCTCTCGTTCAACTCTTAAGAGATATCATCCCTCTTATGATTCTAAGAAATATCATCATGTGGATCATAAAAGGAGAGAAAAAAGCCATCGTTACGTTGAACGTGAGACATATCATTATGTTGAACGCGAAAAGACAAAATATCGTAATGTTTATGTGAATCGCGATAACTCAGGAGATACTTTAGCCGCGGGTGTTCTTGGCCTTGCAGCGGGTGCTATTTTGGGTAATATTTTGAAACAACCAGCGCAGCCTCAAGTTATCTATCAAATACCACCACAAAATCAGGTGGTTTATCAAGTACAGGAAAGTGTGGAATATCTACCATTAGAGCAAACTTCGAAAGCTCAATGGCTTGAATATTGCACAAAAAATTACCGTTCATTCAATCCTAAAACAGGAACTTTTAGAGGATATGATGGTCTAGATCATGTCTGCTATGCTCCGGTGAATTGAATGAACCCAATAAAATGAAATGAACACTGAAAAAGCCCGCTCTAAAGCGGGTTTTTGATGTATCTATCCCTTAAATTTCTTGAAGAAAAGGATTGTTTTGACGTTCATAGCCTATGCGACTTCCTGGACCATGGCCGCAAATGAAACAAACACCATCACCCAAAGGCAAAACCTTTTCTCGAAGCGATTTCATTAATTTTTCATGAGAGCAGAATGGCAAATCCGTACGCCCAATCGAGCCACGAAACAGAACATCACCGAGTAGAGCAAGGCGTTCTTTTTCATTGAAATAAATGACGTGACCAGGAGAGTGTCCCGGTGTATGAAAGACTTTGAACACATGTCCAGCAAAATGAACGTATTCGCTATCTTCTAACCATTGATCAGGAATACAAATACATACGTCATCAATACCATAATTTTTTGCGCTTTCTCTCACACTCTCCATCACAGGTTTATCATCACGATGGGAACCAATAATTTTAACATCAAGCGCCTGTTTTGCTTGCATAGCAGCTCCGACATGATCAAAATGACCATGCGTTATCCAAATAGCCTCAACAATAACACCACTCTTTTTAATCACTTCTTGAATTCGAAACCAATCACCACCAGGATCAACGAGAACACCCACTTTTTTTTCATGATCAAAAAGCAAAGTGCAATTTTGTTGAAAAGCTGTAACCGGAATAATACATGTACTAAGCTTCCCCATGATATCCTATCCAAAAGTAAAATTTTTCTAAGTCTATAAGGAGCATTCCCTCTCCCTTTACAAAAAATAGCCTGCTCGACAGTTTTATGCAACTTATGTAAACTTAGACTTTGTATAAACTAAATTTTTGTCAAGGTTTTTAAAGAATGAGTGATCATGTTCAAACTTTATGTGACGATGCACCTCACCTTCTTGTAATTGATGATGATACCCGTATCCGTAATCTTTTATTTCAATTTCTCATTAAAAATGGATTTCGTGTTTCAGTCTCCTCCAATGCTAAGCAAGCAAGACGGCAACTTTCAAGCTTAGATTTTGATCTTCTTATTGTTGATGTTATGATGCCTGGTGAAAACGGTATCGATCTTACCTACGCACTGCGTCAAACAAAAGATGTTCCCATCCTCATGCTCACAGCGTTATCAGAAACAGACAATCGTATTGATGGCTTAGAAGCGGGCGCAGATGATTATCTCGCTAAGCCATTTGATCCTCGTGAACTTTTACTGCGCGTTAATGCTATTTTACGACGTGGCTCTCCTCTTTCTCAACCCAAAATTGAACAGGTTGTTTTTGGACCTTATATTTTTTCAATTTCACGGCGAGAACTCAAAAAAGGGAGAGAAATTATCAAATTAACAGACAAGGAACAAGAAATGATGGTCCTTTTTGCCGAAAATGCCGGTGATACAATTCCACGCCATAAATTTGCAACGGAGGACAGCACTATCAGTGAGCGTACTATTGATGTACAAATTAACCGTCTCCGTCGTAAAATCGAACAAGAACCAACAACCCCCATATGGCTTCAAACTGTGCGAGGAATAGGTTATAAACTCTCCATTGAATAGAGACATAATGATCAAATCTTCAAGAAAACTTATCCAATGGCTAACAAAGAGGATGCCGAAACGGCTTTATACCCGCTCTTTGATCATTATTATTGCTCCTATGGTTCTCCTACAAACAGTAATTGGTTATGTCTTTATGGAACGCCATTGGCAAATGGTCACTGAGCGTCTTTCAACGGCTGTTGTTCATGATATTTCTGCCATTATTGATATTATTGAAACTTATCCGCAACAAGATAACTATGAAGATATCAAGCGTATTGCACAACAACGCATGGGATTAAACATTTCTATTTTACCCCCATCTCCCCTTCCGCCTTCAGGACCCAAACCATTTTTTGCCATTCTTGATTATTTTTTAAGCGAAGAAATTAAACGCCAAATTAACCGCCCTTTCTGGATTGATACCGTAGGTGATTCTGATCTTGTTGAAATCCGTATTCATCTTGGTCATAATATTTTGCGCGTCTTCGCATTACGCAGCCAAGCTTATGCTTCCAATACGGCTATTTTTTTAAGCTGGATGGTAGGAACAGCGCTCGTTTTATTGCTGATAGCAATTTATTTCCTGCGCAACCAAATCAGACCGATTCAACAATTGGCTGAAGCAGCAGAGAGTTTTGGACGTGGTCGTCCTTTGCCCAAAGGATTTCAACCACAAGGTGCTGATGAGGTTCGTCGTGCGGGTATTGCTTTTTTACGCATGCGTGAGCGTATTGAACGGCAAATTGAACAACGTACCATGATGCTCTCAGGAGTAAGCCATGATTTAAGAACCATTCTTACACGCTTTAAACTGCAGCTAGCGTTAGCAGATACTGACATGGATATGAAACCCCTTGAGCAAGATGTAAGTGACATGCAAAATATGTTAGAAGATTACCTTTCTTTTGCCCGTGGCGAAGGAAATGAAAGTGTTAAAAACTTTGATTTAAATGCTCTTATGCAAAAATTCTCTGCCGATGCGCATCTTCATAAACGTCAATTTTCCTATACCATTGAAGGCCCGACATACATACAAGTGCGCCCCCGTGCCTTCACACGCCTTGTAAGCAATCTTATGTCAAATGCCTTTTGTTATGCCACCACTGTCCATTTAAGAGCCACCTCTAAACAAGAATCTTTTATCTTAACTATCGACGATGACGGACCTGGAATCCGTAAAAATATGCGTACAGAAGTTTTTAAGCCATTTTTTAGGCTTGATAAAGCACGCAATCAAGATGCAAGTGGAACGGGCCTTGGCCTTTCTATTGCTCAAGATATAGCGCGCAGCCATGGAGGCAACATTCAATTAAATGACAGCCCGCTTGGGGGATTACGCGCGACTGTTGATATTCCTCTATGAGTCATAGCTCACAAATCGTCCATAAGGAAATCTAACGAAAACTTGCCGATTTAAGCATTCCCTACAGTTTCAAACAAAGTATATTGCAGTGCCTTGCAAGCACTCTCCCCTCTCCAAGCAACCATCTGAAATGCAACATAATGGCTTTCACAAACTTTAAGCGCATAGATCAATAATGTTTCAACCTGTATATGAGACGGGTGCACCCCCCCAGCCAGAAGAAGCCCTTGTCGATAAATAACAGAATTATTCCCTTGCCAATAATCAAAATGTCCCAGCAACAATTTTTCATTAATTGCTAGCAATAAGCGGTGCATTTCTGCTGTTCGCGCATTTTCCATAGAAAGATCAAATGCACAAGCTAAATGGAGTGCCTCCTGCTCTTCCATCCAAGAAAAAGCAAGGCGATAATTTGCCCGTTTTCCTTCCACGCAAACACTAATTTCATCTTGAGCATCTCGCTCAAACGACCAATCATATTTACAGGCAATCTGTTCAATAAAGTCAACAGGATGCTCTTCCCTTTCTGTGGCGCGAAATGCAAGCCTCATCATAACCCTCAATCACATTAAAACATTGGTCAACAGAATATAAACAACCCAAACTGTAACAATATTTTGCTACAATCAAAACTTTTACACGAAACAAATACACATTAAAAACAATCGACAGTACACACACCCCGGACCACAATAATGTTCCCCGCGGTAACCTGATAATAAAAAACGAATCATCAAGTTCTTCCAGTGTATTGATACAATTTTATAGTACTAGCCCCCCTGATTCAAAAAAATGTTCTTTTACGAAAAACAAATCAAAAAATGAAGAACACCTCTCCTCTAACAGACTCAAGATTAAGCATTTTTTAGCTCCACGCATGGCATTGAAAAATTGGGGATATTTTTTCTAATGCTCTTATTTTTTCTGTAGCTTTATTTTTTCTAACGCATCAAGACGTTTTTTTAAATCGGCATTGTCGGCATGTAGTTTCAATACCATCTCCTTAAAGGTCTCAAATTCTTCCCGTGGAATAAGATCAAGTTGATTGGCGATTTTTTCAGCCTGCGAACGAAACGCTGTTCCGGCTTCCTGTCGTATACCTTGTGCAACACTCGCTGCATCTGTTGCTAGTTTTGCTAATTCATCAAGAATGCGATTAGATCCATTACGCATAAGATTTTCCTTTAAGTGAACTGACTGACACACCCATTATAGCGTATTTTCATAATATTTAGATACTGTATTTGTTCCTTTTATCCTATAGAGTTTATTTTTCCATGAAGATTTGCTTTAAGCCTTTTTATACTTTTTTCCATTATAAAGTTTTCACACTAAAATTCAGTGGAAACCTAAGCCTCTCCTAGCTTGACCATTCCGCATTCTTCTGTCATTCCTCACCATCATGTCTCTTTCATAATGTAAAATGCTTAACTCATGAACACTCTTTCTTGTCCTGCTATTGCTTTTCCATCTTTTCTTAATCCCGTCATTATACAGTTAGGACCCGTATCTCTCCATTGGTATGGACTAGGTTACGTAGTGGGTATTCTTTTTGCTTGGTGGTATGCGCAAAAATTATTAAAAAGACAACCACTATGGTATGCAAATCATCCTCCCATGGATAAAGAAAAAATAGGGGATTTTGTTGTCTGGTCTGCCATCAGCATTGTTATTGGTGGACGCTTAGGACAAGTTCTCGTCTGGGATCCCATTTATTATTTTAGCCATCCAAGCGCCATCATTGCAGTATGGGATGGAGGAATGTCCTTTCATGGTGGATTGATTGGCATTATCATTGCCATGGTCTGGTTTGCCCGAAGAAACAATATCAACATACGAGCAATGTTTGATATCGTTGCTGCAGGTGCGCCTATTGGTATTGGTATTGTGAGAATATGCAATTTCATTAACCAAGAATTATGGGGCAATGTTACCACACAACCTTGGGCTGTTTGTTTTCCCCTAGATCCCTATTATCTCCCTCGTCATCCAAGCCAGCTCTACGAAGCTTTCATGGAAGGATTTCTTCTTTTCATCATCTTATACTTTATGATTTTTGCTTTTAAAGCGTTAAAGCGCCCCGGACTGATAGCAGGAGTCTTTATTATAGGCTATGCAATAGCACGCAGTTTTTCAGAAATTTACCGTGCTCCTCAAGAAGATCCAGAATGGTTTTCTACTCTTTTCCATTCTACTGGATTGACCTACGGTATGGCTTTATCTCTTCCCATGTTTTTTTTAGGATTTTATTTCATTCTCCAAGCCTTTAAACACAAGCCAACAGAAAATGATTAGCCTCAAAGAAAAAATTAAAGAAATCATTGCGCAGAATGGGCCAATCACAGTCAGTCAGTACATGACATTAGCGCTTACTGATTGTGAATTTGGCTATTATCAAACCCAGAAACCCTTTGGCAGCACAGGTGACTTTATCACCGCTCCTGAAATAAGCCAATTATTTGGAGAGATGATAGGTATTTGGACCCTTGCAAGCTGGAAAGCCCATGGCTGTCCTCAACCTTTCATTCTGGCTGAAATGGGTCCAGGACGTGGAACACTCATGGATGATATTTTACGTACCATTCAAAAATTATCCACAACAGCCTTTAATGCTGCCGAAATTTTTCTTATTGAAATCAGTAAAAAGCTTGCCGAGGAACAAAAAAGACGTCTTTCTTCTTATCAGAAAAAAATCTACAATCTTAACAACTTTTCTCAAATTCCTTCAAAACCTCTGTTTTTAATTGCCAATGAGTTCTTCGATACTCTTCCCATCAATCAATATATTAAAATCAACGGAATATGGAAAGAACGCCTTATTACAGTCAATCAAGAAGGAGACTTTACCTTTATCGCTTCTCCACATAAACTTCCTTCTTCCTGCTTACAATCCTATTGTTCTAAAGTCCCTGACGGAACAATTTTTGAACACGCTCCCTCTCGACATCAATTAATGCAACAAATCAGCAACCACTTAAGGAAAGTAACAGGTTCTGCTTTGCTTATTGACTATGGTGCTTCTGATCTTGCCTTTGGCGATACATTACAAGCAGTTTCAAAGCATAGATTCCGCAATATCTTTGAATCTCCCGGTGAACATGATTTAACATCCCATGTTGATTTTTCTTTTTTAAAAAAAATAGCTCTTGAACAAGGCTGTTTTACTGAAATTCTAGAACAAGGAGAGTTTCTTGTAAAAATGGGACTTTTGGAGCGCGCACAACAGCTTGGAGCAGGAAAAAGCACGACACAAAAAGATAAAATCCGTCAAGACATCGAACGATTAGCCGGTCCAGATCAAATGGGAAAATTGTTTAAAGTCTTATATATTTGTGATAAAAACATATCTTTGCCTCCTCAATTTTAATAACCGGCAATCATGCTTATTGACAAAGACATCTTATCCGCCATTCTACTTAAAAAAAGACACCCCCTATAAGGAACTTTTATGAATTCTATCCCTGTTCCTATCCTAGCAAAAGATCTTTCTGCTTTACATCCGCATGGGATAAAACATGGTTTTTTTACACGTCAAACTGGGGTTTCAAAAAGTCTTTATCAAAGCCAAAATTTTGGACAAAAAGCACATAACCAACCTGAATATAATGACCAAAATCGCATTTTGATTACCGATTATTTTGGTGTTGAGGTGCAAAATTTCGTCACTCTCAATCAAATACATTCCTGCAATGTTGTCGTGGTTAATCAAGCTTTTATTGATGACGTTCCAAAAGCCGATGCTCTTGTTACCACCACACAAGGACTAGCAATCGGTATTCTTACCGCAGATTGTGGACCAGTTCTCTTTGCTGATCCACAAGCAGGTGTCATTGCTGCTGCACATGCTGGCTGGCGAGGAAGCTTCAATGGCATTGTAGAAAAAACCATTTGTGTGATGGAAGAACAAGGCGCCAAAAGACAATCGATAACAGCAGTCCTTGGACCTTGTATCGGTCCTTGCAACTACGAAGTCACCAGCGAATTTTATCACCAATTTGTTGATTGCCATCATAAATTCCAAAAATATTTTTTGAAAACAGATAAAGAAAACCACTTTCACTTTAACCTATGGGCATTCATTATGAATCAACTAAAAGAAGCAGGAGTTCACGCTTCTTGTGTAGAGCTTTGTACCTATCAGGATGAACAACGCTTTTTTTCCTATCGCCGTGCGATACACCACAATGAACCTGATGATGAACGGCAAATTTCTGCTCTTATGCTGAAAAAGAGATAACGATCCTTGGATTTTAAAGAAGAAGAGCAAAATTGTACAATAATTTTTATCTCTCAATAAATTTTAACAACTTCTCTTATAGGATGGCACTTTATCGCAAAATGATCTCTTAACTTGGAGCATATAAGCGCTTTAACGCATGTTCTTTTCAAGATTTTCTTATGATGGGAAAAAAATATTCATAGATCAGAAATCACATAGAGTGATATCGTTTTGTTATAACATGAAAGAAAAAAGCTTAATAAAAAGGTCTTTTTCACCTCATAACCCAAAAGAATGCTGCTTAAAAGTAACAAAAATTCTGGAAAAAGAAAAAACCAAACGCATAGCTCTTTCATAATGATAAAGAAAATTGTAATGCTTTTGTAATTGTTGTCTTGTCTTCTGGTAACAAGAAGTTAAACACCATCTCTACCGTGATTCTTTAGAGGTTCTACTATGAAACTTTTCTGCGGCAATTCTAACCCACGCCTTGCTGAGGATGTTACGAATTATTTAAATATTCCCTTAGGCAAGGCAACTGTGAAACGCTTTGCCGATCAAGAGATTTTCGTAGAATTACATGAAAATGTACGCGGACAAGATGTGTTTGTTTTGCAATCCACATCCTATCCTGCTAACGATCACTTGATGGAATTGCTCATCATGATTGATGCGCTTCGCCGTTCTTCGGCACGTCGTATTACAGCTGTAATCCCCTATTTTGGTTATGCCCGTCAAGACCGTAAACCTGGACCACGCACACCTATTTCAGCAAAACTTGTTGCCAACCTGATTGCTGAAGCAGGAGCGCATCGCGTTTTAACTTTGGATCTTCATGCAGGACAAATTCAAGGTTTTTTTGATATTCCAACCGATAATCTCTATGCTGTTCCGGTTATTTCTCGGGATGTTAAAATGCACTACTCCCTTGAAAATGTTATTGTTGTTTCACCTGATGTTGGTGGTGTAGTGCGCGCACGCGCACTCGCCAAGCGTCTGAACAGTTTGCTTGCTATTGTTGATAAACGTCGTGAACGTCCTGGTGAATCAGAAGTTATGAATATCATTGGCGATGTCTCTGGAAAAGATTGTCTTTTGCTCGATGATATTGTTGATTCAGGTGGAACACTGTGCAATGCAGCAAGTGCTCTCCTTAAACATGGTGCCAATAGTGTTACAGCTTACATAACGCACGGTGTTCTTTCTGGAAATGCTATTGAACGCATTACCGATTCAGAAATGAAAGAATTGGTTATTACAGATTCAATTATGCCAACGCAAGCAATTGAAAAAGCACATAATATTCGCGTTTTACCCATTGCCGACCTTATTGGAGAAGCAATTGCCAGAACAGCAGCAGAACAATCTGTCTCAAGCTTATTTGGTTAAGCTGGTCCCTTTGGATCTCCTGGTGCTGTTTCTATACCAAGATCAGGAAAAGCGACAATGCGTTGACCATTAAAATGTGTATGAACAACAACCAGTCCACGCTCTTCGAAGTAGGTTAAAAGCCGACGAGCACGACTTAAAGAGTGTGTCCCATAAAGACGTGCCAAAAATGCATCGGATGGGCATGGTTTTCCGCTTAAAGCAGCCTGCGCCACATTCAAAAAAACACCTTGAACATCATCTTCCAAACTTTCCGAAAGATGTAAAATACGTTTCCAGTTTTCACTTACCGCAGTTTCTTCATCAACATCAGCCTGAGCAACAGCCAATTTACGCCGAAATTGTGCAAGATTTAAAAGCTGTCCTGAATGACCATGAATCCGGCAACGAACCAAGAAATCTTGATAAAGCACGGCTGTTGAACGATAAAAAGCCTCAGGATCATCAAGAATTTCCCGAATAACATGTTCTGCTTGGATATCACGATCAACGGCAGAAAGTTCAGAAAATAAGCTTGGTTCTTCTTCCAACGATTCTTGTTTTTTATGCGCGACTTCTTCTAATATCTCATGAACTGATTTTTCTCTGACCGGCTCTCGTGCCATCTCTCGTGATTGTTTAAAGGGAAGTAAAATTTCCTCCGGAGAAGCCGTAAAAACGAGTTCTTTGACATCAACCCGCTCCGTTGGGAGGGGCATTAATTTAGGGCTAGTAGAACGTGCCAATGTTTCGACAGGGCCAATGACAATCGGTAAGGGGCGTCGTGATAAAGCTGGTCCTAAAGCAACAAAATGCCCTCGTTCAAGATCTCTAAACATTTCCGCTTGACGACGCTCCATCCCCAAAAGATCAGCAGCGCGCACCATATCAATATCTAAAAAAGTTCGCCCTATTAAAAAATTTGATGCTTCAGCAGCTACGTTTTTGGCAAGTTTAGCCAAACGCTGGGTAGCGATGACACCGGCAAGACCACGTTTGCGTCCTCGACACATAAGATTGGTCATAGCACCAAGGGAAATCTTACGTGCTTCATCAGAAACTTCACCCGCCACAGCTGGAGCAAACAATTGCGCTTCATCGACCACAACGAGCATAGGATACCAATAATCACGCTCCACATCAAATAATGCACCAAGAAAAGCACCCACAGCGCGCATTTGTTGTTCCGTATCCAAACCTTCAAGGTTGAAAACAACAGAAACCCGATGTTGGCGAATTCGATGGGCAATGCGTGTCAATTCTCGTTCACTGCGTTGAGCCTCAACAACAACATGGTCAAATTTATCTGCTAAAGTGACAAAATCACCTTCTGGATCAATCACACAATGTTGCACCCACGCAGCACTTTGTTCCAGAAGACGACGGAGAAGATGTGATTTTCCTGAACCAGAATTACCTTGCACAAGAAGACGTGTTGCCAATAATTCTTCCAAATCAACGCATGCGGGCATCGCTTTATGCAAAGCACGACATTCTGTCATCTCACCCAAGGCGATATCAACTTTCATAACATCTCCAGTATTTGATTTTGAATATATCGGCGCATATTTATTCTCCATCCAAACCATGTGTGTAACATTTCCTCTTTCCCAACGATAGAAATCATCGATTTTTCCCACAACTCTTGCATCTGTAAACAGTTTGAATTATAGAACAGTCTTCTGCGTAGACACCCTTGGAGGCAACGCAGGATGGAGCAATCGTTGCTTAGCAACGTATATCTTCATATTCATACAAAACTGTTGTTGGTTTTGATGAATCTCCAATCATATAAAAGGACTTAAATTATGAGCAAAAGCTATACTCTTAAGGCCGAGATACGCGAGCGGGTTGGTAAGGGGTCCTCCCGTGAACTTCGCCGCAACGGTCTTATTCCTGCTGTCATTTATGGTGAAAAACAACCACCTTTGGCAATCACAGTTCCCTATAAAGAAATTTTTTATAAAATTCAGGCTGGTGGTTTTCGTACCACCACCGCAACTATTGTTATTGGTAAACAAAAAATTATGGTGTTACCAAAAGATTACCAATTAGACCCAGTGCGTGACTTCCCCTTACATGTTGATTTCTTACGTATTTCAGCGAAATCAGTTGTCGAAGTGAATATTCCTGTCCACTTCCTCAATGAAGAGACAGCACCTGGTCTTAAAAAGGGAGGTGTCCTCAATATTGTCCGCCACGAAATTGAATGTACCGCTCCAGCAAACGCTATCCCTGAAGCGATTGAGATTGATCTCGCAAGCTACTCTATTGGTGATTCTATCCATATTTCAGCAGTAAAATTACCAGAAGGGGTTACACCCGTTATCCAAGATCGAGACTTTACCATTGCAACCATCGCAGCCCCTGCTGGTATGGATGTCAGTGATGAAACTTCCGAACAAGAGGATGATGAAAACAACGAAACAACTTGATAAATTTTAGCAGGCGGGAAAATTCCCGCCTTCCCTTATTTAAAATTCTCAAATTCCTTATACTATACTGAAGGCATACGCATGTGGCTTATTGCGGGTCTTGGCAATCCTGGTTCACAATATCAAAAGAACCGCCATAATATCGGTTTTATGGCTATTGATGCCATTTACCACTCTTTTTCTTTTTCTCCATGGTCGAGAAAATTTCAAGCCGAGATTTCCAATGGTCTCATAAATGATGAGAAAATTCTTCTTCTAAAGCCTCAAACTTTCATGAATCTCTCCGGTCAAGCCATTGGCGAAGCCTTACGATTTTATAAATTAGATTTAAAAAATTTACTTGTCATTTATGACGAATTAGACCTTGCACCAGGAAAAGTGCGTGTAAAAATTGGTGGAGGAAATAACGGACACAATGGTATAAAATCGATTGATGCCCATTGTGGTACTGATTACTATCGTCTGCGTTTAGGAATTGGACGCCCTAATTCCAAAGAATTTGTTCATCAACATGTTTTGGGAAATTTTACGAAATCCGATCAAGAATGGCTTCCCCTTCTTTTACAAGCAATTGCAAAAAACATCAGGCTCCTCATAAAAGGTGATACAAGCCTTTTTATGAATGAAATCGCACAAACAATAAAAAACGAAAACCCACTATAACAACTCATATTTCTAAAACACAAAGTCAATCACACATTGTACAATTCTCACACATAATACTGTTTTTAAAGAAAAAGAGCATGAAGCGATAAATCAGTATCATATGAATTTATAAGGAGAATATACCGTTATTCATCTTAAATGAGATCACCCAATACCGTCAGATTCTCTCATTTCACACCTATGGTATACTCAATCAATCTAAACCATCTTCTTGTCCATAAGAAACAGAATAATTGTGGAGATAAAAACACGAGAAGAAAAGAATAAAACACCTCTCATAAATCGCCTTAATACAAAAGCAGAAACATTGGATGACGAGAGAATATAATAATGGTGCCAGCTTTCACCTTCATCAGCGTAAAGAGAGTGGGTACTCAAGGACTTTTACATTATAACATTCACAGGGTGCCGTCGTGAAATGGGCTTGAGTGCACTGAGAGATATTTTTTTTAAGCGCACGAATTGGCAACCCAATGTTGCTCTCTTCTACATCAGGGTCGTTCTCCATTGAAGAACGTGACAAACAAAAACATGAGGCAATACGCAATCTCTATTATTTTAAAAGATATAGCTGTCGATACTTTTAAACGTTGTAAAGCCGCGTTAAAGAGTGATAGGCTGGAACGGATTTTTCCCTTTACGCCTTCATATCCTTACCCAATGAAGTTGTCTGTTTCCCCACCTCAGAGGTTACAGAAAACCAATACACGCAGTATGCTTCCTCTCATCTGACAAAAATCATCCAATGATACAAACCAAGATCACATCCTTGAAATTAAAAGAAACTCTGTGGATTAATAGTTTCCTGAAGCGGATCATACATTCTTGATTGTTGACTTAAAGCCGATTGACGATCACCATTTTGCAACACCACCACACGTGCGCCAACGGGAACACGATCATAAAGATCAATAATATCTTGATTAAGCAACCGAATACATCCGCTTGAAATAGCACGACCAATAGACCAAGACTCATGAGAACCATGAATACGGAAAAACGTATCCTGCCCATTTTTGAACAGATAAAGTGCTCGTGCACCCAAAGGATTATCGGGACCTGGAGGCATCCCTTTTCCCAGATGACCATAACGTTCTGGTTCTCGCGCCATCATTGCCGCGGTAGGTGCCCAATTTGGCCACTTGCGCTTGCGCTGGACAACTCCCTCACCTTCAAATGCTAACCCTTCCTTACCAACCCCAATACCATAACGCAGAGCTTGCCCATTTTCACCAATAAGATAAAGAAAACACTCCTGCGTATCTATCACCAATGTTCCAGGTGGATAAGATGTATAATAGATCACTTTTTGACGCCAAAATTTTGGATCAATCGTTGTAAGATTAATGGCGGGCAATAAGTAAGGTTCATTGGTTACAGGACCGTATAAGGCCTGCATTTCTGCTGGAATATGCATAACTTGTTGAGAAGAAACCAACGACATATCTGATTGATGCGTAGCACATCCAACCAAAGCCAAAGGTGCTGCAATTAAAAAAGCACGATGAGATAACACTCTTACATTCTCTCCAATTAATTCTTTATGCAGACTTGCATACTATGAAAAACTTAGCGTATTATTAACGCTAATTTGAAAATCTCTTATCCTTAAGAGATAAGTTTTTAAAGATGTTTAAAAAAGCAACCTATTCGTTAACATAGACTTTTTTCTTACCTACAGCAATAACAGACTATAACTCTTCTTAAAATATGCTATAAAACGTCAAAGATGTTTCATCTTAACCATAAAATCAATAGAAAAGAAGACTACTCATGGGCTTTAAATGTGGTATTGTGGGATTACCTAATGTTGGTAAATCAACCCTTTTTAATGCATTAACAAAAACAGCGACAGCACAGGCTGCCAATTATCCCTTTTGCACAATTGAGCCCAATACCGGTGAAGTTGCTGTTCCAGATTTGCGAATGGAAAAAATTGCCTCAATCGCCGGCTCAAAAGAAATCATCCCCACACGCATCAGTTTTGTTGATATTGCTGGACTCGTACGTGGCGCTTCAAAAGGCGAAGGTTTAGGCAATAAGTTTTTAGCCAATATCCGAGAAGTTGATGCCATTGTTCACGTTTTACGCTGTTTTCAAGACGATGATATTACCCATGTAGAAGGCCGCATTGATCCTGTTTCTGATGCTACAACCGTTGAAACAGAACTCATGCTTGCAGATCTTGAAAGCCTTGAACGACGAATTGTACAAGTCCGTAAACGTGCAACCGGCAAAGAAAAAGAAGCTCTCACCATTCTTCCCATTATGGAAGCAGCATTAGATTTACTACAGAAAGGAAGCCCTGTCCGGTTATTACTCAAAGAAATCTCCTCCGATGAACGCCGTATCCTTGATAATTTAAACCTTTTAACGTCCAAACCGGTACTTTATGTATGCAATGTGAGTGAAAGTGATGCCGCTCATGGAAATAGCTTCACCAAAACTGTTGAAAAAATAGCAACAGAGCAAAATGCACAAAGCATTATCATTTCGGCTTCGATCGAAGCAGAAATCACCCAACTTGATGATGCAGAAGCCTTAGAATATCTTAATGCCTTAGAACTCTTTGAACCGAGTTTAAACCGCCTCATTCGCGCTGGCTACTCTTTGCTTGATCTGATTACTTACTTTACCTGTGGCCCCAAAGAAACACGCGCATGGACAATTGTGCGTGGCACCAAAGCCCCCCAAGCGGCTGGTGTAATCCACTCAGACTTTGAACGTGGCTTTATTCGTGCTCAAACCATCAGCTACGAGGATTATATCGCTCTAGGTGGAGAAAATGGTGCGAAAGAAGCAGGTAAAGCCCGTGATGAAGGCAAAGAATACATTGTGCAAGACGGCGATATTATGCTCTTTAAACATAATACCTAATATCCACTTCATCTCAATATTTCATCCTAAAGGATTTACACAAAAAACAGTGCCATCATAGATCATGATAACACTGCTCTCTTCATAGAAAATGAAAATACGAAATTAACGTGCCCAACGTCCTTCGTACTTAAAGGTTGGAGCCTGTTTTAAAGAATCCTTTGTTGCATTGGTAATAAGCTTCCATTTACCATAGTCATTTATCATCTGGATTGTTTCTGGAGCAACAACCACATAACTTTCCCCTAGACCAAGGAAACCACCAACAGCGATAACAAATCCCGCAATATTATTTTCACGCAGAATGATATCTTTTACTTCACCAATATTTTCATCATCTATATTGTATACATTGGCACCAATAAGGCTTGAAGCAACAAAATCCGTTGCTAAAGGCGTCACATAACGCACAGACGCATCGGAACCTACCTGTACAGTCCCTGTCGCAGAAATCGTTTCAGGTTTATGAGGAACTGTGAGAGGCTGGGCATAAGGACTAGAAGCCATCAAAACTGATATAAGAGTAGTATATACAATTTTCTTCATTTTAACATCTCCGTTTTTACTTTGCTTTTACTTGATAAAACTCAATGCATCATGATCAGATTTGTTCCATGCTTTTTCACAACCAGCACTCTAGCCCACTCTTCTTTTCAGCCTCTCCTATTCTCTCCCAATTTTCCTTCTAAACCACGCCAGATCCGGACTTTCAAAATATAAACAAGACTTGCCAAAATGATTAAAAACAAGATAACACGAAACCCTGTTTTTTTACGAACCTCCATATGAGGATCTGCAGCCCACATCAAAAAAGCAGAGACATCACGCGCATATTGTTCAACGGTTTCCTGTGCCCCATCCTCATAGGAGACAATGCCATCACGCAACGGAGGCGCCATAGTTAAAGTATCACTTGCAACAAAATAAGGATTATACCAATAACCACCAGCAATTTTTTTATTCTCTGGTGCCTTTTGATATCCCGTTAAAAGAGCTGTAATATAATCTGGACCCGCCGTATTGTAATGCGTCAATACATCGGAAATAACAGCAGGAAATGGCAAAGATATGGCGCGCGCTCGTGCCATCAACGAGAGATCTGGAGGAGAAGCACCATTGAGAATAAATCTTGCTTCTTCTTCATTAGCAAAAGGAGAAGGAAAATGGTCTGTTGCAATACCAGCACGTTTAAAAAATTTTCCTTCTCGATTAGGACCATCTTTCACTTCATATTGCTTGGCGAAATTCTGAATCTGTTGCTGATCATAGCCTAGCGCCTTTAAATCATGAAAAGTCACATATTTGAGCCCATGGCAACTGGCACAAACCTGCCGATAAACCTTTAAACCACGCCGTAACTGCGCCTTATCATAAACCCCAAATGGCCCTGAAAAACTCCATTCTTGTTTTTTAGGAACACGTAATGGGAAAGAACTAAACTCTTTCTCTTTATCAGAGACGTTCCTTGCAACACTCTGAAATGGAAAACTCATCACCGCTATAACAATCAATCCAATAAAAACATTCACCATAATGTATTTTTTCTCTGTTTTATATCTTCAGTCATTGAAGCAGGAAGAGAGCGCCCCTTTTCAAAAAGAGGGAGAATCGGCAAAACAACCAAAAAGAATATAAAATAATAAGCAATTGCCAAATACGTCCATAAAAGAGTGCTATCACTCATTTCCCTTGCCCCCAACCAACCAAGAAAAAGAACATCAAAAATAAAGGCCCAAAAGAAAATTTTATAAACAGGTCTATATCTTGCCGAGCAAATTTGAGAGCGATCTAACCATGGAACAAATACCCAAACAAACACCGAACCCGCTAAAAGAAGAACACCCACAAAAGTTGATGAAAGAAAACCAATATTAAAAGTTATAGCACGCAATATCGCATAAAAAGGCAAAAAATACCACTCTGGTACAACACGAAGAGGCGCTTTTAAAGGATCAGCAACGCTATAATTTTCAGCCTGCCCCATATAATCGGGCATATAAAATAAAAACCAAGAAAAAAGAAGCAAAAAAACAAGAATGGCAAAAAGATCTTTAATAAACGCATAGGGTAAAAAAGGAACAATTTCCTCATCGGATTGTATTGCAAGACCGGTTGGATTACTCTGTCCAACTTGGTGGATTGCCCAAATATGAAGCCCGACCAAAAAAAGTAAAACAAATGACAAAACATAATGAAAAACATAAAAACGGTTTAACGCTGGCTGTCCTACGCTATAACCACCAAGAAGTGTCTCATGTAGCCATGTCCCCACCACAGGGATAGCTTTTAGGAGACCAGCAACCACCGAAGCTGCTGAAACAGACATCATTCCCCACACAAGCACATAACCCAAAAATGCTATTGCCATCATAGTGATATAGATAAAAACACCTGTAACCCAAACCATTTCGCGCATATTTTTATAAGAACCGTAATAAAGTCCGCGTGCTAAATGAAGATAAGCAGCAATAAAAAAGAAGGACGATCCTACACAATGCCATGGACGAAAAAGCCAACCAAATTGCCCCTCACGCCTAAAGCGCTCACCCGTTTCAAAGGCCAAATGAACATCCGGAACATAATGCAATGCCAAAACAATGCCGGTCAAAAGCTGTGATAAAAGCATAACGGTCAAAATACCGCCAAATGTATAAAAGTAATTAAGATTACGTGGCACAGGAAAAATAACAAACGCATTATAGAAAAAACGGGGAAGAGGTAAACGCTTGTCCAACCAGCGGGCAACAGCACTTTTAGGACAATAAGGAAGAAATTTTGTCATCACCTCATCCTATTTTGAGTAAGGTATCAGAAAGGAAACGATAAGGTGGTATAGCTAAATTATAATGAGCGGGTCCTGAACGCACTCTTCCAGCTGTATCGTAAACAGACCCGTGGCATGGACACAACCACCCACCAAATTTACCTGATTGTCCAAGTGTTACACAACCAAGATGCGTACAAAGATTAATGATAATAAGCCAATTCTCACGCCCCTCACCTGCCGAACGGGCAAAATCTGTTGCCTCTTCTTCACCTTCAAGATTAGGATTACGTGCCTGACGGTCTCTCAAAAGGCTTAATTTGGTAGCACGAGCCTCAGCAATTTCTTTTGCGGTGCGGTTACGAATAACGACAGGTTGTCCACGCCACTTCACTGTTATCGACATGCCTTCTTCAATCCCAGAAAGGTCTACTTCCACACAAGAAGATGCCAAAACAGCCTCATCTGGGCGCAATTGACGGATAAAAGGCCACGCAACAACACCCATCCCAACTGCCCCTGTCACAGCTGTTACCAAAAACAGAAAATCGCGTCTTGTTTGCTTACTCATTCCCTTAACGACGAGGTCGTCCATAGCTCCAAGAGACCTTTTACCATACCAACTTCCATTGTACAATCCCTGATCTTTGAGTTCCCTAAACCATAAAACCCCTCAAAAAATTTCTTACCATTTATGCAATCTGTTATCTCATCCCAAAACTTATAGTTCCCACTCTCAAAAAGAGTGTAACTCTCCCCCATTCTGATGCTTTCATCCTCAAAACCCTCAACGATAAAGCCCCCTCTTCACAGATATGATCTGCTATTGCTATGCTGTTTATTGTAAAAACCAAGATTTTTTTAACGAAAACAATATTTTAACCACCAAATTTATGAAACACAAAACTCTTGTTTCATAGGAAAAGATTGATACAGAGATTTTTATAACCAACCTCTATAAAAAAGATTTAAATTTTACATTGAATTCTCTTTAGAACTCCATCAAAATTATAAGTTCTGGCGCTATAAATACTGATAAAAAGTGACAAATACCCATTCTAAACCGCGGTGCCACCACTTGTTATTTTTATGACCAAGCAACCTTACAATACAACGCATTGATTTATAATAACTTATCATTATGTATATTGAATGATCCCCCGAAGACCATAATCTTCTCTCATCTGAAATACTCTCATTTTGCATCAATTAAAATTATTTATTTGCACGTCATAAACGGGAATTGGCGTGTGGATAAAAAACATTGAGAAAGGCATAAAATGCCTCTTATGAATCGTCTAAATACCAAGGACTGTGATAACATGGAGGGCTGACAAAGAGTATGATGGAGCCGACTTGCACCTTCTAAACGTAAAGACAGCGGTGCACAATGGCTTTATTACTATACCATTCACAATCACATACCATTTACGGGCACGAATATGCATCTCTCATATGCAATAAAACTTCGCAAATAAAGTCATCCTCTTCTGAAGAAAATATGTTTTTGTACTATTTACATTCGTATTAAAACGCATTGGTGATTGTTGTTTTCTTTGATTACATTCCACGTATCCCATAATAAACTTAGAGACAGAGCTTTCTCTAAAATACAGAATAAATGGCAATAAAATACAAAGATAAAGATTCTGCGCTTTTCAATGATATTCTTTGCATAAATCAAGAGAACTTCTTTACAAACATGAAGAAAAAGACATACTATAGAGCATATGACACTCCATATTGCGCTTTTTCAACCGGATATCGCTGGTAATACTGGAACAATTTTGCGTCTTAGCGCCTGTTTTGGTTTACATGTACACATTATTGAGCCAGCAGGTTTTAATCTGTCAGATCGCAATCTTAAGCGTGCAGGATTAGATTATCTCGAATATGCTTCGCTAGAGCGACATATGGATTGGCAACATTTCATGCATTCCATGAAACATTTTAATCGTCGTCTTTTGCTTTTAAGCACAAAAGCACAAACATGCTATACGCAAATAGGCTATCAGAAAAATGATGTTTTACTTTTTGGTCGTGAATCAGCCGGCGTTCCCGATTATGTTCATGAAGCTGTTGATTGTGCATTAAAAATTCCTATGCAATCCCATGCACGCTCGTTAAATCTAGCAATGAGTGTAGCAATCACAACAGGAGAAGCACTTCGTCAAATTGGCTTTCCTGAAAAAGAGAAGCTTTATAAAAAACCACGAAGAAATTAAATCTTGATAAAAATGCAAACACCTTGCCCATGAAAACAGTTTTTAAAAGAAAGCTTTTAAGACTACAACAAATTGATTTATAAAGATAATTTACTGTTTTACCTGTTGAATGAGACGCCCGAATATTGTAAGATTCTCTTAATTCAAATCCCCTTATGTTGAATCAAGTGAAATGATGTTTCTGCACATCATAAGCAGGGTTTGTGTGTGGGGTGAAAACCGTTTAGAAAGGAGCAAAAATGCCTTTAATGAATCGTCTCAATAACAAGGGCTGTTGCAACATTGGGGGCTGGCAAAGAGTATGATGGTACCGACTTATTACTTCATCACACTATGATGACCCTCAGCAATCATAATGCTATAAGCAATTTGCTCTATGAAAATAACAAAGATTCTTTATAAAGAACTGTATTACGAATGAATTTTTTCTAACAATGCATTACGATCCATTGAAAATCCACTTTCAATCCATAGCATCTCGAGCTCTTTGAGCTTTTCTCCTAACAAAACCCCTTTAGAGAAACCTTTTTTCATCAAATCCTTGCCATTAACAGGAAAAGTAGGAATTTGCCATTTTTGAGCAAGCTGATAAAGCCGCATATACCTTTCTACTTTCTGCGCAGCCTCATCTTCTTGCAGGGCGGCAAAATGTGCTGCAGCCACACACAAGGACAATTGATCTACAACCGGCTGACGGCCATGAAAATAAATCATTTTTTGCACAAAAGCGTCTGAATAGTTTTGGCTCGTCATTTTTAACTCTGCCCATTGTTTTAATCGCGTTGTTTCCTTATTAGAAAGACGCAAACGTTGTGCCATTTCATGAAGACGGATAGGATCAGGAGGAAGAAGGCTTTCCAGCCGTAACAACGGGTCAATGTTCCAACCAAAAGCCTGTTCTGCTTTTACCAATGCGTGGATTGCATCAATACCCCATTTTTCTGTTTCAGGAAAAACGCATGTCAAAACACCACTTTGACGCATCCATAAAAGAGCACGTGTTGGATCTGAAGCAGCAAGAAGTTTTTTCATCTCTCCCCAAATGCGCTCAGAGGACAGTTTTTGCAAACCATCTTTTAAACCAACACATGCTTTCAACCCCTGTACATCAGGTCGCCCAGCTCCATACCAAGCAAAAAAGCGAAAAAACCGCAAAATACGCAAATAATCTTCACGAATACGATTTTCTGCAATGCCGATAAAACGAACTGTCCGGCTAGCAATATCATTCAAACCGCCGACATCATCATAAAGGTGGCCTTCGGCATCACAATAAAGCGCATTAATCGTAAAATCGCGCCGTCTAGCATCTTTTTTCCAATCGCGACCAAACGCTACTTTTGCATGGCGACCATCCGTTTCAATATCAGAGCGAAGCGTTGTTATCTCATAACAACATGACGGAGAAACCACCGTTACTGTGCCAAATGCAATTCCTGTAGGAATGGCTTTAAATCCTGCTTCTTCTACACGCATAATAACCTGCTGTGGCAAACAAGTTGTCGCAATATCAATATCGCTAATAGGCTGCCCTAACAGCTGATTACGCACCGCTCCCCCTACAATACGGGCTTCTTCACCCCCAACAGACAAAACACGAAGAAGTGTTTGGATATCACTATGCTGTAACCATTTTACATGTTTGAAGTTTTGTCTTATGCCCACCCTCGAATCCTTCAAAAAAATTGCTCTCGTTGCCTTAAACAGATATTATACGAGAATGATATCTCCAATACATCCCCTTACACAACACTCTTATTTGCTTCAATCCTGCGTGTTTCAAAGAGAGCGCTGTGGGTATACAAATATTAAAAAATAACATATTATCCTTCTTTTCTTCTCATTTTCTGCTACAAATCATAAAATATTCATTACCATGCAGAGAAAATTATCGATTTTGCGACAAACGCCTTAAGGAAAAAATATGAGTCAACGTGATACATCATCCAATTCTCTTAAAAAAGCCAATATCAATAATGAAGCCCAAATGATCATTGATGATATTGACGCAGCACACAAAGAATTGAATGTCCTACAACAAGAAATTGACAAAGTTATTTTTGGACAAAGTCACGTAATTGAATATGCTTTAATCGCTATTTTTTCTGGCGGGCATGCCCTTCTTGTTGGCGCACCAGGACTTGCTAAAACACGCCTTGTTGAAACTTTGGGAACAGTATTGGGACTTGATGAAAAACGCATTCAATTTACGCCCGATTTAATGCCATCAGACATTATCGGTTCTGAAATTATGGATTTAGATAAAAATGGTAAACGTTCTTTCCGCTACGTCCAAGGCCCCATTTTCACTCAACTTCTTATGGCAGATGAAATCAACCGCGCTTCTCCACGCACACAATCGGCTCTTTTACAAGCCATGCAGGAATATCATGTTACCGTAGCTGGTACTCGCTATGATTTACCACAACCTTTTCATGTGCTTGCAACGCAAAATCCTCTTGAACAAGAAGGAACCTACCCACTTCCTGAAGCACAACTGGATCGCTTCTTGATGCAAATTGATATTGACTATCCTGATCTAACCACAGAGCGGCGTATTATTTTAGAAACAACCAGAGAAAAAAAGCAAAAGACAAAACCGATCTTATCAACCCAAAAATTACAAAAAATTCAAAAGACTGTTCGTAAAATGCCCCTCTCAGAAAATGTCGTAGAAGCCATTTTAAAAATTGTCCGTTTGGCCCGCCCTCATAAAGACAACACTCTTGCCAATACTTATATTGCTTGGGGTCCTGGTCCTCGCGCATCGCAAGCACTTTCACTTTGTGTCCGTGCCCGTGCACTTTATTATGGTCGTTTAGCGCCCTCCCTTGATGATGTTGAAGCATTAGCTTATCCGGTCTTACAACATCGCATGGCACTCAATTTTTCCGCACATGCTGAAAATATAACCGTAAAAGATATTATTAATACTCTCATGAAAGACGCTCTTTGAAATGGCTATTGGCAAAAAAGTTGCTCCAGAGCCTCCAATATCACTGACGGAAAAACTACAGGAAGATGCAACAAAAATGCCACATCTTCTTTTACAAGCTCGTAAGATCGCCAATACACTTCTTACTGGATGGCATGGACAACGTAAACGGGGGAACGGGGAAAATTTTTGGCAATTTCGCCCCTATATGGAAGGGGAATCCATTACCCGCATTGACTGGCGTCGTTCAGCACGTGATGAACATACCTACCTCCGTGAACAAGAATGGCAAATGACACAAACAGTTTGGCTATGGCCTGATCAAAGCGAATCTATGCATTATTGTTCGCGTTTTTCCAAAATCTCCAAGAGTGATTATGCCATCATTCTAACCCTCGCATTAGCATCACTTTTGGCACGCAGTGGCGAACATATTGCTATCCCGACTTTAATGCCTCCTACAATGGCAACCAATGTCATAGAACGCATAGCTCTCGCTCTAACAAATTATCAAAGTGACAATCCATTTCCAAACTTTTCAACGGTTACGCGTTTTTCACACGCCATTATCATAAGCGATTTTCTTGATCATCCTGAAAAGATTATCCGCGATTTAACCCTTTTATCGACAAAACAGGTTACTGCTCATTTAATTGAAATTGCTGATCCTGCAGAAGAAACCTTTCCCTACAAAGGTCATACAGAGTTTTTTGATCCCGAAACAAAAGAAAAGCATATTTTGGGAAAAGCAGAAGATCTTCGTGAAAACTATTGCCAACTCTACCAAGCAAGGAGACAACAATTAACAAACTTTTGCGCACGCCAAGGATGGACCTATCACGTGAGTAAAACAAACCAATCTTTGACCCAAACCATTTTGCATCTTGCAAACAAAATTGGGCATGCTCCATCTCACTCTAGGAGGTTGCCTTGAGTTTTGCTTCCCCCCTGCTTTTACTAGGACTTCTGTCTTTACCAATCGTTTGGTGGTTGTTGCGCATAACACCGCCCCCCCCGCATAAAGAACTTTTTCCTCCTTTGCGTTTTCTTCCAAAACCAACGCATCAACAGGAAACGGCAAACCATACACCTTGGTGGTTACTGTTATTACGTTTAACCATAGCAGCACTCATTATTATCGCTTTGGCGCAACCTATTTGGAATCAAAAACCCATTATCCTTTCCGGCTCTCAACCCCTAGCACTTATTATCGATAATGGATGGGCATCTATAAGAGAATGGAAAAAACGTATTTCTGTTGCTGAAACCCTCCTTGCACAAGCAGAAAAACAGCAAAAAAATATCTATTTTCTTGCAACAGCCGAAAGTGATACCGCCAATAGAGGTCCTCTTCCGGCAAAAGTCATCAAACAACAATTAATGCATTTGCAACCCCAACCATGGCCGGTCAATCGTATACATGCCCTAAAAAAGCTGATTGAAATAAACAAAGGGAAACCTCTCGATATTGCTTACTTAAGTGATGGTTTACAAACAGAAGAAGATGATCAAACTTTCACTCTTATTGAACAACTCAAACCCAAAACATTCCTATGGTACTCATCTGATATTTCTGATTTAACCGGCATAACAGCTATAGAAAATAACAATGGCGATATGGCCGTACGCGTTATCCGTTCAACACCCCATGGTAAAACTCCCGTCACCTTGAACCTTTATGATGCAAACAATCAACTCCTTAGTCGCTTTACGACCAATTTCCTTGAGGGAGAAACAACAACGCTCGTACCTTTTCATGTTCCCCTTGAACTACGCAATGACATTGCTTGGATAAAAATGAGCAATCAAACCCATGCTGCTGCAACCTTCTTAGTAGACAGCCATAACAGGGCAAGCCGTGTTGCTCTTCTCTCACCAAACACGCGTGAAATGGTACAACCTTTGCTCTCTCCATTTTACTATATTATCAAAGCATTACAAGGTCATACACAGCTTATAACAGCCGATGGAAGAGAGCTTTCGACCGATCTTGATCACTTACTCAAACAAAATCCTTCTGTTTTCATCATGGGTGACATTGTCAACATGTCAGAAGAAGCTGAAAACAAACTCTCTGACTTTGTCAATAAAGGAGGAACACTCATCCGCTTTGCGGGAGAAAAGCTGAGTACTGCAGAACATTACGATAGTCTGCTTCCGGTGCCGCTTCGTCATGGCAAGCGTTCACTTGGGAGTATTATGTCTTGGACGAAACCACAAAAACTTGCGCCATTTGCAAAAAATAGCTTATTCTTTGATCTTCCTTTTCCAGAAGATGTCACTGTCTCACGCCAAATCCTAGCAGAACCAAGCCCAGATCTTTTTGAAAAAACATGGCTTAGTCTTTCTGATGGAACTCCCCTTATTACAGCGTCTAAACGTGGCAAAGGAACACTCATTCTGATTCACATTGCGCCAGATCCCACATGGTCAAATCTTCCTCTTTCTGGCTTTTTTGCGCAAATGTTGCAAAAATTGATCACCTTGAGCGCCTATAAAGAGACAAATTTAACACCCATCAAAGAACAAACAACAATACAAAAGCCTTGGCGAACAATGACCGCTGATGGACAATTACAAATGCCTCCCCCTTATGTTGCCTCACTGGTCCTTGAGAACCAAAATCCACCCTCTCCCTCCTCTCTCACTCCTCCTGGACTTTATGGTGTAAAAAACAATTTTTATGCCCTCAATCTCTTAAACCCTTCATCATATTTGAAGAAACAATCATCGTTACCATCCTTCTTAAAAGAAAACCCTCTCTCTTACGAGACAAAAGAACAACACCTTATTGGTCCACTGTTAGGATTAGCCGTCTTATTATTTGCCTTTGATAATTTTCTTATGTTATGGAGAGGAAGCACTTTTTCTTTTAACCGGCGGCGTAATGTACTGCTTCTCTTACCCCTTGTAATAAGTTTTATTGCCTTTTTTCTCTATAATACAATAGTGCATGCACAAGAGACAGAAAATAACGATGAAACAATAATACAAGCAGCAGGTGCGACGCATCTTGCTTACGTTGTGACACATAACCATGAAATTGATACAACAAGCAAAAATGGTCTAGAAGCACTGAGCCAATTTATCGCAGAACGGACAATGCTCTCACCAAGTTCTGTGATAGCTCTTGATCTCGATAAAGATGAACTCGCCTTCTATCCTCTAATCTATTGGCCCATTGATGCGAATAGTCCTTTACCAACACAAAAGAGCCTCGAAAAAATCAATAACTTTATGAAACACGGAGGCACAATTCTCTTTGACACGCGTGATCAAATAAACGCCAGCCTTAATCTTGAAGGAGAAGCGACCCCAGCAACACAAAGATTACGAACCATCTTAAAAGGATTAAATATCCCCGCTATTGAACCCGCTTCAACAGATCATGTAATTGCGCGTTCTTTTTATATTATGCCAGATTTTCCCGGTCTCTACCGTGGTTCACCTTTGTGGGTTGAATCATCATCAACCAATAAAAAAGGAAACAATTCTCCAAGCTTTGGTGATAATGTAAGTGCTCTCCTGATTACCGGCAATAACTTTGCTGGTGCTTGGGCACTCGATGAAAAAGGCATGTGGAAATACCCTCTTATTCCCAATGATCCAATGCAACGCCTCTGGGCATTTCGTGCAGGATTAAATATAGTTATCTACGTCCTTACAGGGAACTATAAAGCTGACCAAGTTCATGTTCCAGCACTTTTAGAACGCTTTAAGCGAGAAAGAAAGCAATGATACCATTCTTTACTTTTCAGTCTTTCTTGCCTCTTTCTTGGATTCTCTTCTTAGGAGGAATATCGGCTTGTTTTGTCATGATTGGTCTTATTACACAACGTAAAGGCTCTCTGTTACGCCTTATGGCATTGGTATCTCTCATCCTTGCTTTGCTTAATCCAATGATTGTAAAAGAGCAGCGTGAACCCCTTAAAAGTACGGTAGGCATTGTCATTGATCGCAGCAAAAGCCAAACATTTGGCACACGTACCAATGAGAGTGATGAAGCACGTGCGCAATTAATCAATGCCCTGAAACATTATCCACAATTTGAACCACGCTTTATTGAAGCAGGAAAACTTGCTGATAATCAATATGCAGCCTCAACAAATTTGTTTCATGCTTTAACACAAGCGACATCTGATATCCCCCCCTCTCGTTATGCAGGGACAATTTTTATCACCGACGGACAAGTGCACGATATCCCTCCCATTGCCGATCTTCACTCTACAGCACCTATCAACGCTCTGATAACAGGAAGATCAGAAGAGTTTGATCGGCAAATCAAAATTATTTCTCCCCCTCGTTTTGCTCTTATTAACAAACCACAGATGCTTTCTATATTGGTAGAAGATAAAGGACACAGCCAAGATACTCTACCAAAGCAAGCAAATATTATTGTAAGCATCAATGGACAAGAAGTTGGTCACTATTCTGTAACCCCTGGTATCATTTTTCAAACTGAAATCACCCTTCCTCACGCTGAAAAAAATATTATTCAAGTCTCCACCGATACGCACAAAGGCGAATTAAGCTTTGAAAACAACCGTTCTATAGCTATTATTGAAGGCATCAGAGAAAGTTTGCATGTCCTTCTTATTTCAGGTGCGCCTTACAATGGGGAACGGACATGGCGCGATCTTCTGAAAGGTGACTCTAACATAGATCTTGTTCATTTTACTATTTTGCGTCCTCCCAACAAAGCCGATAATACGCCATCAAGCCAATTATCACTTGTGGTCTTTCCCACAAAAAAGCTGTTTGTTGAAGAGATTGATAGTTTTGATCTCGTCATCCTTGATGGCTATCAACATTCTGCTGTTCTGCCATTAATCTATTATGATTATATTGCTCAGTATGTACAAAAGGGTGGTGCGTTGCTGATCGTAACAGGGCCTGAATTTACTAAAGAAAATTCGCTTGCAAAGACACCTTTAATAAGCGTTCTTCCAGCATTGCCCAATGGCACTATCCTTCAAAAACCTTTTCGTCCTACATTAACCAAACAAGGCGAACGTCATCCTGTGACCAGAGATCTTGCAACCTCTACCACTCCAGCCTCGCAATGGGGACGCTGGCTACGACAAATTGCCATTCAAAATATGCACAAAGGCAAGGTTCTCATGAAAGGAGCTGATGACCAACCACTTTTGCTTCTTTCCCATGTTGGCAAAGGACGTGTGGGCATGCTGCTTTCCGATGAAAGTTGGCTTTGGGCAAGAGGTTTTGAGGGTGGAGGTCCTTATGCTGCTCTTTATCGCCGCATTGCTCATTGGCTTATGAAAGAACCCGAACTTGAAGAGGAAAAGTTAAGCGCTACCAGCAACCATTATCGTTTAACCGTTCGTCGCCAAACACTCAAAGATCATCCAGAACCAGCGGAAATCACTTTTCCTTCTGGAAAGAGAGAGAATATCACCCTTACAAAAGAGCAAGAAGGTGTCTTTACAGCCGCGATTGATACCGATGAAACAGGGATTTTTACGATCAAAAATGATGATTTAACAGCCTTTTCTGCTGTAGGAATGCTTGATAATCTCGAACTGTTTGACCTAATTTCAACAAAAGAAAAACTAGCTCCCATCAGTCAACATACCGGAGGTTATACCGTGCGTTTACACGACAAAGAAAAACAAGCTATTCATCTTCCTCCCTTCAAACTGATTCAATCACAAAAAGACCGCGCACCTTCTCGTACCCCTTCAATTGTTTTGAAAGAAGCAACAGAAACCCGTTTAATAAATTCTTTCTATTTTCCGATCTTTTCTGGTTTCTTTGCACTGCTTGCATGTCTTTTACTATTGAACAGTCTGTGGTATCGTGAAAGCCGTTAAAAAACTCAAAGATTATAGGACGCTTTTACAAGACAGCACACGATACGCAACATACCCCCCAATAAAATAAAGAATAATATGATGGGGTATGCTGTCTTGTTTTATTTAAAACCAATAAGTATAAATTTCCTAAAAACTTTTCTTACCTTTTCGGCAAATTGTCTTTTTATTTTATAATCTTCTCTTCTCTCAAAAAAATGAACGCGCTTTAGCTGAGGAAGTTCTTATAATGGCAACTCTTATACTCTTTTGTATTGCCTAAATCGTTTTCCGCGCTATGCTAACGCCTATGTTTTATCTCGCTCATATATCGGATGTGCATCTTTCCCCCCTACCACAACCTTCCCTATTTGAACTTTGTGGAAAGCGTCTTACTGGCTATCTCAATTGGCAAAAAAAACGCAAACACAAAATGGCAACCGATGTTTTAGAAACTTTAATGGATGCCTTAAAAAAAACAAATCCTGATCATCTTGTCATTTCTGGTGATCTTGTTAATCTTGCTCTCGATAAAGAATTTGAACAAGCACACACTTGGTTGCTTAACCAAGGGCAGCCTCAAGATATTTCTTTAACATTTGGCAATCATGACGCCTACGTTCGTGGTGCATTGCAAAAAGCCTGTACTCTCTTTCAACCTTGGATTACAGGTGATTTCCCTCAAAATCCTGCCCTGCCCTTTCCTTATATGCGCATTCGCAAGAATGTTGCCATTATAGGAACTTCCTCAGCTATTGCGACACCACCTTTTCAAGCTTTTGGTTATTTTGGCAAAAGACAAGCGCAAGCTTTATCACAACTTTTAAATGAAGCTGCAACACGCAATCTTTTTCGTGTTGTCATGATACATCATCCCCCCTTTCACCATGCAACCTCTTGGCATAAAAAATTATGGGGTATCAATCGTTTTCTAGACGTTATCAAACACCATGGTTGTGAACTTGTTCTTCACGGCCATACCCATCTCCCCACATTGCACACTATTACAGGAACAATGGGAACAATTCCTATTGTTGGTGTTACTTCCGCATCACAAGCTTTTGGTAATAAAAAGCCACCAGCAGGCTTCAATTTATTTGCCATTGAAAGCTTTCACCATCGATGGCGCTGCCAATTGCAACGTTATCGCCTTATCAATCAAAACAATGAAATAGCCTGTACAGAAACAATTGATCTTTAAACACGTGCTAACAACAACCTCAAAGCTGCAAAAACAGCAAAAAATGAAAATCTCTTTATTTCATATCCCTTTAAAGAATAGCTTAGTTTCCGCTTTATACTAAGGAAATAAAAATTCTTAAGACCAATCTAATAACAAGTTTATTTCTCTTGAGATCATATTCCACCCATCAGTCCAGCCCCCCTCATCATTGTCCCAGCCCCCCTCAGTCAATATGATTCATATCACAAATCCGCTGAAAAAATCCGTATCAAAAATATTCCGTTGAACTTCACTTTTCTATGCTTAATTGATGAAAAAAATAAAAATCAGATGGAAACAACCATTGTATTTATGGGGTCATACCCCTCACGAAGAACAAAACGCCATTGAGTTTCTCATTCACACGCTTGCTTTAAAGAAGCATCTCTTAAAGAGCACCCAAACCCATTTCACGCCGCCCATGGATGATATATAGGGATGATATATCGATAAATCCACTGAGCACCACCATCTTTACGTTTGTGCAGTAATAAACCGGCACTATCATACTATTTACCAACCTCCAATGTTGCGGCAACCCTTGGTATTTAAACAATTCATAAAAGATATTTTTACTCCTTTCTTTTCTATTTTTTATCCACACAATAATCCCACTTGTGGCGTGCAAGGGGATGATTTTGATTGCTTCAACATAAGCACGTTTGAAATAAGAGAATCTCAGGATATTCGAAACTCTCATTCAACATGCAAAACGATAAATTATTTTCATAAATCAATATGTTGTATTTTATAGGATGCGTGTACTCTGTATTATCATCCAAAAATACAATGCTTTACACTATCAAACAATTGAGAAAAATTTTTATATAAAAGGAACAACCGTTGTACCGAGAGGCAACTTCGCCTCCTCTTCAGGCTCGACATGAATAGAAACACGCACATTATCAAATTCTTTTTGCAGAACATCTTCAATTTTATCGCAAATCTGATGTGCCTCTCCGACCGACATTGCGGCTGGTACAACCAAATGAAACTCTATAAAAGTCACTCTACCAGCAACACGTGTAAGCAAATCATGGACTTCAAGTGCACCCTGTGCATTTGCAGAAATAAGCTCACGAATCCGCATCGTTTCATTCAATTCAACTCCAACATCCATAAGCCCTTGAACGGCACTGTTAATCACCTTCCAGCCCTGCAAAAGAATATTAATGGCAATAATGATTGCTAAAATCGGATCCAAGATATTCCATCCCCCCATAAAACCAGCAATCAAACCAACTAAAATGGCAAAAGAGGTAAAAACATCTGTTATGAAATGCACTCCATCGGCTTTAAGAGCTGGTGAACGGTGAATTTTTCCCTGCCGAATCAGCACAAATCCCCAAAGGGAATTTATGACACTCGCGCTAAGATGCATAACGATCCATATTCCAGGTTTTTGCAACAATTTAACGGTCGAAAGAGCA
Source organism: Bartonella machadoae (assembly GCF_022559585.1). Taxonomy (NCBI): domain Bacteria; kingdom Pseudomonadati; phylum Pseudomonadota; class Alphaproteobacteria; order Hyphomicrobiales; family Bartonellaceae; genus Bartonella; species Bartonella machadoae. The sequence goes on from NZ_CP087114.1 coordinate 1,882,717, forward strand.
ATCCATGCTTCCCTTAAAATAATCATTGCCGCAATAATGATCAGGATTCCTTCAAGAATCGCAGAAAAATATTCGGCTTTATGATGCCCAAAAGGATGATCATGATCCGCCGGCTTCAGACTGACTTTAACAGCCCACCACGCAGCCAATGCAGCAAGGATATTGACAATCGATTCCAATGCATCTGAATAAAGTGCAACCGAATCAGTAATGTAATATGCCCAATATTTTAAAGCAAAAACGATACATGCAACAAAAATAGAGTATAAAGTTAAGCTTTGTATATTAATTTTTACAGCCATATCTACACCCTTGGTCTCCATCCAATAAGGAATAATACTCTCACCCATATATCCTATGATATTTTTGACATACCACCAATCTTTCTTCAATATCACAGAAATACCACAATATATGGCACAACCCGCACCCCCACCATTGTTATTGCAATAACTGTCCAGCTATACGATATAGATGACAAATAAAATAATGCCGGTATAACGCAAACAAGAAAAACAAATCTTTAAGAAAAATCAAATGCATATCCCTCATCATCAATAATTTTTTTGAATAGGATAACGATACGACGTTTCTCAATGGAATCACGCCCCTCACGAAGAACAAAACGCCATCGGGTTGTTAATTCACACGCTTATTTGAAAGAAACATCTCTTAAAACCCCCAAACCCACTTTACGCCGCTGCCCGTGAAGGGTACAGTGATAAATCCACTGAGCACCACCATCTTTACGCTTACGAAGGTATACAACGTATTGATTTATAAAGATAAATCATCCTTTTTCAACTTGTATCATACCCCCGAATATTGTAAGATTCTCTCATTTCAAATCATTTCATTTTGTATCAATTAAAGTCACTTACTTGCACATCATAAGCGGGGTTATCGTGTGGGTAGAAAACCGTTTAGAAAGGAGCAAAAATGCCTTTAATGAATCGTCTTAATGCAAGGGCTGTCGCAACATTGGGAGCTGGCAAATATAATGATGGTGCCGGCTTGCTACTTCACAAGCGTAAAGATGGTGGTGCTCAATGGCTTTTACGCTATACCATCCACGGACGCCGTCGTGAAATGGGATTGGGGGCTTTAAGAGATGTCTCTTTAAAACAAGCCCGTGAATGTGCAACCCAATGGCGTTCTGTTTTACGTGAGGGTCGTGACCCCATTAAAGAACGTGAGAAACAAAAGCGTGAGGCAATGCGTAATCTGCATTATCTCAAAGATATCGCTTTGGATGCTTTTGAAAGCCGTAAAGCTGAATTAAAAGGAGATGGTAAAAATGGAGATTGGTTTTCACCTTTAAAACTTCATATTCTCCCTAAATTAGGCTGTATGCCGGTTTCAGAGATTACACAAACTGATATACGCAATACACTTGCTCCCATCTGGCATACAAAAGCTGGGACAGCTAATACAGCACTGATGCGTCTCAATCTTTGTTTTAAACATGCCGCTGCATTAGGTTTGGATGTTGATTTACAGGCTACAGCAAAAGCAAAAGCTTTGCTGGGGAAACAACGCCATAAAACGCAAAATAGACCTGCAATGGATTGGAAAGATATACCGGCTTTTTATAAAACGCTTTGCCAAACAACAACCCTAACACAACTGGCTTTACGTTTGCTTATCCTTACAGGGGTTCGTACCTATCCTTTGCGCCATATTCGTGAAGATCAGATTAAAGATGATATCTGGACCATCCCTGCTGAAAATATGAAAGGAAGGCGTGATACTACAACAGAGTTTCGCGTGCCTTTATCATCAGAGGCATTGGAAATTTTAAAACAAGCGCGTTTGCTTTCTCGTAATGGGTTCCTTTTTTCTGCAACAGGTCGAGGTTCCCTTGCTGATACTTGTATGTCACAATATATGAAAAAAATTGGACTTGAAGCCTGCCCGCATGGTTTTCGGTCTAGTTTACGCGATTGGCTAGCAGAAACAACTGATGCCCCTTTTGAGGTAGCAGAAACCATTCTAGGTCATACGGTCGGGGGTAAAGTAGAGCGTGCTTACCGTCGTACTGATTATTTAGAACAGCGCCGTGTTTATATGGATAAATGGGCGGCTTATGTCACGGGGCAAAATCATAAAAGTTAAGAATAACTCTATGTCTTTGCCTTTATTATATCCATAATGAATAATAGCAACCACAAATTATTGCTTATTATGAAGACCACAACCACAACATATTGTTTTTTATGCAAGAAACGTATGTTTTTGCTGGTAATGTTTGATACAAAATGCTATTTATATACGGTCATTAAATAGTGATTCGGTCACTTGAATGTTTAAATAAATGGGGATTCCATGAATACAAATAAAGGACTTCTCACAACTCGTGAGAGTGCAAAACTGCTTGGTATAAGCGTTACAACACTTTGGCGGCGTGTTGCTGATGGAACGGTACCAAAACCTCTAAAAATTGGTGCCTTATCCCGTTGGTTAGCATCAGACCTTCATGATGTAATCGAGAAGGCTAAAAACCAACGTAGCAACAACGCCGCTTAAAGAAAAACTTTGCCTTATAGGACAGACAAAAGTATTTCAAGTCTCACAAATTCTGAAATAACAAAATCTGTCCTGTAATGCAAGTAGCAGGATGGTATTTTATGCATTGTACAAATGCTCAAAGCATGGTTTGTGCCTTGCATGGTGTTTGGCACGGGCATTATGGACTTGCCCGTTGTCCTGCCCATGATGATAGGTCACCTAGTTTAGCTCTTGCCAATGGAAATGATGGGCGTCTCTTACTCTATTGTTATGCCGGCTGCTCTTTTAGAGAAATCTTACAAGCTCTTAAGAATATTGGGTTGATTGATAAAAATGCTTACTGTCAAAAAGAGAAGCAAGCATATTTCGTTCATAAAACCTCTTGTTACAATCGCTCTTTATTAGAGCAGAAAACAGCAATACAGAAAGTTGCTAAAGCACAAGAGATTTGGAAGCAAAGTCAACCCATTAAAGGGACCATAGCAGAGCTTTATTTACGCAAGCGTGGTATCACTTGTGAATTACCCTCCAATTTACGTTTTCATAGCAAATGCCCTCATCCCTCTGGGAAAACCATCCCCGCATTGGTTGCTCTTGTTGAGGGTGGTGGCTCCTTTGCAATCCATAGAACCTTTTTACAAGACAATGGATGCAAAACAGAACAGTTACCAACAAAAGCCATGCTGGGCTCTGTTAAGGGCGGTGCTGTACATTTAAGCCAAGCCAATCATCAACATCTGGTCATTTGTGAGGGAATTGAAACAGGTCTTTCTCTGCTGTCTGGTCTGTTATCAGAGCCTGTGACTTTATGGGCATCCCTTTCAACCAGTGGCATGACGCATGTGAATTTACCCCATATCAAATCAAAAGCCCATCTCACCATAGCTATGGATGGCGATGAGGCGGGTCGTAAAGCAGGTTTTGCCCTTGCTACCCGTGCGCAATGCCAAGGCTTTGAAGTCTTGATGATGCAAGCTCCCGAAGGAGCTGATTTTAACGTTTTATTATTAAATTATGAAAGAGAAAAATAATGAAAAAACATAGTCTTGATAATAATGAAAATAGCTCTGTAAAGAATACTGATAATGATAACACCCCTGTCTCTTTAAAGGAGCATCCCTGTTTACAAGCCATTCCTTATGAACAGGCTTTGCAACAAATGGGCTGGGGTGAATTAAAACCAATCAACAAAGCGCTTTTACCGGTTGAACCTTTTCACGCTAAACAAGTTCCATTGGTATTGGGAAGGTATATTTATGATATTGCTGACCGTCAACAATCGCCTATCGATTTTGTGGCTGTCTCTGCTATCTGTGCTTTAGCCTCTGTGATTGGCAATGGGGTTCGTATCGCGCCAAGACAGTTTGATAATTGGTACATTGTTCCTAATCTATGGGGGATGATTATTGGAGAACCTTCTGCACGAAAAACACCTGCTATGCAAGCCGCTCTCTCACCGCTCTATAGCTTACAAAATGAATGGCATAAAAATTGTCAACAAAAGAATAAACAAGCAAAAGTGAAGGAAGCTTTTGAGACCTTGCGTAAAAAAGAAGTAAATAAAAAAGCAGCAAAGGCTTTTAAAAAGGGTGATTATGACGCAACCCGTGCCTTTTTAGAAGAAATGATTGAGAATGAGGAAGAAAGTAATCAGAACGATACAAAGCGGCGTCTTCTTGTCAATGATGCAACGGTTGAAAAGCTTGGAGAATTACTCAAAGAAAACCCGCATGGATTATTGTTAGTCCGTGATGAACTTTCTGGTTTTTTAGAAAATCTAAATCGTAAGGAATATCAAACAGACCGTGGTTTTTATTTGCAATCTTTCAATGGTGATATACCCTATACCCATGACCGTATTGGGCGTGGTACAATCCATGTTGAAAATGCAACGGTTTCTATGATTGGGGGCATTCAACCTTCTCGGATTATTCCCATTGTACAAGCGATAAAGCGTGGGATAAACGATGATGGTTTATTGCAACGTTTTCAAATAATCGTTTGGCCCGATAACAATAAAGAATGCAAATGGATTGATAGAGCCCCCTTACAAGACGCCTATAAAGACTATGAAGAGGTGTTTCGTTCTTTTCGCGATAAACCGTTAGGCTCTCCTGAACAGCCGCGGGTGATACATTTTTCTCCCGAAGCACAAGAGGCATTTCGTGAATGGTGGGAAAATCTTCATAAAGAAGTGAGAGAGGATAATCTCTCTGAAACCTTACAATCCTATCTTTTAAAAATGCCAAAAACCATAGCAAGTCTTGCCTTAATCTTCGAACTTGTTGATGGTAATCGTTTTGAAGTAAGTTACCCTTATCTTTTTATGGCTTTGCATTGGTCAAAATATCTTTTAAGCCATGCGAAACGTCTTTATGCGGCGGATGATAGCTTAACAATAGAGCATGCAAATTTGCTTGTAGAGCGTTGTGAATACTTGCCTAGTGTCTTTACTGCTCGTGATATTCTCCAGCGTAACTGGACGCGTTTAAAAGACAAGGAAGCCATTAAAAAAGCTTTAGAGCTTTTATGCCGTTGCAACTATCTTCGTGAAATCTGTGAAGACAAGGCGCAAAAAGGCGGTCGTCCTACCATACGCTATGAATGGCATCCTTTGGTGAAAAATCAGAGAACACAACAATGAAGCACTTTTTCACCCCCCCTCAAAACCTATAGCAAAAAGTGTAAAAATTGCTTTTACAACACCACTTAACGCTTATTGGGCAATTCAATATAACTTATTGATAAAACATATTCTTTTCTATCCTTACCTTTTTTATAGATTTTTACAAGTAATAAGAGATATAGGAATCATAAAAACAACTTTTCTTATATGTTTTGAGGGGTTTTGAGGGTTCTTTTTTAGTCTCACTTTAAAAAAAATTTTAGTAAAAAATAAAAAGTGTTATATTTCAATATGTTAATTTTTATCAACTTTCAAAAAACAACTGATAATTGACGGCATATCGTATAAATACAACCATTACTATATGTTTTGAGGGTTTTTGAGGGTTTTGAAGGTTTCATTTGATATTTATCAAACTATTCATTTTGATTTCTTAAACACGGTTCGAATTTGTTTTGATTTCCATAAAATGAATAGTAAATTTTACTACTTTGCTGTTTATAGGCTGTTTATAATTGCATCTTGTAAATTTTTTTAAAGCATTTGATAGGTTTTTGCGCCATTTTGGTTTATTGGGTACTCGATATTTGTTCTAAATGTATTTATGAAACGCCATTGTGATTTTTTGAGTCTCATAAGGCAATGGAGTTTATTGAATAATGTCTCAATCTCTCAATTCTGATAATAAACAATCCTCTTTACGCTCTCTCTTACAGTCTTATCGCCAACAGGCAACCTCAAATGCAAAAAAAGGAAAAATCTTTGAAAGTTTTGTGACGAAATATCTTATGCATGACCCGCTTCATTATGGGCGATATGAAAAGGTTCAGAGCTATTACGAGTGGGCTAAAGAACATGAGGGTTGGAATAAAAATGATATCGGCATTGATTTGGTTGCTAAACTCCGTAATCGAGATGGGTATGTAGCTATTCAATGTAAGTTTTATAAACCAGACCATCAGATCAGTAAAAAGGATATTGATAGCTTTATTGCTGCCTCTGGGAAAGATATCTTCAAATATCGCCTTCTGGTTGATAGCACTGAAGTGAATTTAAGTGACAATGTGAATGCAATGATTAAAGGACAAGCGATACCGGTTTATCGTATTGACCTTCGTCATATGGAAAACAGTCGTATAGACTGGCAAATCTTTGCAACAAAAAAAGAAGTCGTTCTTAAATCGACAAAAGAACCACGCCCCCATCAGATAGAAGCAATTCAGAAAGTCTGTGAGGGATTACAAGAAGCAGACCGTGGCAAGCTCATTATGGCGTGTGGGACGGGTAAAACATTTACAAGTCTTAAGATAGCAGAACAAATAGCCGGAAAAGGTAAGCGTGTTTTGTTTTTAGTGCCTTCTCTTGCATTAGTCTCGCAAACGATACGAGAATGGACAGCGGATGCACAAATTCCATTGCATTCCTTTGCTGTTTGTTCGGATACAAAAGTTGGCAAGCGTCGTAAAAATCAAGATGATATTATTGAAATGGAAACATCAGATCTTGCATTGCCTGCAACAACGGATGCACAAGCACTTGCCAAAGAAGCTTGTGAAAACCAAGCAGATGCAATGATGGTGGTATTTTCGACTTATCATTCGATACAAGTGATATCCGATGCACAAAAAGATTATGGATTACCCGAATTTGATCTGATCATCTGTGATGAAGCTCACCGTACAACGGGTGCTGTGTTGGGATCAGATAAAAGGGAATCTGAGTTTGTCAAAGTTCATGATAACAGCATTGTTCAGGGCAAAAAACGCCTCTATATGACCGCAACACCTCGTATCTTTACGGACAAGTTGAAAAGGAAAGCTGACTTATCTGATGCTGTTCTTGCCTCTATGGATAATGAAGATTTCTATGGCAAAAACCTTTACACTTATACCTTCTCAAAAGCTTTAAAAGATAAACTGTTAGCACCTTATAAGGTTATCGTTTTAGCTGTTGATGAAGCTATTATCAACGCAACGATTCAGAAACGCCTTAAAGATAAAAACTCTGAACTCATTCTTGATGATACAACAAAGATTATTGGTTGCTACAAAGCTCTTGCTCAAATAGAAAAGAAAGATGAAGATGATGATATAAAGCCCATGCGGCGTTCTCTGGCTTTTTGTAAAGATATCGAAACTTCTGACAAAATTAGCAGAAAATTCAATCAAGCGATTGATGAATATCATAAATTTGTTCCTGAAAGTAAAACCTCTCTTAATTTTGAAATTGAACATATTGACGGGACTTTTAATGGTAAGGACCGAAATAAATTACTTGATTGGCTTAAAGAAGACACCGATGAGAATAGCTGTCGTATCTTAACCAATGTAAGATGTTTGTCTGAGGGGGTGGATGTGCCTTCTCTTGATGCGGTAATGTTTTTACACCCGCGCAAAAGTCACGTGGATATTATACAAGCCGTGGGGCGCGTTATGCGTCGTGCCCCCAATAAGGAAACAGGCTATATTATTTTACCAGTAGGGATTCCCTTCAATATTCCACCAGCACAAGCTTTAGAAAACAATAAAAAATATGATGTCATTTGGCAAGTTCTTAATGCTTTACGCGCTCATGATGACCACTTTAAAAATAAAATGAAAGCCTTAGAGCTTAATCAAGATATTCGTCATTTGTTTGAGGTTGTGGGGGTAACTTTAAACCCTGCTTTAAAAGCAATGACGGATGTTGTTGATGAACTATCTTTTCACGCAAGATCTGAAAGTGCGGGGCTGCATATTGGTTCATTAGCCCGTGAAACGTCTCATGAAGATAACGGACAAGGAGAATTAGAACTAGATGTTTACATTGATCAATTCTCGCGTGCTATTAAACCAATCATTGCCGACAAATGTACGGAACCTAATCAGTGGGGAAACTGGGCGGGCAATGTAGCAGAGATTGCACAAAATCACATTATCCGTCTCAAAAGCTTGCTTGCTGATAAAAAGAGTGAAGCTTACGATGCCTTTAACACCTTTCATAAGGAATTAAAGAACGGTTTAAATGATAGTATCGAGCAAGAAGATGCTCTTGAGATGCTTGCACAACATCTTGTGACGCGTCCTATCTTTGAATCTTTGTTTGATGGCAATGAGTTTGTGAGTAAAAACGCCATTTCGCAAGCGATGGAAAAGATCTTAGCTGAACTGGATAAAATGAATATCAAAGAAGAAGCCAAAGATCTTGAGAAGTTTTATAATAGTGTGAAAGAAGATACGGATGGAATTATTGACGCGCACGCAAAACAAAATCTGATTATCAAGCTTTACGAAGATTTCTTTACTAAGGCATTTAAAAAGACAACCGATAAGCTTGGGATTGTTTATACACCGATTGAAATTGTCGACTTTATCTTACATTCCGTCAATGATGTGTTAGAGCAAGAGTTTGGAAAAAGTTTAAGCACTCGAGGTGTCTCTATCCTTGACCCCTTTACCGGTACCGGTACCTTTATCACACGGCTTTTACACTCTAATCTGATAAAACCAGAAGATATGGAATATAAGTTCCGTCATGAAATCAAAGCCAATGAGATTGTTCTCTTAGCTTATTACATAGCAGCGATTAATATTGAAGCAACCTATCATAGTCTTATGAAAGGAGATTATATCCCGTTTGAAGGGATTTGTTTAACTGATACGTTTTTGATGCTTGAAGAAAAGGACTTCTTTACACACTATATGTTTGAGAATTCGGAACGGTGTAAAAAACAACAGGAAACTGATATCCAAGTTATTGTTGGCAATCCCCCTTATTCAACAGGGCAAAGAAGTGAAAATGATAATAATGCGAATGTAGAATATGAAACACTTGATACAAGTATTAGAGATACATATGCTTTGAAATCTCAAGCAACATTAAAAAGAAATCTCTATGACAGCTATATTAGAGCCATTCGTTGGGCAAGTAATCGCTTAAGTCCGCAAGGTGGTGTCGTAGCTTATGTTTCTGGCAATGGATGGATAGATAAAACATTTGCCGATGGCATGCGAAAGTGCTTACAGAATGAATATTCTTCTATTTACATTATTAATCTTCGTGGTGATATTCGAAAAAACATAAAATCCAAAGAACTTTCAAAAGAAGGAGAAAATGTTTTTGCTTCAGGAAGCCAAAATGGAATAGCGATAACCCTTTTTGTGCGTAATCCAAAAGAAAAACAGTCCTGTAAGATTTATTATCATGACATTGGTAATAATCTCACGACGGAAAAGAAGCTGTCTATCCTCAAATTCTTTGGTAGTATTGATGGCATTACACGGAGTGAACACGGTTGGAAAATAATTACACCAGACAAGCATGGTGATTGGATAAATCAACGTGATGACAGCTTTAAAACATTCCTAGCTATAGGTGTTAAAAAGGGGCATGATAAAAAACTCTTTGAAACTTTTTCTTGCGGTATCGTAACCAGTCGTGATGCGTGGGCATATAACTCAAGTCGTAAAATTTTAGCAAAAAATATGAACAATATGATTGCTTTCTATAATTGCGAAGTAAAACGTTTTAATAAGACCTATCCACGTACTGACCGTAAAACACATATCAATGCCGTAAACAACTTTGTCAATTCGGATGAAAAGAAGATCAGTTGGAGCCATAATGTTAAACAGGATTTGCTGAAAGGAAAGCACTTCAAATTTGAAGAAACTTGCCTTGCGCAAAGTTTGTACCGCCCTTTCACACGACAATGGCTTTACTACAATCGTACTTTCAATGAAAGAGTTTATCAAATGCCGCGTATATTCCCTATGGGAAAAACGGTTGATAATAGGGTGATACAAGTTACAGGTACAGGAACTCAATCAGGATTTTCTGTTTTTATGGCTAAAGATGTACCTAATTATCACACGATGGATACTGGACAATGCTTTCCACGATATTTCTATGAAGATGTTGTGGCTTCAAAAGATAAGAACGAAAAACAATCCCATTTATTTGCAAATTCTACAGAGGAAAGCAAAGCAGCTGGTTTACAACGCCGTGATGCCATTACTGACGAAGGTTTAGCACATTTTAAGGCTGCTTATCCTAATGAAACCATAACGAAAGATGATATCTTCTATTATGTTTACGGGATCTTGCATTCTGAAGATTACCGTGCTCGCTATGCTGATAATCTCTCTAAAGAATTGCCTCGCATCCCTTGCGTAAAGAGCACTGAAGATTTCTGGGCATTTGTTAATGCGGGTCGTGAATTAGGCAATTTGCACGTTAATTATGAAACCGTAGAGCCTTATCCCGTGACCTTTAAAAAAGGCAATCCAAAACTGAAAGATATCTCTAATCCCGAAAAGTTTTATTACGTTACAGAAATGAAATTCGCAAAAATCAAAAATAGTAAGGAAAAGGATAAGTCTACAGTTATTTACAATAGCAATATCATAATAACAGATATACCTAAGGAAGCTTATGAGTATATCGTAAATGGTAAATCTGCTCTTGAATGGGTTATGGGGCGGCAATGTGTAAAGACTGATAAAAAGAGTGGCATTGTTAATGATGCCAATCGCTATGCGGTTGAGACCGTTGGCAATCCTGCTTATCCATTGGAATTGTTCCAAAGGGTTATTACAGTGAGTTTAGAAACAATGAAGATTGTTAAGAACCTACCAAATTTGGAATTAAGAGAAACTGAAGAGACTTAAGACTTATGAAGCATGCCTATCATATGAACATGCCAATCTCATAAGGGGTATAGATCTTATAACCGTAATCTATACTTCTCTTGTTATGTTGCTTATGTACAATCTTAAAAGGAATGATTTACCGTGCGCTATTCTAAAAAGAGAAGATAAGATTTTTTACATTGCCTTTAAAAGATTATATCGCAATCTCAAATGAGAGCATCATATCTTTCAAAAGCTCTCTTTAAAGAGAAGAATGAATGTTTTTATCTTTACGTTATGACACCTTCAAAACCCTCAAAAACCCTCAAAACATATAGTAATGGTTGCATTTATACGATATATCGTCAATTATCAGTTGTTTTTTGAAAATTGATAAAAATTAACTTATTGAAATATAACACTTTTTATTTTTTACTAAAAATTTTTTTTAAAGTGAGGCTAAAAAAGAACCCTCAAAACCTTCAAAACCCTCAAAACCTATAAAATTAATAGCTATAAAAGCCTTGATAGCATTTCTTATAATCACAAGCTGTTTTTTGAAAGGCTTTAAAGGATTATATACCCTCTCATAAAACATGATTTAAACACGCACTCTAATCATAAATGTTGTCTGTTAAATTTTTAGACAGATACTGACAAGTTTTGTTCAATTGATATCAATTGTCACTATAAATCATCTTATTAGCACTGATTATTTCTCAAAACATACTAACATATTGAAATATAATGGTTTTTATTTTTATCAAAAAGTTTTTTTTAAAATGAGGGGGTAAAATGACTGCTAATAACTGACAAGAGACAAAAGCCCATAAAAAGGCATTTTGATAAGGATATAAGAATTCAAAATGTTTTTATAAAAATCAAAACCGCATGATCATATTATCCTTTTTATGAGAATGATGCGGTGGCTATAGAGAATGAATCAAAACACTAGATTTGAATCAAAAGCGTTGTGTATAAAGACGCGGTCTCTATAAAGCTGTCTAAATTACAAACCTCTTATAAAAAATTCACAAAAATATTCACAAGTTATCTCATAAAAATAATGATGCGTTATAAAGTTAAAAATAGGCATTATGAGAGCGTTTTTAGTTATTATGATGTTTAAAAGAGAAAAATAACGCAATTGCGTAATATAGAGTCAAATAAAGTCAATAAAACAGAAAATATTTATAAGCATATGACGCATATTTATACACAATGGTATAAAAAATAATTATAAAAAAACACAAAAAAGAATAAAAGATAGTTGACAATAAATACGTATTTTGTTATATAAATAATCAAGTGATGAAAAACACTTAATGATAAGCGGATAGGTTACGAAACAACCTTTCCAAAACCTTTTAAAAGCAACTATCTTTTATGCTTTTGTTAGTATATTAAGATTTTGCCGGGTGTGTTACGTCATACAAGACTCTTATGAGAAAAGCGTAACAACGGACTTATCACCGTGTTTTTCAACGCCCGGTGCCCTTATAGGGGTGTCAATGAAAAACAGTATTGATAAGGAGACACTAGCTATGAACGCTACTGTTAATAAGAAAGCAACATCCAAAAAATATGAATTAACTGATGATATGCAATGCATAGATGGTCACTTATTGTACCGTATCCGTGCCTTAAAAGACTTTGCTGATGTCAAAAAAGGTGACTTTGGTGGCTTTATTGAAAACGAAGATAACCTCTCTCATGATGGGGATTGCTGGGTTTATGATCATGCTCGTGTCTTTGAAAATGCTCGGGTCTTTGAGAATGCAAAAATAAAAGGTTATTTTGTTGATGTCTATGGGGATGCAAAAATTTATGGAAATGCGATTTTTGAAGGCATGTCTATAAATGATTATTGTGAGGTCTATGGCAATGCCCATGTGCAAAATGCTGCTGTAATTGAAGGCAATGTTAAAATTTATGATAACGCCTCTGTAAGTGGGCATGCCCATATTTCTGATATGACCGTCATTTGCGATAATGCCCATGTCGGTGGCAATGCAAAAATAAGTGATGGTGCTTATATATGTGATTATTCCTATGTCGTTGATGATGCCGTGGTTTGTGGCTCTCTTGTCTCAGGAGATTCTTGTGTTCATAGCGCCGCCTCGTTAACTCCTGATGATCAACTTCATGATGAGGCAATTCCAAGGTTTGGTAGTGAGGAAGATTATTATCGTCATGAATATTATGATGATTATAGTTATGATTACAATTTTGAAAATGCAAATCAAACTGCGTAAATAACACCGTGGGCGCGGCGGGGGCGCCCCTTCTTAAGAACATTTCATTCAAATTTTATCCATTATTTAGATTGGGAGCTCCCTATGACCACTAAAACTGTATCTAAAATTGTATCCAAAAAATATGAATTAACAAATGAAACGCATGTCGTTGGTAATCGTACCCTTTATCGCATTCGTGCATTAAGAGATTTTGCTGATGTCAAGGCTGGTCAATTGGGGGGCTTTATTGAGAATGAAAATAATCTCTCTCATGATGGTAACTGCTGGGTTTATGATGATGCGTGGGTTGCTGACAATGGCGTCGTGTCTGATAATGCGCAAGTTTCCAATTATGCTAGCGTTTTCGATAATGCAAAGGTTTGTGACAATGCAAAGGTTTGTGATTATGCAAAAATTTATGACAATGCAAAAATTGCTGATAATGCTAGGGTTTTGGGAAGGGCTTTTGTTTACAATCATGCCTGTGTTTTGAATAATTCTGAAGTTTCTGACAGGGCTGTTATAAAAGGCAATGCAAAAATTTATGAGAACGCTTTACTAACTGGCTATGCGCAAGCTTATGGGAATGCAAAGATTTTTGGTAACGCACAAGTTTGGTTTTTTGCTGTGGTTTGTGATGATGCTTGTATTTATGACAATGCTAAAATTACAGGTGGTACATACATTTGCAATAAAGTGAGTGTTTTTGGTAATTCATATATAGATACAAAAAAATTGAATGGTAAAATCAAAATTTGTGATCAAATCATAAATCAAGCAGCATAAATAACACCACGGGCGCGGCGGGGGCGCCTGCTTTCCAAATCTTTCATTTAAAATCTCATTCTATAAGGATTGTTTCTATGCAAAAGAAATTTGCACTTACAAATGAAACGCGTCTCTTTGCTAATCGCATATTGTATCGCATTCAGGCTTTAAAAAGCTTTTCTGATGTCAAGGCTGGTCAACTCGGTGGTTTTATCGAAAATGAAAGCAATTTATCTCATGATGGCAATTGCTGGGTTTATGGTAATGCTCTTGTAGCTTGCCACTAGGTTTTGCATAATTTGACACTGGGTTTTGCAGCAATTCATTTTTTTTCACAGAGCTTTTAAGCGGTTCTCAGAGAAGCTTTAAGAGGTATCTAGAGCCGCTTTCATGAGTCTTATTTTTATTGGCTCAGAATCGCAATTTGAGGCGATTCATCTTTTCCAACAATCCCCTTATTTGATATCTAAAATCTGTAAGATATGCATGTAGAGAGCAGTAAATTTTGTATCATTTGCATCATATTTTGTAAAAATAACTTCATTTTCAAAGGATTTTCATTTTTTTAAAGAGCTCTCAAAGGGTCTTCAAAGGCCTTTCAAAGGCCATTTATTGCCCCTTTTATGCATGTTTTTCTCTTATGATTTTCTTCATAGATCACTAAAACGTGTAAAATCAGCTTGGAAAGCAAGAGGAACAGTGCCTGTGGGACCATGGCGTTGTTTGGCGATAATCACCTCCGCCTGCCCCCTCACCTGATCCATCTTCTCTTGCCATTTAACAGATTCAACGCTGCCTTCCTTTGGCTGTTCATTTTTTAAGTAATATTCTTCACGATAGACAAACAAAACAATATCAGCATCTTGTTCAATCGAACCGGATTCACGTAAATCAGAAAGTTGTGGCCGTTTATCGGTGCGGTTTTCAACTTGCCGTGAAAGCTGTGAAAGAGCAATGATAGGAATATTTAGTTCTTTTGCTAGCGCTTTAAGAGCCATGGTAATAGCTGTCATTTCTTGCACACGGCTGTCTGAGGAACGCTTTGTATGACCCGTCACGAGCTGGATATAATCAATAATCAACACATCTAAACCATGTTGCCGTTTGAGGCGCCTTGCACGCGCTGCCAATTGAGCAACAGACAGACCACCCGTTTGGTCGATATAAAGCGGGGCTTTTTGCAGAGAACGTGTCATGTGGATGAGTTTAGTAAATTGCTGTTCTGAGAGATTGCCCCGCCTAATATCAGAAGAAGAGACCTCCGTTTGCTCAGAAATGATACGGGTTGCTAGCTGCTCTGAGGACATTTCTAGGGAGAAGAATCCAACAATGCCTCCCCCATTGTCTTGTTCTTGTGTTTGGTCATCACGCTTGTAAGCATTGGCAATATTAAAGGCAATGTTGGTTGCAAGAGAGGTTTTCCCCATACCGGGGCGACCAGCGATGATAATGAGATCAGATTTTTGTAACCCTCCCATTTTCTCATCAAGGTTTTTGATATGGGTTGCGATTCCTGAAAGCCTTGAGGAACGCGCTTTAGCAGCACTTGCCATGGTAAGCGCCTTTGTGAGAGCGCCTGCAAAATTTTCAAATCCACCGCCATATTTTCCTTTTTCTGCTAATTCAAACAACTGCTGCTCGATCATTTCAATCTGTTGTGAGGGACTCAATTCTACAGGAGCATCAAAGGCTTTATTAACAATTTCATTGCCAAGATTAATCAAACAGCGTCGCAGGAAAAGATCATAAATAATCCGCCCGTAATCTTGTGCATTAATGATGGTGATCGCTTCTTTAGCGAGACGTACAACGTAATGAAAGACAGTGATATCACCAATTTTTTCTTCTGCTGGAAGAAAGGGTTTCATGGTCACGGGATTGGCAAGTTTTCCCTTATGGATCATCTGTGAGGCAATCTCAAAGATCTTTTGATGCAAGGGTTCAAAAAAATGCTCTGCTTTAAGAAAGTCCGAAACGCAATCAAGCGCATCATTGTTTATGAGAATTGCCCCGAGCAAGGCTTGTTCCGCTTCAAGATTGTGTGGGACCTCTCGAAATGAAGAGAGCATGTTATCCCTTTGATTTTCTTGTGCACGGCATTCTACGAGGTTGACTTTTCCCATGGCTGTTTTCCCTTCTCTGGTGCCTCTAAGGTGATTTCTGTGGTATAGCCGCTTTGTTTCTCATAGCGGTGGGTCACGGTTGCGGCTTTCCATGGACCATTGATTTGCTCTCGGAATCCGCGCAAAATGAGAGGTTGAGAAGAATCTTATGAGAAATAATCAACAATACTGAATAGTATCGTCATGCTTCAATTTGATAAAATATTAAACTGTAATAAAAATTAAATCTAACTTTAGAATTATACCACACTTGTTTTTCTGAAAATGTATTCAAAATATTTACAATAAAATTCTTTTAAGACAATATATTATAAATAAATTTTGTATAAATTTGCACTCTTTCTATAAAGTATATTTAATTCTTTATGTATTTTAAGTATAAATTACCATAATATAATATTAATACTGCATTTGACAAATTAAAGTAAATTCATTAACTGTAGTTAATATTTCAAATATCCATTGTTATTCTTCTAACGCATTTATTAAGCGGGAAAAACATTGAGGGATTAATTGAGGGATTATAAGTGAGGAAAGCATGATGTCCAAAAAAGCCCTCTTATTATGCACAGCCGCCGCAACAATCTTGCTATTTGGCACGCATCTCAATGTACAAGCTGGAAGCCTTAAAGCTGATAAAGGAGAAGTAAAAACAGCAACACCAGGAGAAACCTATGAATATCTTCAAGCAGCAGGTGGCAGCACAATCACTGGTGAAAATTTAATAATTACAGGGGGACATCCAGCAAATGACAGTTTGATGGCTGTGTATGCGTCGAACGCCAGTACGATTGAATTAAAAAACACAACTATTAAAAGTGCTAACGATACTGAAATGTATTCTGGTATTGAAATATGGCACGGTAGCATAATCAAAATGACTGGGGGCTCTATTGCAGCTAGATTTGGTGCTATTATCCACACCGACGACAGTGGCAAAAGCACACTAGAAAACGTAAAAATATCCGGTGATAAGAACAATACAGCGACGAAAGGTGTAAGTGTTCAAAAAGGCACTGTTAATTTGAACAATGTCACTGTTACTAAAGCAAAATACGCTGTACATGCACAATCTGATACTCGCGTAATAATATCTGGGGGATCATTCGGTGGAATGATAGAGAATACCGGAAGTACCGTCACTTTAAGTAATAACGTTAAAGTAACATCTGAAAATAATGGGCTTCATGCCGATGGTGAAAAATCTCAAATCACCATGACAGGAGGAGAAGTCACCGGGAAAAAAGCTGCATTGTTGGCAGAAAATAGCGGATATATTGATGTCACAGATATCACTCTCACCGCATATAACAAAGGAACAGGCGCAAGTGCCATTGGTCCTAACAGCATGATTAATTTGCAAAATACCACAATTGAAGAGGCTAAAATCGGCCTTGATGCACAAGAGGGTGGCACAATCAGCATGACCGGTGGATCCATTGCTGTTTCCGAAATAGGGGCTTCGTTCACAAAGAGTAAAAGCGATCAAAACAAGCTGGAAGGTGTACAGATAACCAGCAAGAGCGAAGATAAACCTCTCTCCATTGGAATAAAAGCTGATCAGGAAAGCAGCGTTACTTTGGACAATGTAACGGTCACAAAAGCAGAAAATGCCATAGTCGCAAATAATCAATCAGCAGTCACAGTCTCTGGTGGATCACTTAAAACAGAAAAAGATTCAGTCAACGCTGAAAATGGCAGTACAATTACTATAAACAACAAGGCTCAAATCGTATCCTCTAACGGTGATGGACTCCATGCCGTTGATGAGAAATCAAAAATTTTCATGACAGATGGAACAGTAACCGGTAGTAACAGTGTGTTATACACAAAGAGTGGTGGATATATCCATGTCGAAGATGTTTCTATGATAGCAAATGGCAATGGAACAAAATTCGGTGCCTTTGCAAAGAACTCCAGTACAATTGAGTTGAATGGAAACACAACAATTAAAAATGCTTCCGTTGGTGTTATAGCACAAACAAATAACGCTACAATCAAAATGACAGGAGGGTCCATTGAAATTTCAGGAGGTGATGCAATAGGTGCGCTTTTCTCTGACACCAACAGTAAAGAAAATAAATTGAAAGATGTAAAAATATCGACGGATAAAGAGAATTTTCTTATGGAAAAAGGTGTCAGTGTTGACAAAAAAAGTTCGGTCACGTTGGACAATGTCACCATCACAAAAGCAAAAAACGGCGTATTCGCAAATGATCAATCTCAAGTTACAATCTCTGGAGGATCATTTGAAGCGAAAAATGCAACAATAAGTGCCACAAATAACAGCACCATTACTTTAACCGATAATACACAAATTACATCATCTGATGGTGATGGGGTCTATGCAGAGGGAGCTGGATCTCAGATCTCAATGACAGGAGGAACCGTAACAACAAAGAATGAAAAATCTGCATTATCTGTTAAAGAAGGCGGACAGATTGATGCCACGAATGTTTCTCTCACAACAGAGGGGAAAGGAACCGGTGCAGTTGCATCTGGTAAAGATAGCACAATTAAATTGCATGGCAATACAACAATTAACAATACTTTAAATGGTCTTGAAGCCGTTGATGGTGGTAAAATTACCAGCGAAAATTTAACAATTATCGGTGGTAAGTCAACTGATCAAGCCCTCAACAAAGAACACTCTGGTGTATGGACATCAGATCTTGGTAGTGAAGTGAAGTTAACGGGCAAAACAATTATTGAAAACGTTGGTGAAGGTTTTTACGCAGATGGTGGAAGTAAAATCATTAGCGGAGATTTAACAATAACCGGTGGTGAATATAAAAAAGAAACCCTTGCTGTAAACGTTGCAGAGCCTGGTAGTGCAATTGAATTAAATGGTAAAACAACCATTGAAAATTTTGATGTTGGTCTTGCTGCAGCAAATAATAGCACAATTAAAATGATGAATGGTGAGAGTGAAACAACACAGGGTAAATTAGAAAATAAAATAGCAGTAAAAAAGCTTGCACTCGTCGCAGCATTTGGTGGGCAAATTGATCTCAAAAATATTTCCATAACATCAGGAAACATCGGTTTACAGTTCTTAACTGTCCCTAATATTAATAAAGATAAACCAGAGAATCCACAAAAACATCAAAGCAATGAAATCAATTTAACCAATGCCGATCTTCACGTTGAAGATGGTTCAGCAATTCTCATTGGAGCTCTCAGTAAAAATGACACTGAAGACACTCAAAACTTATCAATCGGTACAGCCAAGCTTAATAAATCAAAAATCCATGCTGATGTTTTATTAGGAGATGGTATTTTTTGGGATAAAAACTTGTTCGAAGGAAAATATGTTAAGACGATCTCCAATGGCACCTTCACATTAACCGCAGATCAATCTACCCTAGAGGGCAGAGCGGATATTGCTAAAGACAGAAATGTCCGCTTTGATCTGATCAACAACACCACATGGACCTTAAAAACCAGCACAAAAGAAACAGATAAGGATGGCAATCTGCTTGATATCGCTCAAAGAGCACGTTCTGATGTTTCTGTCCTTAATCTCAACAACAGTAAGATTGTTTTCCAAGGACCAATAGAAGAGCATTATCACACATTGCATATAGGTTCTGGTAAGCCAGAAAATACCGCAGTCTACAATGCCACAGGAAACGCAGAAATTTACTTCAATGCCGAATGGAGTGATGGTGCAGCGATAGCTGATCAAAAAACCGACAGATTGCTCATTGATGGCGATGTATCAGGAACAACAGCCGTTTATGTCACGGGACATTTAGAAGGAAACAATGGGAAAGCAAACACCTCTGCTGCTGCCAATGTCCGTGGTCTGTCACTCATTCAAGTCTCTGGAAAAGCAAAAGAAGACTCTTTTAAACTGGTAAATGGCTATACCACAAGAGATGGCTCTCCGGATATGTATACACTGCGTGCCTATGGACCAGAGTCAAGCCAAGGCAAAGCCGATATTGGGCAAAATCTGTTTGATGAAAAAAATAAAAACTTCTGGGACTTCCGTTTGCAACCTAAACTGCTTGAAACAGGCTCTGGTCAAAGTGTGAACGCCCCTGTACCACAAACGGCAAACTACTTGGTCATGCCAAATGCTCTCTTCTATAGTGGATTAACCGATATGGCCAAGAAAAACGCACTGATAGCCAATATCAGAACATCCATCCTAGGAAAGGAAGAGGAGAAAAACACCGGTTTCTTCCTCTCCACCTATGAAAGCACAGGGACCTTATCTTCTGCGCGTGGTCCTCTCAAATATGGTTATGGCGCTGATATTCGTTATGCTGCTCTCCAAGCGGGGGCAACATTGGCAGCAATCGAGGGACAGAATATCATCACACATTTCGGTGTTGTTGGAACTTACGGACAACTGTCTTTCACTCCAAAGGACATGGCAGATGTAAGCAAGAGCACATTGGATAAATGGTCGCTAACAGCCTATGGCAGCCTACAGCATGACAATGGTTTCTATCTTGATACACTGTTCTCTTATGGTATTTTCAAGGGCAATATCGGCAATGCCATCATGGGCAAAACCGCAAAAGTGAAAAATGCCAAAATGGTGAGTGTTTCTACCACCCTTGGCAAACAATTTGCCACCGGAATGGAAGGTTTAACATTCGAACCGCAGGCACAACTTGCCTATCAACATTTGATGTTTAAATCCATTGAAGATGCCAATAATCTGATCATTGATATGAACAACCCTTCGCAATGGTTAATCCGTGTTGGTGGACGTTTGACAAAAACCATTTCCACTGAAAACAACCATCCTCTGTCTTTCTATGGGAAGGTCAACTTTATCAAAACATTTGGTGACGATGGGTCCATCACAATTGGCAGGGACTTTGACCTTGATCCTATGGGTGCTGCGATTGAAGGTGGGCTTGGTATCAGTGCACAACTTTCACACAATTTGTCTCTTCATGGTGATGTTAGTTACCAACAAAAGCTGCAAAAAACCGGTATATCCGGAGCAAGTTTTTCAGGAGGAATACGCTATCAGTTTTAAACCAAGGCGATCAGTCTTAAAATAAAGCTATAAACTTTAAGACAAAGTGGCTCAGGTTCCGCTGGGTCAGGCTCTGGTAGCTCAAACCCTAGTGGTTCAGGGTCTGGTGGCTCAGGCTCCGACTGTAAATCTTAAAACAGAGCTGTAAATTGAATATGGGGTTGTAAAAACAAGCATCTTCTATCCTTCGTTTTTATCCCCTCTCCTATAAACAGAAGCGCCAAAAAACTTGGCGCTTCTGTTGAAGACAACCATCCTCTGTCTTTCTATGGAGCAGATTGCCCTCATCATCTTTTTCTTGTGTGCTGGTTTTATGAACCATGTCGTCTTGTTTTTGAGATCAAAGCACGCATTTCTGTCTTTAGCAATATTCGCTTTGCCTTCTAGAGTAAATTGAGATTGATCCGCGGTTTAAAAGTAAACTTTATCAAAATCTTTGGTGATATAGTAAAGTTGTTTCTCGATAAATTTTTATAAAGATGGAAACATCACAATTGGCGATATTTTTCCCCTTGATCCAGTGGGGACTGCGATTGAAGGCGGTGTTGGCATCAATGCACAACTTTCACACAATTTGTCCCTTCATGGTGATGTCAGTTACCAACAAAAACTACAAAAAACCGGCATATCCGGAGCAAGTTTTTCAGGAGGTATCCGCTATCAGTTTTAAACCAAAGCGAGCAGTTTTAAGATGGGGCTATAAACTTTAAGACAAAGTGGCTCAGGCTCCGGTGGGGGCGGGTTCCGACTGTAAATCTTAAAACAGAGCTGTAAATTAAATGGGGACGTAAAAACGAGCATCCTCTATCCTTTGTTTATGCCCTCCATAAATAGAAGCACCAAGATTTTTAGCTCTTCTGTTGAATAGACACTGAGAGACATCAAAAAGAAAAGGCAAGACACTACGCTGCCTTTACTGTTACGCCTTGTTTATTGTTAAATGCTGTCATTAAAGATCAATCAAATGACGCCCATTCTTGCTATGCTACCTCTTCTTCCTACATCATCTATAAAACTTATTGCTTTACAATCGCATCTATTGTTCGCTATAAAACGCTCTTGTAAACAACTCCTTTTGGAAACATTTTTCTTTTCTCTTAAAGAGTTCTTTGTTCTTAAAGAATTCTCTCTCCTCTCTTCACGAATCCGAATTTCTCTATCATAGCCCTCACCCCTTTTGCCCCACAAAAGATACAAACCATTTGGATTCCTTTGTTTTACATTGAATAAAGCACGACAACCCTCCTTGCTTCTTCATACCTCCCTCATATTGCATCCACATGTAAATAATCTTTTCAAAATTTTTATTTGCTCATTTGATAGTCGTGCATAAAGTAATATCTCACGCTCCAATCCTTTAGATCTTTAACACCAACAAGCTTTTGGCAGTACCAAATATTTAAAAATATCGTCTTTATGATCATGAAAAAACTTTTTAAGAAAAACTTCAAAGCATAGAGAACACCATAAAATATAATTTGTTTTGTTATTTACAATAAAAACATAATGGTATAAAAACTGGCTGGGTACTTGCGCCATCAGGGGAATGAAGTAAGCATCAAAGCATACCAAATACTAAAGGCATATCTATGTGTAAGAAATATATTTATAAGAAAAATTTTTTGTTATGTACAATTGCTGGAACTTTCATTTTTTCTCATTTTGCTCCAACCTATGCAAATAGACAACCTCCTGAGATTATTAATGAGTTTAGGATGGAAAAAGGAAAAGAAAAAACTCTTAATAACGTTTTTATCCGCAATGAATTGAGCGCAGTGAACGCCTCTGAGAAAGCAATTGCCACAATTACGAACTCAACAATACATTCAGGTTCATTTGCTTTTTCTGTATCACAAGGTGGACGTATTAATGCTAAAGAAGTGAAAGTCAATGCTTTGCATACGGGTCTATCAATTGCAAACGGTATCATTAACATTGAAGATTCATTCATAGAAATCAAAAGAAAACACGGTATTATTTTCCATACCATTTTAGATCTTTCTCTGAAAGATGGTGAAGAGGTTATCAATAAGGCAATTCTTAACAATACAAAACTTCTTGTGAGAAATGGTATCGGTATTTTAGGACCATCATATTCAAAATCTGTTTCCGAAGTTCAACTTAGAAATTCAGAAATTCGTTCTGATGTATTGTTAAAAAATAATATAAAAAAGGCAACAGATTCAGATCCTATGACTTTTGTATTAACCGCCGATAATTCAACTATGGAAGGAAGAGCAAACACCTTAGCAGGAAATACGACTGTTTTTAATTTAAACAACAATAGCAAATGGTATTTAAATGTAAGTCAATACGACATAATTAGTCTATTTAATTATAAACTCCCTGACATTAAGCAACGAGCGCAATCAATCGTTTCAGTTCTCAACCTTAATAATAGCTCTATCATATTTAATGCGCCACATGCGCTGGCACACAATCATTATCAAACCTTGATTGTAGGAAGAAAGCCACAAACTGAAAAATCTGAGCCACAAGAAGCGCAAAATCCTCATGGAGCAGCGGTTTATAATGCAGTGGGCGATGCAAAGATTTACCTCAACACCAAATGGAGCGATGGAGAACCAAAAGAACAGCAAAAGACGGACCGTCTTTTCGTTTATGGCGATGTATCCGGTACGACAGAAATTCATTTCACCAGCCTTTCAAAAGATGAGAGCATAAAAGACACAGAGCATTCCATCCCCATGAATATGTATGGTCTCTCGCTTGTTCAAGTGTCTGGAAAGGTCGATGAAAATGCCTTCAAGCTTGCAAATGGCTATGTCACAATGGGTGGATTACCTTACAAATATACGCTAAATGCCTACGGACCAACATCTAGCCGTGGAAAAGCGAATATTACAGAAAGCTTCTTGGGAGAGGATAAAAATTTCTGGGATTTCCGCTTGCAAAAAGCCACGCTTGATTCTGAAGGAAAGGTCCGCGCCCTCGTTCCTCAAGTGGCAAGCTATTTAGTGATGCCAAGCGCGCTCTTCTCTGCTGGATTTTCTGATGTAAACAATCAGAATACATTGTTAGACAATATGCGATCAAAAGCAGGTGAAATGCGAAATAACAAAAACAAGGGAATTCATTTCTCTTCTTATGGAAATAAGAGCACATTGTCTTCTAACCGTGATCCATTGCAATATGGCTATGGTGCTGACATGCACTATGCGGCCTTACAAGCAGGTGTGACATTAGCAGCAATAGAAGATCAAGATATCACGACAAATTTTGGGCTTATGGGAACATATGGCAAATTGGCTTTCACGCCAAAAGATATGGAAGGCGCTGAAAAAAGCACGCTGGATAAATGGTCCCTTGCTGCATATGGTAGCTTCCAGCATAACAATGGCACACATCTCAATGCCTTCTTTTCCTACGGGGCTTTAAAGGGAAATATCACCACCGCTCTTATTGGAAACACCGCAAAAGTGGATAATACCAAAACATTGAGTGCATCTGCTACCGTTGGACAAAAATTGGCAATGGGCGTTGAAGGATTGGCTTTCGAGCCACAAGCACAACTTGTTTATCAACGTCTCATGTTTGGCACGCTTTCCGATGTTGATGGTTTTGCAGTCAATATGGGCAATCCCCATCAGTGGTTAGTGCGGGTTGGTGGACGTTTAACACAAAGGATCATGTCTGCTGAAAAAAACAACACCTTTGCTTTCTACGGCAAACTCAATCTGCTAAAAGCATTTGGTGATAATGGCACGATACAGATTGGTGATACTTTCCACCTCAATACGCTAGGGACTTCACTTGAAGGTGGTGTTGGTATAAACGCACATTTATCACAAAATATCGCGCTTCATGCTGATGTTAACTACCAACAGAAACTCCAAAAAGCCGGCATCTCCGGAATAAGTGTCTCTGGTGGAATACAATACCGTTTTTAAGAAAAAGCAAAAAACCACTTATAATCTATTCTTTTAATAAAAAAGCAGTATGAATGTACTGCTTTTTTTTGCAATCTTTCGGCAACAGCCATCAATAACGGTTCTTTCTATACAACTTTCTTGAAAGGATTAATTTCATTCAAACCAAATGCAACAAAGCTCTCTATCTCTCAATCCCTGTCAAAGTCTCTAGAAAGCAACATTTTTGATTTATAAAAACCGAATGGATTCAATAAAACTTGTTGTATATTGATAAAAAATACAAAATATTTTATCTTTTTTACATAAAAAATCCATAATGAATAGTTCTATATGCAAACAAATTAACTGAAAGCTTTTTGTAAACGCGCAACAAATCTTCTCTAAAAACTCTGTAGAGCTTTCATAACAACAACCTTAAGCAACAAATATCATTGCAAAATATTTTGATTCTTAACATTTTAAAACAAAAATACTTATCAAGCTAGGTTTTCTAAAGCCCATCTTCACTGCATTGCGTTTTCTATTTTAAATGCTCTTCTAAGATCAATTTTTAAACGATAGAGAACACTACAAATATAATATTCGTTTTGTTATTTACAATAAAAACATAATGGTATAAAAACTGGCTGGGTACTTGCGCCATCAGGGGAATGAAGTAAGCATCAAAGCATACCAAATACTAAAGGCATATCTATGTGTAAGAAATATATTTATAAGAAAAATTTTTTGTTATGTACAATTGCTGGAACTTTCATTTTTTCTCATTTTGCTCCAACCTATGCAAATAGACAACCTCTTGAGATTTCTACGGTCCAAGTAGCTAATGGAGAAGAGAAGAACCTTCATAATGTTTTTGTTCATGGTAAGTATGATGCCGTGGTTGCTAAAAAAGGTCATATTACCATTACAAACTCAATAATGCACTCAGGCTTTAATTTGCTTTCTGCAAAGTCAGGTGGTCAAATTCATGCCAAAGGAATTGTGGGAGAAGCTCAAGAGCGTGGTTTATCACTCACAAACGGCATAATCCATATTGAGAATTCAACATTAAACGTCATGGGCCACAGCAAAGCCTATGGTATCAATTTCGGTTATATTCCAGACGATGAAATAAAAGAAGGAGAAGGAGTTGTTAACAAAGCGATTCTTAACAATACAAAACTTCTTGTAAACGACGGTATAGCTATTCTCGGACCTTATTATTCCAAAGCTGTTGCTAATGCAGTGTACCTTAAGAACTCAGAAATTCGTGCCGATATGTTATTAAAAAACGAAGTTTCGCCCTTCACTGTGCCTCAACCTACTACTTTTACATTAGATATTGATAACTCGATTATAGAAGGAAGAGCAAAAATACTTCCTCAAAGTACAACGGTTTTTACCCTAAACAATAACAGCAAGTGGCATTTAAAAATTAGTCTCTTTGAAGTGGAGGAGGGTTTTAGTCTATTTAATTATAAACTCCCTGACATTAAGCAACGAGCGCAATCAATCGTTTCAGTTCTCAACCTTAATAATAGCTCTATCATATTTAATGCGCCACATGCGCTGGCACACAATCATTATCAAACCTTGATTGTAGGAAGAAAGCCACAAACTGAAAAATCTGAGCCACAAGAAGCGCAAAATCCTCATGGAGCAGCGGTTTATAATGCAGTGGGCGATGCAAAGATTTACCTCAACACCAAATGGAGCGATGGAGAACCAAAAGAACAGCAAAAGACGGACCGTCTTTTCGTTTATGGCGATGTATCCGGTACGACAGAAATTCATTTCACCAGCCTTTCAAAAGATGAGAGCATAAAAGACACAGAGCATTCCATCCCCATGAATATGTATGGTCTCTCGCTTGTTCAAGTGTCTGGAAAGGTCGATGAAAATGCCTTCAAGCTTGCAAATGGCTATGTCACAATGGGTGGATTACCTTACAAATATACGCTAAATGCCTACGGACCAACATCTAGCCGTGGAAAAGCGAATATTACAGAAAGCTTCTTGGGAGAGGATAAAAATTTCTGGGATTTCCGCTTGCAAAAAGCCACGCTTGATGATGAAGGAAAGATCCGCGCTCTTGTTCCTCAAGTAGCAAGCTATTTAGTGATGCCAAGCGCGCTCTTCTCTGCTGGAATGGCTGATGTAAACAATCAGAATGCATTGTTAGACAATATGCGATCAAAAGCAGATGAAATGCGAAATAACAAAAACAAGGGAATTCATTTCTCTTCTTATGGAAATAAAAACACTTTGTTTTCCAACCGTGACCCATTGCAATATGGCTATGGTGCGGACATGCACTATGCGGCCTTACAAGCAGGCGTAACATTAGCAGCAATAGAAGATCAAGAGATCACCACGAATTTTGGTCTTATGGGAACATATGGCAAATTGGCTTTCACGCCAAAAGATATGGACGGCGCTGCAAAAAGCACGCTGGATAAATGGTCCCTTGCTGCATATGGTAGCTTCCAGCATAACAATGGCACACATCTCAATGCCTTCTTTTCCTACGGAGCATTAAAGGGAAACATCACCACCGCTCTCGTTGGAAACACCGCAAACGTGGATAATACCAAAACATTGAGTGCATCTGCTACCGTTGGACAAAAATTGGCAACGGGCGTTGAAGGATTGGTTTTTGAGCCACAAGCACAACTTGTTTATCAACGTCTCATGTTTGGCACGCTTTCCGATGTTGATGGTTTTGAAGTCAATATGGGCAATCCTCATCAGTGGTTAGTGCGGGTTGGTGGACGTTTAACACAAAAGATCATGTCTGCTGAAAAAAACAACACCTTTGCTTTCTATGGCAAACTCAATTTCCTAAAGGCATTTGGTGATAATGGCACGATACAGATTGGTGATACTTTCCACCTCAATACGCTGGGATCTTCACTTGAAGGTGGTGTTGGTGTTAACGCACATTTATCACAAAATGTTGTACTTCATGCCGATGTTAACTACCTACAGAAACTCCAAAAAGCCGGCATCTCCGGAATAAGTGTCTCTGGTGGAATACAATACCGTTTTTAAAAAAATGTAATCTAATTTTTTAAACTTATAGGCAGCGCTGAAGGATAAACAGCGCTGTATCTGTTTTACGCATTACGAAAAAGCGTAATGCGTCAAGAAATAATGCGTCAAGAAATTATGCACTTTTCATCAAAAAGAAGACGATAGATTAAGGAGCATCTTTATGCATAAGAAACCTTTATTTTTATGTACAACCGCTTGTGCTTTATTTTTTTGTTATTTTAACCTCACACATACCAGCACCGCCTCTCATTTAAATGCTCAAACGCACTATACACTCGCGGGATACAATCATCCGCAAAGGCAATATCCGCAAGGGGGGTTTAACAACAACCCAAGAGCGGTAACAAACAACCATCAAACGACACATTCTTTTGCTACAGTTGGAGAAAATCCCCATTTTAAGAAAGCAATTCAAAATGAATTCAATCGGAGGAGAGATCAAATTAACAGCTATTACACTGCTGCTGGTCGTGGTGGGTCTGGTGCACATGCCAATGCGTTGGAAGAACTTGACAATGCATATGCAAACGCCTTGGCAAGACAATCCAATCGTGAGGTTTTGTATAGCATTCCAAGAGCAACAAATGAACAGCTTGAGAAGATAGCGTCTGGTGGTATGATGGGAGAGAATTCGTATTTCAGCCAGCAACTTCGCGAAGGAATGGATGATGTAGAAAAGAGAGTTAATAGCCATTTTGTGGGAAGCGGTATGTATGGTTCTAGTGCACATACAAATGCGTTACAAAAGAGTCTCAGTGATGCACGTGCCCGTGCTATGGCTAACCAATATAATCAAGATGTAAAACACATGCTTCTTGCCAATGCAATACTTGCCGAACGCAATAAAAACCAATTAAAAGCAGCAGAGGACGCCTTACGACAACAAAGCAATGCAGCTATGAATGTTTTACAAAGTGCCGTAAATCGCGATACCTATAAGCAACAACGTATTGATGCGGAGCGCAAACAATGGGAAAGGCAAGACAATCGCGACTGGAATGAGCTGCAAAAGAAAGCCGACATACTCCATAAAGCAATAGTAGCAGATAACGCTTTACAAGGACACAACAAGGCGCTTTCCGATACCTTACGAGCAGAAGTAAAAAAGGCTTTGAACACCGGTACGACAACAAAAATGGAGAGAGAAGTAGAATCTCAACTATCCTCTTCTTCACCTAAAGAGCATCAACCACCTCTCATGACCTCCACCACAGAAAAAGGACGTGCTGTCAATCAATTCCATCCTACTCATACCCCACAACATAAGGATAAGGAAAATTCATCCCCGATCACAGATCATCAAAATACCAGACAACCTCAAACGCATAAAAATGCCCAATCAAGTGTTGGTATTGATCCAAGTGAAAACACCCCTTCTTCTTCATCAAAAACCACTCTTAAAACTTCACCAGAAGCTTCTATGGCTTTGCCCTCAAAGGTTGAATCTGCGAACAAAACCACCGCGAATACTGAAAAATCATCTAAGCTTATGGACGATAAAGCAACCGCAGCTTTATCGCATAGCTCTCATGTTTCTGAAGAAAAAACGCGCACACCACAAATAACAAGCTCTTTGGTGATGTCTGATGCGATGTTCGCCGCTGGATTTGCCGATGTAAACGCGCAAAACACATTGTTAGACAACATACGAATAACAATGTTTGAAGCAAAAGATCTTAAAGAAAAGGGAATTTTTCTATTGACTTATGGCAACAAACTGAAACTCTTTGCCAACCCTCAGTCATCACAAGATGACGCTCATGCGGACATTCGCTATGCGGCCTTACAAGCAGGCGTGACATTAGCCGCAAGAGAAAATCAAAATACCACCACAAGTTTTGGTCTTATGGGGGCATACGGGAAACTGGCTTTCCTCACAACAGACCGAGCAGATGCTGAGAAAACGAGTGTTGATAAGTGGTCCCTTACCGCATATGGAAACATCCAACATGACAGTGGCCTCTATGCAAATATATTCCTCTCTTATGGAATTTTCAAAGGCAATATCACCACTGCCTTTATCGGAAAGACGAAAAAAGCAAATGACACAAAAACAGTGAATGTCTCTGCTACCGTTGGTCAAAAATTACCAACCAATTTTCAAGGAATAACCCTTGAACCACAAGCACAGCTTGTTTATCAACATCTCCTGCTTGGCACACATTCCGAACCTTCTCCTTGGCACTCTTTTGACACGCTTTCACAAACCGATAGCTTGAAAATGAACCAAAGCAATCCTTCTCAATGGTTGTTGCGTATTGGTGGCCGTTTAACACAAAATAAAGGTCATGCCGTGTCCTTTTACGGTAAATTATACGTTATTGAAACTTTTGAACATAACAAGACCATAGAAAGGAGTGAAAGTTCTCAACCGACTGCTATGGGAACTGCAATTGAAGGTGGGATGGGTATGAACGCGTATTTATCGCAAAATATCGCGCTTCATGGCGCTATCAGTTATCAACATCCCCTCAAAAAGGCGGGCGTATCTGGAATAAATATCTCTGCTGGAATGCGTTATTGTTTTTAAAAATACTTTAATTCACATCTTGAAAGAGAGCGCGTGCCCTATATTTTTCTTTTTGCAATTTAAAAAGAAACATAATGGGTTAAAAAATTAAGAGAGGGGGCAGCCGATATTGAGGAATATATTCAATGATAAAAAAAAGCTTCTTACTCTGCACACTTTCTAGCGTTCTCTTTTACTCTTCCAGCCTCTCCTATGCCCTCTCTGTAATACCTTCATCATCGACCGAAAAGCTTTCCTCTCCACAACCTCCTTCTAACAGCTTAAAAACGCCCCCTGAACAGGGTATATCGGCAATCAGACCATCTCCCACGACAGTACCTCCTACTGGAACACTTGAATCTCCAGAAACGACAACTTCAAGAAAGAGATCAACAGATTCAACAAGCAATGCAATACCAGCAACTCCTTCTACAGAAACTGAAAAAGCTTCTTCTCAAAGCCATAAAGAAGGAACTCTATCTACAAGTTTGACAACTGTTGCTACGACCTCTGCTTCTGGATCAGAGCCTCAACTTGCTCGAAGCGGTACAGAAAAACCAAATAGTGAAACTGACTCCATGGTAAGCAGAGAACAACACCTACCGAAACCTAACCTCTCAGAAGAAGCGACAGAACCGACAACAAAAGAAGGCGCAAAATCGAGAAGACGTCCAATTCTCTCTTCTTCCACACCCCCTGTCTCTGGGGAAAATTCAACACCCCCTTCAACACCTCCACAATCAATGCCAGAAAATTCAGCATCAGCACCAACAGTTTCTGAAAAACCAGAGCTTCTACAGCGAGAAACTGTACAACCAACACCTGAGAAACCAACATCTATACAAGAAAAACCTGTAAAATCTGATTCCACACCCCCTGTCTCTGGAGAAGATTTAGTACTCCCTTCGAGACCTCCACAATCAATACCGGAAAATTCAGCACCAACACCAACAGTTTCTGAAAAACCAGTGCTTCTACAGCGAGAAACTGTACAACCAACACCCGAGAAACCAGCATCTGTACAAGAAAAACCTGCAAAATCTGAACTTGAAAAACCGCTACCAAAACAACCAGAAAAGCAGCCTGAAAAACCAAAACAAATTGAGATTTTTCAACATGGAGTCCGCGTTCAAGATGGTCAAACTGTAACGCTGCACAATCCTCAAATTTACGATGAGAATTTTGCTATCATTGTAGAAGGGGAAAATTCGCTCCTAAAGATGATAGGAGGAACAGCGACGGCAAATTTTGTTGCACTTGATACATCAAAAGGTGGAACAATTGATGCTACAGATATTGTCGCAACAGCACAAACAGTTGGTCTAATCAGTCAAAATGGGACAATAAAGCTGAAGGGATCGATCGTAAATGTTACGGGCCGTTATAAAGCTGATGGTATCGTTCTCAAAGATGATCTATTCTACATACCCAGAAATGTAAATAATGCTGAAGAAAAAGCCAATGCCCGCAAAGAAGAGCAAGGTGTTGCTAACAGAATATTCTTGGAGAATACAAAGGTTAGTGTTGAACATGGTACAGGTATCAGTGCTTATAGCGCATCTATCAAAAATGAAGTTACCCTCAAAAACTCACAAATCCATGCTGATATTTTGTTAAAAAATGAAAGTGGTCCTGCCTCTCCTCTTATGTTAACTGCCAATCACTCCCTTTTGCAAGGACGCGTAAGAACGTTAGAAACGAGCAAAACAGTCTTTGATCTAAAAGACAACACCACATGGCTTTTAAAGGCAAATAAAAATATTATAAACAGTGATAATGACGTAGACTCACCCGTCTATGAGCAGTTTGGTGTTAATCGAAATTCATATTCCAACCTTTCTATGCTAAACCTCACAGACAGCACGATTATGTTTGAAAAACCAGAAGAGGGACATTACCAGACTCTCTTTATAGGCTATAATGCACAACAAGAGGATAAAAATCCCGATATACCAGCAGTGTATAGTGCAACAGGTTCCACAGCAATTCATGTAAACACAAAATGGAGCGGTAGTTCTCCGGTAACGGAACAAGAAACCGATCGGATTATGATTAATGGTGATGTATCAGGCACGACCATGATTCATATTAATCTTTTGGAAAAGGATAAAAAAAGAGCCGATAGCCGTTCTGTTTGGGGAGAACACATGACTTCGCTCCCTACAGAAACGCATGGGATTTCAATCATTCAAGTTTCCGGAAAAGCAAATGAAAATTCCTTCAAGTTAGCCGGAGATTATATGACGATGGGTGGTTTGCCTTATAAATACACACTCACAGCCTATAAACCGGGAACATCTCATGCAAGCCAAAATCTCTTTGGAAAAAATGATCAAAATTTCTGGGATTTCCGATTGCAGAATGCCTATCTTGATAAGGATAAAAAGATTAGAGCGCTTTTGCCACAGGTTGCAAATTATTTGGTCATGCCCAATGCTCTATTTTCTGCTGGATTGACTGATGTCAACAACCAAAACACATTTTTAAACGATATGCGTTTAACTGTGTTTGAGGCAGGAAATAATAACGAAAACAATAAAAATGGTGCTCTTTTCTTGTCTTCTTATGGTGAGAAAGTCACCTTATCTTCCAACCGTGATCCACTACACTATGGCTACGATGCGGATGTGAACTATACTGCTTTGCAATTAGGTGTCGTCTTGGCAGCACTAGAAAGCGAAAACATCCAGACGCATGTTGGTCTTTTAGGGACATATGGAAAGCTTGCTTTTACACCAAAGGGGATGGAAGATTCTGAAAAGACAACCCTTGATAAGTGGTCACTTACAGCTTATAGCGGCATCCAGCACAGCAGTGGTCTATACGTAAACGCACTTCTTTCCTATGGAGCTGTAAAAGGAAATATTACCACAGCTCTTGTTGGCAATGCCGCAAAATTAGATGGAACTGAAACATTAAATGTCTCTGCGACCATTGGTCAACAATTAGCAACGGGTTCTAAGGGGTTGGTGTTTGAACCACAAGCACAATTGATTTATCAAAATCTCTTTTTCAAGAGACTCTCAGATGCCAATGGTTTAGAAGTGGATATGAACAATCCACGTCAATGGTTGGTACGTATTGGTGGACGTTTGACACAGGCTATCACCACAGAAGAAGAAACTGAAGAAACCAATGCCTTCTCTTTCTATGGCAAATTGAATATTCTTAAAGCTTTTGGTGAGAATGAAACGATAAAGATTGTGGATGCCTTCTATCTTGATCCTACCGGTTCCTCCATTGAAGGAGGCATTGGGGTTAATGCCTTTCTCTCTGAGAATATTGTTCTCCATGGTGATATCAGCTATCGGCAGAAACTTCAAAAAGCCGGTGTTTCTGGAACCAGTTTTTCTGGTGGAGTGCGTTATTATTTTTAAAAGAAAAACCAGTATTAATTTTAGTACAAAGAAGTTGATATGAACAATCCACGTCAATGGTTGGTACGTATTGGTGGACGTTTGACACAGGCTATCACCACAGAAGGAGAAACTGAAGAAACCAATGCCTTCTCTTTCTATGGTAAATTGAATATTCTTAAAGCTTTTGGTGAGAATGAAACGATAAAGGTTGTGGACGCATTCTATCTTGATCCCTACCGGTTCCTCCATTGAAGGAGGTATTGGGGTTAATGCCTTTCTCTCTGAGAATATTGTTCTCCATGGTGATATCAGCTATCGGCGAAAACTTCAAAAAGCCGGTGTTTCTGGAACCAGTTTTTCTGGTGGAGTGCGTTACCATTTTTAAAAGAAAAATCAGTATTAATTTTAGTAAAAAAAGCAAAAAGCAGCACTTGTGCTGCTTTTTATTATTAAATTTCTTTTTCTCAAAACACTGTCATAACAATACTAAAACGATAACAATGCTAAAAAGCATCCACTAACAGAGAAAGATTTTTTCATTCAACAAAAGAGGAATATACACTTTAGATACCGGATTTTTGAAGTTTTTGCCGCCCTTCTCTCTCAAATCACTTTTTTATTGTCAGGAATAATTTATTGTAAAGGATAAATTTTCTGCACGATGAAAATGAAAAATATAAAAATCACAATTGCAAGAAATTATACAGCAAATATGAGAATACTGAAAAGTCACCCCCACAGCTCTGACAAAACCAACACGCTCTGTCATTTTTTATCCCTGAGAATATCTAAGCTTTATCAAATCCAACATTGACCCAAATGGATATCTGATCAATCTGTTTCTTTTATGCCACCAGCACCCTGCATAGTTTGCGAAAGATTGTTTACTGCGGTCAAATGGCTTTGCAGCAATTCGCTATTACGATTTAATTTTTGTTGTAAATCGGATAATAAATTTTCGACCTCACTGACAATCTCTTCATTCATGTAGCGTTTTATATCACTCATAGATTTATTTAGATCACGCAGTCCACGTATTTTGCATAAATTTATTTCTTCATAATCTGGAATACCACTGCTTTCCAGCATATTGCTTTCATAATCGACCACTTGTGCCAACCCATTAACAGCAGCTACAAATTTTGTCATTGCCCATTCACGATCAATAAGATCATTATTCAAGACCTTTGCTTTTGATGCAAAACTATCATCACCGTATTGCATTACAGACATTTTTATTTCCCCTTCCACAATATTGTTCAATCTTGTTCTCAAATAAGGGCGATCAAACAGCTTCTCTTCAATGTTGATACACTCAATTGCGTTCATTGTGCGAATATTGCCCCGACAAAAAGCACGATAATCCTTAAAAGCGTATATCTCTTCAATTCTCAATGTATGAAACACATTCTCTCTCAATGCATGATATGCATGATATGAAAATACTTTTTCTTTGCTCCAAAACCACCATTAGCGCGATACCCATTTGCCAAAACGCGGCAAATTTTCAAACCAACGCGCGATGGATATCAGAAATCTTTAAATATATTCTGCCTCTCTTCAATAAAAAACGACATTGCGTTAAAAAACAACATTGTGCTGATGCCAACAATTTTTTAGCATATAATATAAAGAGTTAAGCTCCTTAAAGATTTCAACTTTTGCCCTCCTCATTTTTCAATTTCACTCTACACCTGACATCTGTACGCTTTTTAGCACTCACAGAACCAGTGCGCGTTTCTTTCAGAAAGATTACCCTTTTTTACTTGGCTTCTTCTGCTTATACGAGCAGCATTCTCAACAGCACACAAAAGACACTTTCTGAACATAGTCACGTGATAATATCAAAAAGATAATTTAAAATAATCAATGATTACCCTTTTCAATTATCATTCGCTTTTCTTTGCAGTAAGCGACTATATAGGATTTTCTTAACCCTTTCAAGAGCTTCTAAAAAAACACCGTTCTATCGTCTTTTAACACCATAAATTCTTAAAACATCTCCATATTGATGTTTTCCGTATTTGATTAACAATTCATCTTTTTGTAGATTATTGCACTCAATAACATCAAGCACGTTTATGAATATCGCTTCGAATCTTTAAACGATACGAACAAAAAAGTTATAGAAAGAATAGCTTCCTCTGCCAAACAAATCTTCTACTATCAATTTTTTTGCTTCCAATTCAGAATGACATTCTATAGCCGTTCTTCTATTTCACTGATCATATTGCTATTGCTTCACAAAAAACAACTTGCGCCCATTGCATTATAGCGTAGAAACAATCAGAAAATCTGTATAAAAGAATTTTTAGCACACGAACTTAGCATATAAAAAACGAAGGAACACAACAAAGCTTCACTTTTTCATGCCCCATAACGCTAGAATACTGCAAATATTCATAAGAAACAAATTTAAGCTGATAAGCTATTTTGTATCACCATACATACAAACTGTAGCATTATACACTTCACAAAACTGATATCACAAAGAACAAAAGAGGTTCTTATGGTCGATAGCATAAAAACTGCTCTGTTTTAATTGGACATTGAGTGTCATCATTAATACTTTATTAATATTTTTACCCCCTTGGCTTTTTTAAGAGGAATACATGAAAGAGCTCTCTTAACTTTTGTGTAAATTGTGCAAATAAATGCTGCAAATTCTTACAAAATGAAAAAAGAATTTTAAAATAGCAGATAAATTCTCCATCAATTCCAGCTGTCACTTTCAACTTGCGTATGTTAACCTTTGCCTTGCCCACGCATTTTTAACAAAATCAAGCTCGATGGGAACGTTCTACCATAAAAGCTACTGCATGCACCGTCATCTTTACGTTTGTAAATGAGCACGCCGGCATCTATCATTGTATTTACCAGCCCTCAATCTTGCAATAGCCCTTGGTATTGCGACGATTCATAATAGGCATTTTTACCCCTTAGAATTTTTTATCTACACATCAACCCCACTTGCAACATGCAGATACATAATTTTCCTTAATTCAATATAAGAAGCCTTAAGATGAGAAAATTTTACAATTTTTAGGGTTATGACACAAATCATAAAAACGATTATTTGTCTTCAAAATCAATATATTATCAATATTAAATGATATTTATTCCTTTCAGAATAGTTTTACATCTTCCACTCCCTCTTGAGAATAAAAAACAACCCACCTGCAATTTATTGATTTCTTATGAAAAGATCTATGCCGTACACAGGTGTTTATCTTTTAAATATAAATCTGTTCCCTTCTATAAAAGGAATTCTTTCATCTAAAAGCTAGCATTTTGTTCATTAAAATTGATCTTATACGCCCAAACGCACAAAATCATGAAAGTTTTGACAAAAAAACAACACCTCTTTCCATTACCCATAGCAATGAAACAAACAAGGACTCTGCTTTTTCTCTGCCTAAAAAAATGAAGAACCCTTCCCATTCCATCTGATGAAAAACGAATTTTTGAGAAAGAAAGATGACACCTGTTAATCATTTAATAAATCTCTAAACGCAACAAGCAAATTCTTCTCTAAATATCACATTCAACTTTATTGTTCTCCATTTGGTTGATACAAAGAAAATAAGAAGCAAATAGAAAGAGCATCGCCTCATAGGCGCCCTCTCTCACCATTCTAAAGGACAAAATTCTCCGATATGATAGAGAGAAATACGCCCTCTTAAAATTCACCTGCACATTAAACAGCACAAAATGATACAACTTGATTTTACATGCACAATTTGATTTTGCAATTGTCAGCATAATCTAAAATGCATTGA
The DNA here is from genome assembly GCF_022559585.1 of Bartonella machadoae. Lineage (NCBI taxonomy): Bacteria > Pseudomonadati > Pseudomonadota > Alphaproteobacteria > Hyphomicrobiales > Bartonellaceae > Bartonella > Bartonella machadoae. Next base: position 1,920,163 of record NZ_CP087114.1, read on the forward strand.
TCAATAGACTTTCTCAGCTGTTTCATGACACGCATCGTCACACACAGTTGTAAAGATTTTAAATGTGATACATTTTTACATGTTATCCATTCTATCAACACTGAAAGTGCGCTTATAACAGCTGGTGATATTCTTCCTCGTCTTTTTGTTGTTTAATAATCATGCGCTTTAAGGAAAAAATCTTCATGGCAAGCAAAGTGTATAAGAATCTAGGCCATACAAAAGTGCTCCCTTTCACAAAGCGCTTAACATTGGCGCTCTCACGATAAGGAGGTCGATATTATATCCACTATCCCCATAAAAAGTATGAGACAATACGCAATTTACACAATCCAGCCTTCAATACAAAAAACAGAGCCGTGTAAATACAATCACCAGATACTCGACCTGTATTTATACCTTCTTTGCTTTTTAGAAAGCCACAGTCAATCAATGGCAACTTATTGTTCCCTCTTTTTATAATTTCCCGTATTTTTGTGAAAGCAATTCGCGCACCTCATCTGCTATTTTTGTTCCACGACTTGCACAACTCATCTTAATCAAGCGATGTAAACTTTCTGGAACATCAATAGTAAGACGCTTCATAGCACCGTCCCTTTTATCTTTATGGCTTTCTACCCATGCATCAGCTGTTAAAGGAATTGATTTATGGGTTGGCTTCGTGCCAATCTTAATTTTTTTATTCATTGCGCTAACTCCTTGATTTCCGCGGCAACCGCTTCAATCTCTGCTGCTGCGGGTCCTTGCCTATCAACTTCATAAACAGCTTTCCCCTGTGCTGTCGCTTCTGCAAAAATCACGCGCTGTGCAACGCTCGCAGAAAGAACATGCTCTGAATACACTCCAAGGGCTTCCCCCACATCCCGCCCGATTGCTGTATTGACTATTTTACGATTAATAACAAAAGCAGATTTCAAGTTTCCTTTATAGACGCGTGCTTCGCCAATAAGTTTCACAATTCCATCAGCTGCCCAAATATCATATGGACTGGGTTGAACAGGAATGAGGACCAAATCTGAAGCCATAAGAGCACTACGCGCAAGATCCGTCACCCGTGGAGGACCATCAATAAAAATATGATCATAATCACAACCAATTTGTGTAATCTCTTTGTGAACTGTTGCACGTGGCAACCCCACAACTGGAAATAAAGGAGCCTCTTCACGAGCCGCCGCCCAATCCAATGCACTTCCTTGCGGATCAACATCAATAAGCAACACACGTGCTCCAGTCCGTGCAAAGCTAGCAGCAAGATTTACGCTTAATGTGGTTTTCCCTACCCCTCCTTTTTGATTTAAAAGTCCAATGATCATTCATGACGCCTTTCTGTATTATCGTTTTTACGATTATACAGAAAAGAACAAAAGAGGCAAGCATCTAAAGTATGCAAAACAATCTCTTCCCTCTTTTATGGATAAAAACGACACGCCTGTACCCTCCCACATTGAAGACCATCACCTTCCCCTCTACTGATACAATCGACAAAAGGAAAAACAGAACACTCCAGAAACGCATCGAACAATTAACATCACATTGATTTATAACGATAATTTATCGTTTTTCCTGTTAAATGAGAGATCCGAATATCCTAAGATTCTCTCATTTCAAACTTGCTTATATTGAATCAATCAAAACTATCCCCTTGCACACCACAAGTAGGATTAATGTATGGATAAAAAACTCTAAAGAAAGGCGTAAATATGAATCGTCTCAATACCAAGAGCTATTATAACATTGGGAACCGGTAAAGAGGATAATGGCGCCAGCTTGTACCTTCATAAGCGCAAAGATGATGGTGCTCTGTGGATTTTACGCGATACCATTTAAGGGCAGCGTCGTGAAATGGGCTTGGGTGCTTTAAGAGATGTCTCTTTAAAGCAAGCGCGTGAATTGAAGTCTACATTTTGACATTTCTCAAGCACTAAAAGGAACAAAGGAGACAAGCACCCAAAGTATACAAAACTATCCTTTCCCTCTTGTATAGATAAAAGCGACACGCCTATACCCTCCCGCATTGAAGACCATCACTTCCCCCTAACCATTGCTACAATCGACAAAAGGAAAAGCAGAGCTCTCCAGAAACGCATCAAAAATTGAGGTCTACATTTTTATATTTCTCAAGCAATGCTTTGAATGAAAGACTTCATCATTCTACCACAACCCAAAAAGTTGAAAAAATCCTGTAGAATCAAGCTTTCCTCTTTTTCTTCATAAAGATACAAAGCCAATGATCATAGAAAAAGGGTAATCAACAATTCTTTTAAGTTATCTTTTTGCTAGTGTTGCGTGACGATGTTGAGAAAGTATTTTTTGTGTACTATGTCATCAACAACATTAGTTTTCTCCTCAGAAGGCATTTTCTTCAAAGATGATAAAGGTGATGAGGCAAGATATCCAACGCTCACATGATAATAAGCGAAGAAAGTTAAGCATTAAACAATCAATACATTTATATCTCTGTAAAATCCCCTATCATTTTTCCAAGCAATTTTATTCTTCTCGACAGATGACGCATTTCTGTTAAAGTCTTCTCTCAAAAAGTTTCATGCTGCTCGTGCTTTTGGGTAATCGAATATGAAAATATCTTAAAGAGAAAGCGTATCGGAGAACAACAAAGATGAACTTACAACAAATTGGCCCTGATATTTTTATCAGCGGGCAGATCAGTGTTGAAAATATCAAAACACTCGCACAAGCTGGCTTTAAAACAATTATTTGTAACCGCCCCGATCAAGAAGATGCTGACCAACCTGATTTTTCCATCATAAAAGCAGCAGCACAAGAATATGGCATAACAGCCTATCATATTCCTATCGTGCCCCCTAGCATAAAAAAAACAGATGTTGAAACCATGAAAACAATCTTAGAAACAGCATCAACACCTCTTCTCGCCTATTGCTACAAGGGAACACGCTCCATACATCTTTATCGTTTAGCCAGCCTTTAATCATCTATCTTAACGGATCATAAAGAAACAAGCAGTAAACTTTTACATGATCATAAAAGCCTAAGAGTTTCATAAATTTACGAGAAAGCGCATGTTGAAATCAGATCTCCAAACCGTTGCTTCTTCCTCTCAGCAGCGAAAGGCGCATATACTCCATGATGTTTTAGAATATATCTTTGTGCTCATAGTCAGTTTAAGTGCTCTTTTTGCTGCTCTGCTCTCCTTTTTTGACCAACTTAGACCCTATTTTTAAAAGTAAGTAGCTGATCCAACTGCAACACGGGTTGTACTGTCGCTAAAATTGCTTTTGCTGCTTTTTCATCGCGTCGCATTTGTGCAATTAAAGGCTCAAGCCCATCGAATTTTTCTTGTCCTCGTAAAAACTGGAAAAAAGAAACGGTGCAACTTTCTCCATAAAGATCATCATTGAAATCAAACAAATAAGTTTCCAGAAGTGGTGCACCATTTTTAACAACTGTTGGGCGACAACCAAAACTTGCAACCCCATCTCCTTTTTTTGACCAACTTAGACTTTATTTTTAAAAGTAAGTAGCTGATCCAACTGCGACACGGGTTGTACTGTTGCCAAAATTGCTTTTGCTACTTTTTCATCGCGTCGCATTTGTGCAATTAAAGGTTCAAGCCCATCGAATTTTTCTTGTCCTCGTAAAAACTGGAAAAAAGAAACGGTGCAACTTTCTCCATAAAGATCATCATTGAAATCGAACAAATAAGTTTCCAGAAGTGGCGCACCATTTTTAACAACTGTCGGGCGACAACCAAAACTTGCAATCCCATCTCCTTTTTTTGACCAACTTAGACTTTATTTTTAAAAGTAAGTAGCTGATCCAACTGCGACACTAGTTGTACTGTTGCCAAGATTGCTTTTGCTGCTTTTTCATCGCGTCGCATTTGTGCAATTAAAGGTTCAAGCCCATCGAATTTTTCTTGTCCTCGTAAAAACTGGAAAAAAGAAACGGTGCAACTTTCTCCATAAAGATCATCATTGAAATCGAACAAATAAGTTTCCAGAAGTGGCGCACCATTTTTAACAACTGTCGGGCGACAACCAAAACTTGCAATCCCATCTCCTTTTTTTGACCAACTTAGACTTTATTTTTAAAAGTAAGTAGCTGATCCAACTGCGACACTAGTTGTACTGTTGCCAAGATTGCTTTTGCTGCTTTTTCATCGCGTCGCATTTGTGCAATTAAAGGTTCAAGCCCATCGAATTTTTCTTGTCCTCGTAAAAACTGGAAAAAAGAAACGGTGCAACTTTCTCCATAAAGATCATCATTGAAATCGAACAAATAAGTTTCCAGAAGTGGCGCACCATTTTTAACAACTGTCGGGCGACAACCAAAACTTGCAATCCCATCTCCTTTTTTTGACCAACTTAGACTTTATTTTTAAAAGTAAGTAGCTGATCCAACTGCGACACTAGTTGTACTGTTGCCAAGATTGCTTTTGCTGCTTTTTCATCGCGTCGCATTTGTGCAATTAAAGGTTCAAGCCCATCGAATTTTTCTTGTCCTCGTAAAAACTGGAAAAAAGAAACGGTGCAACTTTCTCCATAAAGATCATCATTGAAATCGAACAAATAAGTTTCCAGAAGTGGCGCACCATTTTTAACAACTGTCGGGCGACAACCAAAACTTGCAATCCCATCTCCTTTTTTTGACCAACTTAGACTTTATTTTTAAAAGTAAGTAGCTGATCCAACTGCGACACGGGTTGTACTGTCGCCAAGATTGCTTTTGCTGCTTTTTCATCGCGTTGCATTTGTGCAATTAAAGGCTCAAGCCCATCGAATTTTTCTTGCCCTCGTAAAAACTGGAAGAAAGAAACGGTGCAACTTTCTCCATAAAGATCATCATTGAAATCAAACAAATAAGTTTCCAGAAGTGGCGCACCATTTTTAACAACTGTCGGGCGACAACCAAAACTTGCAACCCCATCATGTAAAACACCATTGGCACGACGCAAACGTACCGCATAAACACCATGCGCCAAATTGGCTTGAAAAGGCAACATCTGATTAGCGGTTGGAAATCCCAACAGGCGTCCTAGTTTTTCACCCTGAATAACATTTGCACGCACGCGATAATGATAGCCTAACAAATGAGCTGCTTTTTCGACCATTCCCTGTGAAAGCAGCTTACGAATAGAACTTGAAGAAACAATCACCTGTTGTTGCTCTTGTGTGTGAGAAACACAAGGAACGAGCACAACCTCAAAACCGCATTGTTTTCCCCTTTGACAAAGAAGCTGTGCATTTCCACTTTTCTGATGACCAAAGTGAAAATTTTCACCTGTTACGACAACGGAAACATCAAAAACTTGTTTTAAAATCATATGGATAAATTGGTCGGCTGCAAGAGCAGCAAAATCTGCATCAAAGGGCTGTTCAATCACCCCATTAAATCCCATGATTTTAAAGATTTCAGCTTTTTCAGCGGCTTGTGTCAAGCGATCAACAGGAGCAGAAGGGCAAAAAAAACTTCTTGGATGTGGCTCAAAGGTTAGAACAACCGCGGGTTTATTTTTCATCCGCGCGAAATCAAGCGCGGCTTGCAGCACTGCCTGATGTCCACAATGAACACCATCAAAGTTTCCAAGTGCCAACACGGCTCCTCGCCAAGGCAAAGGAAGCCTATCAATCCCCTGAAGACGCAAAAAATCAGACATTATTGCAGGGCCCACATGATGGCTTGTGGCTTATAACCATGACGTTCAAGAAAAGAGTACAAAGCTTGTTTATCCACGACACCATTTTGCATATAGTCATAACGATGAATTCCCCCCATAATATAAAGGGCATCAAGACCAAAATGGACAGCCCCTTTAATATCGGTCAAAAGACCATCACCAATAGCTAACACCTGTTTTTTTTCTGCTGTTCCACGAATTTTTTGCAATTTTTCAAAGGCACATTCATAAATAGGTGCATAAGGCTTACCAGCAATACGAACCTCTCCCCCTAATTGTTGGTAAAGACGCGCCAACGCACCAGCACACCAAAATTCCTGATGCCCGTAATGAACGATTACATCAGGGTTAGCACAAATGAAAGGCAAATTACGCGCTCGCAGACGGTGAAACATCTCCTCATAAGCAGAGGGCTCTTCATCAAGATCTTCAAGAAAACCACTACAAACCACGACAGAAGCTTCCCATTCCTCAACCAGTTCACACTCTAACCCTTCAAACAACATCAAATCCCGCTGCTGACCAATAAAAAAAACTTTACGCGGTGCGGCACGAATAAGATCGCGCGTCACATCCCCTGATGTGATAATAGCATCATAATAATCACTATGCACATTCATGTTTTGTAATTGCGCAATGACATTGTCCCGTGGTCGAGGTGAATTGGTCAATAAAATGACACTTTTTCCCATCTGTCGAATTTCGTGCAAAACTTTCAATGCCGGTTCAAATGCATGCACACCATTATGCACAACACCCCAAACATCGCAAAAAACAGCATCGTAATGCGCTATAACAGTCTCAATATGGGTAAGTTCATTCATCTTGCACCTGTTTAATATATTCACTCTTTATCAAACTGTCTTTTACTTAAAAATGACTTATCAAAAAACTATTCTTCTATCTCTTGCTTTCTCAAAATTCTCTTTTTTCTCTACAGTTTCTCAAACATGAAGACAGAAAATCATTTTTTTGTCCGTATAACTTTTTATCATCAAAGATGATCTGAGTTATACATGAGGAAAACAAGAATTATAAAAGAATATTCTTTTATAATTTATTGATTTCTATATTTTTTGGATATTAAATTCTTGGGTGGTTTCATATATGAAACACAAAGAGAAGGCAATTTCTTTTGTATTTTCTTAACTGTTTAAAAAGCATTCTTACGCTAGAAAGAATTCTACCCCTCAGCAATAGAATAGAGCACCAAAGAGCGTAGCGTATCGTTCAAAAATGGAGCATGCATATTAACAAATGCGCTCTTCCTGTAACATTCATTGATAAAAGTCTTGAGAGGAAACAATAGGCTTATGCCCCTCAATCTTCCATTCCTTCAATGATCTCAGGAGTCTTAGTACCATATCCCCCACCCTATCTATAAAGACAAAGGATGCGCAGATGAATGAAAACACAATTCTAAAATTTCAAAAGTATCAAGAGTATAATGTATTTTGAAGAGCAAACAATAACTCTGCAATTGCCTCTAACAAAGGAGAAGTTGCATGTTTTCTTGCTATTCTGTAACGAAAAAAGTCCTTTCTACGCATAAAGCGATACCCACTAATTGAGGAAAAGGAAAAGAGAAAGGAGATCCTTTGCTAAATCATCGCGACAGTGAAGAAAAGTTTCAAGGCAAATACAGCAAACTTTTCCCGCACGACACCCGAAAAAAGAAGACGTATTGAAGGACACACTCTTCATTTTTCTCCTTAGGAATTCGTCAATCAATCCAAACTATATTAAAAATTATAAAAAAATAAATTTTTCATCCGCTTTACGGATATTGTAGTTCAAGAAATCTTTTTAGAATCTAGAGTTTAGAACAGACGCGCAACAAACAGCCGTTGCACAATCGCATCATATATGAAGGCTATTCTAGGTTTTGGCACTCCATCTCTCAGGAGATCTTATAACAGACTTGTCATACGTTTAGGCAAGATATTGATTTATAACGATAATTCATCGTTTTCGAGATTGAATGAGAGATCCCAATATCCTAAAATTTTCTCACTTCAATCCTGCTTATGGTAAAGCAATCAAAACCATCCCCTTGCACGTCATAAGTGGGATTATCGTGTGGATAAAAAGAAGAAAGGAGTAAACATGCCTGTTATGAATCATTTCAAAGCAAGAGCTGTCGCAACATGAGGGCTAGCAACAAAGCATGATGGTGTCGGCTTGCACCTTCATAAGCGCAAAGATAATGGTTCCCAATGGATTTTACACGATACCATCCACGAGCAGAGTCGTGAAATGGACTTGGGTGCTTTAAGAAATATCTCTTAAAAAAAGCCCGTGAATTGGCAACTGGGTGGCGTTCTGTTTTGCATGAGGGGCGTGCCCCTAAAGAGCGTGACAAACAAAAGCGTGAGACAATACGCAATCTCCATTATTTAAAAGATATCGCTTTAGATACTGTTAGCAGCACCTGATATTAAACTGATACTTTTTGAGTGATCTTCCGCAAAAATACGCCATTACTCCAGAGCTTATACAAAATACAGTGAACCAAAAAACTGTTTAATTCTGTTAGCGTTTTCCTTCTTTTCTCGATTTTCTTACAATTTTTAAAGATCAAGGGATGTAAAGGTTCTTTTTTCCTCTCCGCTTTTTTCAAACCGCAAATTGGCTAACCCTCAATCTCCCTCGTATTTTTTGCCTTGCTTTATATTTTTTCCCTGCAAATCGTCAATTTTTATCCTCTGTCGGTGAAAGAAAAGGAGGAGAAAAGATAATGCTGCTCTTTTGTCATAACCATCATTTCTTCTCCAAACCCCATGCATCAAGGCTCATTCTGTTCACAAAACCACAAAGAATTTCTTTTATAAAGAATTTCTTTTATAATGCGCTTTACTGATAAAGAGCATTTTTATCGATTGTTTTGTTACAAACCAAACAAGAACAAAAAGACCCTATCACGGCTTCATTCCATTCTGTTAAAGTAAATCGCTGTGTTTCATAAAATTCTACACCCCATCATTGAAGAGGATGCACAATTCTTCATCCCTCATCTATGAACTCGATTATTTAAAAAACACCGTTCATCACTTCTATACTTCTATAGCATCTGAATAAAATAAGAGTTTTTTTGATAGAATTGTCGAAACATTATATTGTATAAATGTTGTGTAAACATCGCATTGCGTCAATAATAGCTGTTTATGTAAACAATAACTCTAGCAACAACTCTCAATGCGAAGTCGTTTTGAGAATACCCATATCTTAAAATGGGGAGCAAATCCCTCTCTCTTTGTGAGAAACAGACCCATAGATTCTCATACTTTTTTCACTTTACTCTTTGGTTTGTTTCAGTTTGCTTTATAAAGTTCACAATCGCAATATCAGGGAAATATGGCTATCACTCTCCTTACAAACCCGCAAAGGGGTTGTAAGATCCATTATCCCGTCTCCACTGTAAAGGTTCGGTGAATTCACTCGACCAAAGACCAATTTTGTTGTTGCGTGCTGTTTCTTGCGCAGTCCGATACTGTGTTGGAAAAGGATTTTTGCTCTCTTTTGAAAGCACGAACATGCCTTCTGTAAGACCCGCTTCAGCTAAATCCACCCCATTAACAAAACATTGTGCATAGGAAATCCCATTGTCGATAAGGGCCTGTTGACAAGATAAATTCTGACCAAGTGTTTTGGTAACAAGCCAAGCTGTTGTAACCGCACCACAAGGCCATTCTTGACCGTTCAGTTTTGCCCTTTGACGTGGTGCACAAGTATCGACACCATAAAGATGAATATTGCGAACAATATTTTTACGCCAAGATTGTGCAACAGGAGTCACCAGTTTAAATGTAACACCACTGGTCACCAATGCCTTACCCTGGAAAGCAGTGCTATTCTTCAGTAAAACATTGTTCTGCAAAGGAAGAGTCGGTCCGGTTTTTGTTAATTGCTGTTTGGTGATCGTCTCCATGGACTTATTCTCTTGCAAAGGCAAACCAACAACGCCCTCTTGCACACCGACAATATCTTGCATTATAAATGTTTTGAAAACATCAATATCGACTTTATCTTTATATTGGTACATCCCCCATAATAGAGAACCCATGATATAAACAATAACGATGAATCTAAAGTGCACGCGTTTAATACATTTGCTCAAAAAATTCATTATTTCTTTGTCCTTTCACATTTTTACCAACACCCTTCTTAAATCTTGAAAAAGAATTTTTAAGGAGGTCTTTTGCAAATTAACTCTGCGAAGAGATACAACTTAAAATTGCCATTTTTATGTAGAACAATCTTAAGATGAGAAAACTTTTATCTCTCGGCAAAAGCAGGGTGAAAAGAAACAGAACCACTCTGAGAGCTTTTATAAATGAGAAACAGAGGAGCACCCTATAAGCTGTAAAGCAATAAGGCTCTTCAGGAGAGATGAAAGAACATCCGAAGCTAAATAATTCTTTTTAAAGAGAGGACAAATGACAGACAGTAGATCCAAAAACATTATGTTTATCGTCATTATGCTGCTTTTAATCTCCATCATTGTCGGGGATCCTTCTTATGCCGCTAATGCTGATACGGGTGGACTAGGGAAACTTGATGGTGTTTTACAAAATATTGTTTCGATGATGACGGGAACAACGGCAAGGCTTATTGCAATTATATGTGTTGTTGCAGTGGGGATTGGCTGGATGTATGGCTTTATTGATTTACGCAAAGCCGCTTACTGTATTATCGGCATTGGTATTGTTTTTGGTGCATCTGCTCTCGTTGATAAATTAACAGGCGGGACATAAATGAACGAAGATACCCTTTTCCTTGCTTGTACAAGACCGGTCATGTTTGCCGGTGTGACAATGGAAGCAATGGCTCTCAATATCATGGCGACAACGATTCTTTTTGTTTTGACCAGTGATTTTACAATGTTTGGTTTAGGGGTTGGTATGCACTTTGTTTTGCGTGAAATAACAAAACATGATCACAATCAATTTCGCGTGTTGTTTGCTTGGCTTAATACACGAGGAAAACAAAAAAATGTTGAGAGATGGGGAGGAGGGTCAACTTCCCCATTACGTCTTATCCGCAATTATAAGGAATTAACTCAGTGAAACCCATGTCTATCATGAAACGAGAAACTTTTCCTGAAGACTATATTCCCTATATACGTCATGTCAACCAGCATGTCATTGCCTTAAATTCACGCTGCTTAATGACGGTCATAACTCTTGAAGGGGTCAATTTTGATACTGCAGATATTGATCAATTAAATTCCTTACATAACCAATTAAACACTCTTTTAAAAAATATTGCCGATGAACGTGTTGCTTTATATTCTCACATCATTCGTCGTCGCGAAACGATCTATCCAGAGGGATGTTTTTCTTCATCTTTTGCCGCAACATTGGATGCAAAATACAAAAAGAAGATGGTTTCGCAAGAACTTTATAGAAATGATCTGTTTGTTTCACTGCTTTGGAATCCGGCATCAGATAAGACAGAACAACTGGCTTCATTTTTTCAACGCTTAACAAAAGCGAAGAAAACGCAATGTGAACCGGATGAGGAAGCCATTCGTAGAATTGAAGAATTAAGCCGCGATTTTATAGAAGGTTTGGAGGCCTATAACGCACGCCTCTTATCCCTCTATGAACATGATGGTCTGTTATTTTCTGAACAAAGTGAATTTCTACACCAATTGGTAGGAGGAAGACGTGAACGTATTCCTCTCACCTTTGGGACTATTGCCTCAACGATTTATTCAGATCGTGTTATTTTTGGTAAAGAAATTATCGAAATTCGTCATGAAAGCAATGAACGCTTTGTTGGTATTTTTGGCTGGAAAGAATATCCCTCTAAAACACGCCCTGGCATGACGAGTGAATTGCTAACCGCCCCGTTTGAATTTATCCTCACACAATCCTTTGTCTTTAAGAGTAAAGCGGCTGCTGGGACCATTATGAGCCGCAAACAAAATCAAATGATTAATGCAGCGGATCGTGCGAGCTCACAAGTTGATGCCCTTGATGAAGCGCTTGATGATTTAGAGTCCAATCGTTTTGTCTTAGGCGAACACCATCTCTCTCTCGCTGTTTTTGCTAATCATCCTAAAATATTGGCTGAAAATCTCTCAAAAGCACGCTCTGCTTTAACCAATGGTGGAGCTGTTATTGCTAGGGAAGATTTAGGATTGGAAGCGGCATGGTGGGCGCAATTGCCTGGAAACTTTAGCTATCGTGCGCGTTCTGGAGCCATTACCAGCAGGAATTTTGCCGCCCTATCACCGTTCCATTCCTTTCCCCTTGGACAACTTGAGGGCAATGTTTGGGGGGCTGCGGTAGCATTATTAAAAACACAAGCGAGTTCTCCATATTATTTTAATTTTCATTATGGCGACCTTGGCAATACCTTTGTTTGCGGTCCCTCTGGATCTGGTAAAACGGTTATTGTGAATTTTCTTCTTGCCCAATTACAAAAGCACAACCCAACAATGGTTTTTTTTGACAAAGATCAAGGCGCAGAGATTTTTGTACGTGCGGGAGGTGGAAAATACAAACCTTTAAAAAATGGGCAACCTACGGGCATTTCCCCTTTAAAAGGCCTAGAATATAATGAAAAGAACAAAGTCTTTCTTCGCAATTGGGTGTTAAAACTTGTCTGTCCTGAAGAGCAAACGGTAACAGAACAAGAGCGACAAGATATCGCCAAAGCGATAGATTCCTTAGAAACTTTGCCCCGTTCCCAACGCTCTCTTGGTGCTCTTCAACTGTTTTTTGATAACACATCAAAAGAAGGCATTGCCATACGGCTACAACCTTGGATTAGAGGCAATGCCCTAGGGTGGGTTTTTGATAATGATCAAGATGATCTTCATTTAGATGCCCAATTTATTGGTTACGATATGACCGATTTCTTAGACAATGAAGAAATTCGGCGTCCCTTGATGATGTATCTGTTTCACCGCATTCTCGATCTTATTGATGGGCGTCGCATTATTATTGTCATTGATGAATTCTGGAAAGCCCTTGAAGACGATTCCTTTAAAGCTTTTGCGCAAGACCGTCTCAAAACAATCCGTAAACAAAACGGTATGATGCTCTTTGCAACGCAAAGCCCTAGAGATGCTTTGAACTCAACGATAGCACACACAATTATTGAACAATGTCCCACGCAAATATTTTTTCCCAATCAAAAAGCCAATTACAACGATTATGTTGAAAATTTCAAACTAACGGAACGTGAATTTGAACTGATCCAATCAGAATTAAGTAGAGAATCCCGTCGTTTTCTCATCAAGCAGGGACAAAATTCTGTCGTTGCCGAACTCAATCTACGGGGATTAAACGACGAGATAGCTGTCTTGAGTGGCACAACCAAAAATATTGAACTGATGCACCAAATTATCAACGAATATGGAAGCGATCCCAATACATGGCTGCCCATATTTCACCAAAGGAGAGAAAATCAATGAAAAAATACAGCTTAATTACCCTCTTATCTTTGTCTTTTATCTCTCATGCAATAGCAGACAATACGGAAAATACTGAAGAGTATTATAAACAGGCACTCGAAACCACAGAAACATTAAATGCTGTAAAATCAGGAACAGCTGAAACGATTCATGAGCATGCCACTACAGCGGCAAAAAAGATTAAAGAAATCAATGAGAAACTTGCACAATTACAAGCAAAAGCAAAAGTACAAACACAAACACAAGAAAAAGAACAAACACAAACACAAGAACAGTCTAACCTGCAAGAATTACAGGCTCTTCAAATAGAACTTTCCGCTCTTCAAGCAGAACTTCAAGCGGATGCTTTAAAACTTCAGTCCTTGGATATGATTCAAGCAAAAAATACCAAAACCAATGAGGAAGTTCGTGAAGAGAACGTACATAAAGAAAACGAAGATCTTTTAGAAAAATTAAAAGAAAAACTTGCAAAGTCTAATGTCTCATCAAATCTTGGGAGTCTCGATGAAAGATTTTAGTTCTTCACCATTTGAAAGCATTTCTAGCTATATTTTAAAGCCCCTCAATGATGTGATGGATACGACCGTGAGCAATTTGTCAGGTACTATTTCAGCACCGCTGAATCTTGCTTCGATCATTTTCATTTTTCTCTATGGCTATAATGTCATGACGGGTCGTGTTGCCTTTTCCATGCATAGTCTTCTCAACAATGTGGTTAAAATTGTTGTTGTAACGACCATGGCAACCAATGCAGATACCTTTAATACTTATGTTAAAAATGTCTTTTTCGAGGACTTAGTAAACGCTATTGGCAATGCACTAAATGGCAACACCTCCGGTTCCAATGTATTTGATTACATTTTGTTACAGGCTTCTACACGTTATCAAGAAGTATTATATAACGCGTGGTTTCTTGAAAGAATCTTGGTGGGACTTCTTGGCTTTTTAATGATTTGCGCTGTTATTGTCTTTTGTATAGCGGGCTTTATTGTACAAATGTTTGCGCAAGTTGCACTGGTGATGATTATAGGTCTTGGACCGCTGTTCATTAGTTTATACTTATTCAATGCGACGAGAAAATTTACCGATGCATGGATTACAACATTGGTCAACTTTACTATTTTACAGGTTTTGGTGATCATGCTTGGAACGATTATGTGCAAAATTATTCTGCACGTTCTCAGTGGCACATATGATTCAATTTATGTTCTCTTTCCCCCTGTCGTCGTCATCTCGATTATAGGAGCCATTCTTTTCCGTGCCCTTCCTAGTGTTGCCTCTGCCCTCTCTGCTGGCGGACCATACTTTAACGCTGGAATCTCTTCAGGAGGACAAATTTTTACAATGATCGCCAATGGAGCAAGAGCAACTAAAAATACAGCTTCGCAAATCACCAACGCAGCAAAAATGGCGGGTGGTGGTGCGGGTGGTGGTGGTGCCCAAGCCGCAAAAATGGGAGCACGAAGCCGTGGTCGATTTTAATGTTCAACACCTTAAAAAAAAGCAGCAAAGTTTTCGTTTTTGCCCTGCGCGCGTGGGGGAGCGCGCGCACTCCACCCCCATTGCGTAAAAGCTTTCATATTCTTGGTTTCTACCAGACCAATGAAAACCTAGCATCCTATGCGTTTGTGAGATGACTTAAAGCAAAAGCTTCAACAGGTTTGTATTCCAAAATATTTGTGAGTTTTAAAAATGAAACGAAAAATAACTTTTTTTGTGATCCTAACCATGACCCTTACCGGCTGTGCTTCACTGAGTGGCTCCAAAAAGCCACCACGCTGTAATGGCAAACAGACCCGCGTTTTAAATAGGGATAAGTGGGATTGGGACGATACAAATAGACAACAAGGAAAAATGGTAAAACCTATCACAACACCCATCATCCTGAATACCCTAGAAAGCGAACAAGCAACAGCGGACGTGACGCTTCAGCAAGCCTCATTCAATCCCCTAAATCATGAAACGCACTTTGATAAAACGGTGGAGGATACGCGTGAAAAGTGATGCACTTGAAGAATATATAAAAGAGGCACGTTCATTCGATATTGACCGCATGTATGGTATGCGCATACGGATGAAAATTGCCATGGCTTTAACAGTGCTTTTTGGATTAATGACCATCGCTTTAGCTTTAGCTGTAGCAGCATTAACCCCCTTAAAGACCGTAGAGCCCTTTGTTATCCGCGTTGATAATTCAACAGGTATTGTTGATACAGTGCACGCCCTCAAGGAATCTCCCAATGACTATGATGAAGCAATAACACGCTATTTTGCTGCCAAATATGTTCGTGCCCGTGAGGGATTTCTATCATCAGAAGCAGAAAATAATTTTAGCTTGGTCTCTCTGCTCTCTTCACCTGCCGAACAAAATCGTTTTGCTAAATGGTATGCCGGCAACAATCCAGAAAGTCCACAAAATATCTATCAAAATATGAGTGCTACGGTCACAATCAAATCGATTTCTTTTTTAAGCAAAGATCTTATTCAAGTGCGTTATTACAAAGCGGTCAGAGACCTCAATGGCAAAGAAACAATTTCCCATTGGGTTTCGATCTTAAACTTTTCCTATATTAATGCACACATTTCCACGACAGACCGCTTAATCAATCCCCTTGGTTTTCAAGTATCGGAATATAGATCCGATCCAGAGGTGATACAATGAGCCAATTTTCAAAAATAATCTTTTTCACTTTCATCGTCGCAATAACCGGTTATACAGCGCCCCTCTTTGCCGAAACAACACCTGTAAGTGGACGCAAAGACAATCGTATTCGCTTTGTTAATTACGATCCTTACAATGTTACGCAAATTATTGGTTCTATTCGTTCCTCAGTGCAGCTGGAATTTGCCGATGATGAAGAAGTGACCTATGTCGGTATTGGCAATTCTGTTGCTTGGCAAGTTGCACCAGCAGGCCACTTTCTTTTTTTAAAACCACGCGAAGTTCAACCTGTCACCAATTTACAAATTGTCACCACCCGCCAAGACGGTAGCAAACGCTCTTATCAATTTGAGCTCCAAGTGCGAGAAGGTGATGTTTCAGCAGGCAATGAAACCTATTTTCTCGTCAAGTTTCGCTATCCAGAGGATGAAGCTTTGCGCAAAAAATTAGCTGAAGCAGCAAAGGCTGAACAGCGTGAGGCAAATTTTGTCAATGATATTCTCAATATTCATGAAGAATTCGGACCACGCAATTGGGCTTATGAAGCACAAGGCTCAACGCTCATAGAACCTAGTTCTGTTTATGACAATGGTAAAACAACAACCTTTACATTTGTAGGCAACAGCGAAATTCCTGCCATTTATCTTGTCTCTTCTGATGGGCAAGAATCTCTGGTTCCCAAAACCATTAAAGGCAATCAGGTTATCGTTCATACGACAGCCGCGCAATTTACTTTACGCCGTGGCAATGACGTGCTGTGCATCTTCAATAGAAGGTTTGCTCCTGAAGGTATCAACCCCGAAACGGGTACAACATCCCCCTCTGTACAACGTAAAGTGCATATAGGAAACAGCCATGAATGACAAAATGGATGAAAAAGACTTCAATGATCGTGATACAATAAAAGACGCTCGCGGAAAGAACCAACAGAGCAAGATAGGAAAAGCAGCTGTCCTTCTTATTCTTTTCAGTGTCTGTCTTTATTTAGCATATTCAACACTTGCCACAGAACAAAAACAATCTGTTGAACCTCCCAGAAAAGGGATTATTAAGCAAACAGAGATTTTCCGCCCTGCTGATATAAAACCAACACCTCTTCAACAAAGTGAACAAAAACAAAGCGAACAAAAGAGCACTCTGTTACCCAAAGTTGAGCTCCCAACACCGACAATAAATAATCAATCAACCGCTGACACTAAGCTTTTGGAAGCAGCACAACGTGCTCCTGTGTTGGCCTATGCAAATCAACAGCAAGGACAAGCAGCAACAAATAATGGTGTTGCACTGAACCCACTTGAAAAAAAGCCTGATGAAACAGCACAACGCTTTAATAATCTTCTCAAGCCCACAACCCTTGAAGGTGTTCGTGCTTCAACACTTGGTGACCGCAACTACATCATCGCCATGGGTTCTTCTATTCCCTGTATTTTAGAAACAGCAATTAGCAGTGATCAACAAGGGTTTACCAGCTGTATCGTTTCCAGAGATATTTTATCAGACAATGGCCGCGTTGTCCTCCTTGATAAAGGCACACAAATTGTTGGCGAATATCGCGCTGGATTAAAAAGAGGGCAAAGTCGCCTCTTTGTTCTCTGGAATAGAGCGAAAACCCCCGATGGTGTCATTATCACATTAGCTTCACCTGCTACGGATTCTTTGGGACGTTCTGGTATGGATGGCAATATTGATAATCATTGGTTCGAACGCATTGGCTCTGCGCTTCTTGTTTCGATTGTCAAAGATGCAACAAGCTACGCGAAAAACCGTCTTTCTAAAGGTTCGGAGAAGAAAGAATCTGAAACCGCCGCTTCGGGGCAAAATATTGCCAATATCCTCACAGAAAATTACACCAATATTCCTCCTACCTTGACCAAAAATCAAGGGGAAATGGTCAATGTTTTTGTGGCTCGCGATTTAGATTTTTCCAGTGTTTATAAATTGAAAGTGATTGAAAACAAAAACAAAATTATCAATCGCACCCTTTCAAGAAACTTTTATTAAAATTCTACGGTGCCTTTAAAATGAACGCAAACATAGACCCCTTGCATGATGAAACTGTTGCAATTGTTTTAACAAAACTTGAGCCAATCCGTGCTTTTTTGAACGATGAAAGTCTTTTTGAAGTTGTCATCAATCGTCCCTATCAAATCATGACGGAAGGGTTTGAAGGATGGCAAACCATAGAGGCACCAGCTCTTTCGTTTAATGAGCTTATGGGGATTGCTAAAGTTGTCGCCTCCTACTCTAAACAAAATATATCGGATAAAAATCCCATCTTATCAGCGACGCTACCCAATAATGAACGTATTCAAATTGTCATTCCTCCAGCGGTAGAAAAAGACACCATCAGTATAACAATTCGCAAACCGTCATCACGCAATTTTTCCCTAGAAGATCTTGCCAATAAAGATCTTTTTTCCTTGTGTGAACAGGTCTCATTTACCCCTTTAAAAGATTATCAATCGCGTTCTCATGAACTTAAAAACATTGAACATGACTTGATAACGGCTTATTGCAACAGGGACTTTGTTTCCTTTTTAAATCAAGCTGTACAACATCAAAAAAATATTCTGATTTCCGGAAAAACCGGTTCGGGAAAAACAACACTCTCAAAGGCACTGATTGCCAAAATTCCCAGTAATGAACGTATTATCACCATTGAAGATACACAAGAACTGGTTGTCCCACAACAAAACCATGTTTCTATGATCTACTCAAAAGATGGGCAGGGTTTAGCTTCTATTGGTCCCAAAGAATTGCTTGAATCTGCTTTACGCATGCGCCCTGACCGCATTCTTTTACAAGAGCTTCGTGATGGTACAGCCTTTTATTATATCCGCAATGTCAATTCAGGTCACCCTGGTTCAATTACCACGGTTCATGCCTCAACGGCCCTGTCTGCCTTTGAACAAATGACCCTTCTGGTCAAAGAAAGTGACGGTGGAAGTGATTTAGAGCGTGATGATATTCGAGGGCTCTTGATCTCAATGATTGATATTATCATCCAATGTAAACGGATTAAAGGAAAGTTTAAAGTCACAGAAATCTATTATGATCCGTTCAAACAACGCAATATTTTCGGGGAGTAACGGCATGAAAAGACCCTCCGCAAGACCTTTTAAAGCAACTGCTGAAAAACGATAAGGAAGAACAAATGGCAACAAAAAGAACAAAAGATCTTTTATCGCATAGAGCAAAAGAATTCAAAAAAAGCGCCGTAAAGCAGTTAATGCAGCCATCAACGGTCATGCAATTGAGGGGATAACACTTCATCAAAAAACGCTTGAATTTTAGAAAGATCCGCAAAGAGAGATCTTTCACTCGAAGAATTTAACATTCTTATGGACAGTGCTATATTATAAGGAAATAACAATGCCAAAAGCAAAAACAAAAACAAAAGGAATGCCCTCGCTTCATCACTATGTCTATCCTGGCACCAACACACTGAAAAATAAATATAGAACAAAAGACTTTATAACCTTCGTTCAAAAATCGAGACATGATACAGAAAAAGCAGCAACCGATCTACGAAAAGAACCCCTACCAGAACGATTTGATAGCACCTACCTCTGCCGTATTCACCACCAATTATTTCAAAAGACATTTGAATGGGCTGGTTTAACCCGCGATGTTCCCTTCACCTTTGCTGATGGCACCACAGCCGTCATGCCAGGAATGCAAAAAAAAGACTCGGAGGTTTTTTTTGCCGTCGGTGACGAAATCCAAGAAGGCTTACAAAAACTAGAACAAACACTTGCCGAAAAAAATAATTTGCGAGGCTTAACACGTGAAGATTTTGTTAAAGAAGCAACGCCAATATTTGTCTCTCTCAACCAACTCCACCCCTTCAGAGATGGGAATGGACGCGTACAACGCGTTTTTTTTGAAAATCTCGCCAAAGCAGCAGGGCATCAACTTGACTTCTCGCTTGCCACAAAAGAACGCCTGACAACTGCCAGTATTGCAGCAGCGCAAGATGGTGATCTAGAGCCTATGCACCATCTGTTTGAGGATATCTCCCATCCAGAAAAAAGGCGTATTTTAAAAGAATTCATGAACAGCATGAAAGCTCTTGGACGTAATGTAAATGACCGCCCTGTTATGGTTGCAAAAGAAGGTGAGACCTACTCAGGAACGTATAGAGGTGCTGGTGTTGAAGGATTTACAGTCAATGTCAAAGGTGCTTACATCATTGGCAACAAAGATTATCTCGCACCAGAACAATTAAAAACCTTAAAACCCGGTGATAAATTTACCTTTACAGTCCCCAAAGCACAAGATCTTGAAAACACGCTCATTCCCAAAGAGGCACGAACCTCTTTGACGCAAGATGAATATGCCGAAATGATTAGCCAAGATGCTTGTGTCAATGCATGCCGCGAACAAATCCAGAAATCGGCAAAAATTGTTTATGGAAGCTCGAAAATATTAAACGCACAGATGGAGGAACTTATTAAAAATCCAAATCTTAGTCAACAACTTGCGACACAGATTGCGAAGCGTCCGCATTCTATTGCGCATCTTGCCGGTTTCGACTTCATATGCTTAAAAAATCAAGCACGTGCCGATGCTGAAGAGCATATTGAAACACTCTGTCATGCCGTTACAAATTTTGCACATGCTGTAAAAAATGCTAAACGAGAAATCACAAAAGAGCATCAAGCAGAACAAAAACGCTGCGGACAAAAAGTAGCAATGCCAAATCAGAACTTGCAAAATCTCTTCGCTTTACCAAAAGAATTACAGCAAGAAACCTTACAAGCTTCTCCCTCTCTTCAAAAAGAACTCCGCGGTTTTGTAACAGAGATCAATGCGCGTCTCTCATCAAACGAGCAGAAGGCCATCAAGAACAATGATCATGAAACACTTGCGAAAAGTCTTGGTGTCTCAGAACGTAAAGCACAGGAAATTACCGATATCACGAAGCAAGCCAAAGAAATACACCAACAATCGCAAGTCCGTACATCCAATCGCTCAAAAGGACTCGCTATGGCGAGCTAAACAGTTTGCACTCTTTTTCCTTCATTGGAACACCCACAGCAAGGAGGTATTTTAACAAACCCATGCTCTCATGAGAAAAACAACTGTTCATAGTGTCTAGAGAAAAAAGGCGATATTTCACACTATAGGCGTCATTTTAGAGCCATATGAACAGAATAAAATAGACACAATAAATGATAACTTTAAGAGAAGGATAACAAGATCACAAAGAGGAAACGCACGCAGAACACTCAATATCTCTCCCCTTAAAAGAACAACGCTCTCTTTTAGGAGAAGAGGCAAAAAGAGACATTTCACATAAAAAGTTTAATGCCACCATAAGCCATCTTATTGAATCTCGTTCTATTATAAGGAGGTCATTATGCCAAAAGCAAAGTCAAAAACGAAAGGAATCCCCTCACCGCATCATTATATCTATCCTGATACCAACGTACTTAAAAACAAATATGGAGAAACGAATTTAAAACTCTTTTTAGAAAAATGTTCGCATGATAGAGAACAAGCAACGAAGAAGCTGCGTGAAGAAGCGCTGCCAGAACATTTTGATTTTGCTTATCTGTGTCATCTCCATCACCAATTATTTCAAAATACCTTTGAATGGGCTGGACAAATCCGCACGGCTCCCTTCACATTTGCAGATGGCACCACAGCCGCTATGCCGGAAATGAAAAGGGCAGAATGGGACAAGGCTTTTGTCAGTGATGCGGAAATCCTTGAAAATTTACAAAAATTAGAGAAAACACTTGCCGAAAGAGATAATTTGCAAGGCTTAACGCGCCAAGAATTTATCACTCAAGCGGTAGGCATCTTTGTTTCTCTCAAAAATATCCACCCCTTTGTAGATGGCAATGAACACGCAGCGCAACTGTTCTTTGAAAATCTTGCCAAAGCAGCGGGGCATCAGCTTGACTTTTCGCTGGTAACACAAGAGCGCATGATGGCTGCCTATACGCAAGCAGCACAATATGGCAATCCAGAACCTATGTGGCATCTCTTTGAAGATATCTCCAATCCCGAAAAAATACGTACATTACAATCCTTTATGAACAGCATGAAAGAACTTCGGCGTGATGTTGATGATCGTCCTGTTATGGCAGCAAAAGAAGGTGTTACTTACCTTGGCACCTATCAAGATGTGAATTCTCATAGCTTTCTGCTCGAAACGCAAGAGATTTACATCATCGGCAATAAAAAGCAGCTTACGCCAGAACAAATAAAAACCTTAAAATCCGGTGATACAATGCTTTTTACAGCTCCAAAGGCACAAGAGCTTGAAAACACCCTCATTCCCAAAGAAAGACTAGAACCTCTTACAGAACGTGCGTTTGCACAAAGGGTTGCAAACAGTGTTCATGTTGAGACAGCTCGAGAGCAAATTCAACATTTGTCAAAAATCGTTTATGGCAACTCAGAAATATTAAACGAACAGATGGAAGAGATGTTTAAAAATCCAGATTTAAGTCGAAAGTTTTCTAATCAGATTAAACGCGTTCCTCATTCTATTTCTTCTCTTTCCGGTGCCGATTTTTTGTTCTTTAGAACGCAAGCGCGCGCAAGAGCCGAAGAGCATGTCATTCTGCTTTCTCGTGCCGTTATACATTATGCGGATGCTGTCACTTATGCGCGTCATGCCATCACGCGAGAACATCAAAACGAACAAGCACGCCGTGGAAGAGAGGTAGAGAAGCCGAGTAAAGAGTTACAAAATCTTCTTTACTTATCACCAGAAAAACAAACAGAAATCTTATCTCAATCTCCTCTGTTATACCAAGAACTGCACAGTTTCATACGCACTTTAGAGCATCGTCTCTCATCAAACGAAACTCATGCGATCAAAACCCATGATTATGAAACACTTGCGAAAAGTCTTGGTGTAGCAGAACAAAAAGCAAAGGAAATTACCAATATTGTTGAGAAAGCCAAAGCAGCCCATGAACAAGTTTCCCTCCGTAAGATTAATCGTTCCAATGTGCTGGCTATGGTCAGCTAAGAAATGTAAAAATTTGCATCTCCCTTTGCACATTGATCATTGATGGCGAGGAGATCTTTCTCACCTTCTCTCGCATATGAAAAGAGAGAGTATTGAACGCTCTCTCACCACTTTTTAAAAACATCGTTTACAGCACACTCGGATAAAGACACTGGAAGTAAGAGACAATGCAATACACAAAAACGCAACTTGC
Organism: Bartonella machadoae; assembly: GCF_022559585.1. Taxonomy (NCBI): domain Bacteria; kingdom Pseudomonadati; phylum Pseudomonadota; class Alphaproteobacteria; order Hyphomicrobiales; family Bartonellaceae; genus Bartonella; species Bartonella machadoae. Next base: position 1,943,091 of record NZ_CP087114.1, read on the forward strand.
GCTTATTTTAATGCCAATCCCTTTAGGCATTTTAACAATATTCCTCGTTCCTCATTTTTTGTTGTTGATCACCAATGGTTTAACAAATGATCAAGTTTATTGGTATCTTCGCTCAGAACCGTTATTGATGTTAGGGCTGGTAGCTGCTGTTTTCTTATTTTACACGCTGTTACAAAAACTACACCTCCGCAAAGCGATTACACATGTCTCAGCTGTTTTTTTTGCGCTCCTTGCCCTTTACCACATCAGCGGTGAAGTCATACGCTTAAGTCCCTATGTTGGTCAACAAGGCATAACGTGGAATTATGCTCTCCAATTTATGGATTCCATGGTTATCTATGGTGTTATTACCGGCTTTGTTTTTTTAGCAATTCAAATTTTTATAAGCTTTCCACACGATAACAAAGTCAAGCGTGCCAAAAAAGGTGTTTTTGGTGATGCGGCATGGATGAATTTACGAGAAGCCGGAAGAATCTTTCCTGCCAATGGTCAAATTGTTGTTGGCGAAAGATACCGTGTTGATCAAGATAATGTCTGCAATATTCCCTTTGCACCTGGCAATAAAAGCACTTGGGGAAAAGGTGGAAAAGTGCCCTTGCTTTCTTTTAATCTTGATTTTGGTTCAACGCACATGATCTTTTTTGCCGGCTCTGGTGGTTATAAAACAACAAGCACGGTGGTTCCGACCTGTTTAACCTATCCAGGCTCCATTGTTTGCCTTGACCCTTCCACGGAAGTTGCTCCAATGGTGAGATTTGCTCGAAAAAAAATGGGCAATAGAAATGTTATTGTTCTTGATCCCAATTCTATTTTAACAAAAAACTTTAATGTGATCGATTGGCTTTTAGATGACAGCGTACCACGCACACAACGGGAAGCCAATATTGTGAGTTTTGCCAAATTGCTTCTCTCTGATAAGAAATCAGAGAATTCTTCGGCGGAATATTTTTCAACACAAGCGCATAATCTTTTAACCGCTCTTCTTGCCCATGTGATCTTCTCAGATGAATATGAAGACAGTGAACGCAATTTGAAAACATTACGGGGGATGTTGTCTCAATCAGAAACGGCTGTTGTCAATCAACTCCGTGTCATTCAAGAAACAACCCCTTCTCCTTTTATTCGTGAAATGGTTGGTGTTTTTACAGAAATGGCAGAGCAAACCTTTTCAGGGGTCTACACGACTGCATCAAAAGACACCCAATGGCTTTCTTTGTCTAATTACGCTGATCTTGTTTGCGGTGATGACTTTGCATCTTCGGATATCACAAATGGCAATACAGATGTTTTTCTCAATCTCCCAGCGAGTATTTTAAACAGTTATCCAGCCATTGGACGGGTGATTATTGGTGCCTTTTTAAATGCCATGATCACAGCTGATGGAAATTATAAAAAGCGTGTTTTATTTGTCTTAGATGAAGTTGATCTTCTTGGTTACATGAATATTTTAGAAGAGGCACGCGACCGTGGTCGTAAATACGGCACATCCTTGATGCTTTTTTATCAATCCACGGGTCAGTTGGTCAATCACTTTGGCGAAGCAGGAGCCCGATCATGGTTTGAAAGCTGTTCATTTGTCAGTTACGCCGCCATTAAAGATCTCCAAACAGCCAAAGATATTTCAGAACGCTGCGGTCAAATGACCGTTGAAGTAACCGGCACAAGCAAATCGAGAGGTTTGTCTTTGGGCAAGAGCTCTTACAACTTTAATTATCAACAACGAGCCCTCATTTTACCGCATGAAGTGATTCAGAAAATGCGTCAAGATGAACAAATTATCCTTATGCAAGGGCATCCCCCTTTACGATGTGGTCGAGCGATCTATTTTAGAAGAAAAGAGATGTTAGCAGCTGCTGACAAGAACCGTTTTGCTCCACAAAAAAAGAAAAACTAACCCCCTGTTATGGGAAAAACGGTCAGGATCATAACAACAAGAGAACAGCAACAACAAACATTTTCTTTCATAAAGGTCCATTAAAAAGGAGTTTCTGTATAGCCCCCCAAAAAAACCACGCCCAAAAAGAAAAATCATAATGGAGAAATTTTTGATCACTCCTTTTATACATGCAAATTTTATACGTGCCGGCCCCCAACATCAGCGCATTGTGAAAGCCCTTTAAAAGACCAACAGCAATCATGATCAAAACTCCATTCTTTAGACACCGAACAAAGAGCTTTTGAGTAAAACGGCTTAGAAAGGAAAATAACTGAAAAAGAGAGCATCTATCACCACTCCAACCAATCAGAGGAATTCCCTCAAAGAGAGCACTCTCTAAACAAACCAAAAAAGACCACCTTCCCTACCAACAACGCCAACACACCATCCATTTTTATGCAAAAAAAATGACCAAAACCCCGTGCAACACTTGATACAATCCATCACACCTCTACAAAATAGAGAGTTGAGAAAATAAAACGCTCTCTCTTAAAAAGCTTAAAATCTCAAAAAAAGACGCGAAGGGGGGAATTTGAACACAAAGCGTTTAGCACGCTTATCCACCAACCCCGCCTCATAAGGAAAAAAAGATGTTAGAGCAAAATTATCTGTATAAAAAGAGCAAAACACTGAAAAATAAATATGGTATCACAGATCCACAACAACTCTATACACGCAGTGCCAAAAATGCAGCCAAAGCAGCAGTAAATTTTCGCCTTGAACCACCACCACAAAAATTTGATGCTGACTACCTAAAAAAGATTCACTGGAGTCTTTTCTATCAAACTTTTGAATGGGCTGGCCATACGCGTGATCAATCCTTTACCTTTGCGGATGGCTCCACAGCACGTATGCCAGCAATGCGCCCCAAAGGTTATGAGATGCCCTTCGCTGTCGGTTCTCAGATTCAAAAAGAACTAAAGAAATTAGAGCGAAGTCTTCGCGCCAAGAACAATTTACAAGGCTTATCACGCCAAGAGTTTGCTACCGAGGCCGCTGAAGTTTTTGCGACACTCAATCATATCCATCCTTTCCGAAAAGGGAATGGACGTGTCAATCGCATGTTCATGGAAAAACTTGGGGAAGCAGCAGGTTATAAGATTGACTTTTCTTTTGTCACACAAGCACGCATGAACTTTGCCTGTATTGAAGCCATGCAAAATGGCAACCCACAGCCAATGCAAGATTTGTTTGAAGATATCACCCATCCGCAAAAAGCACAGCTTTTAAAAGAATTCATCTCCCAGATGAGAAATTCTGGTCTCAATGAAATCAACAATCGCGTTGTTGTCGCCGCAAAAGAAGGTGTACCTTACGATGGTTTCTATATGGGGTCTTCAGCAGAAGGTTTTGTTATGGAAGTGGCAGGCGCTTTCGTTGTGGGCCACAAAGATGATCTCGCACCAGAGCAAATCAAAAACTTACAAAATGGCGCCCGCCTCTGCTTTGAAAAAACCAATGTTCAAAATATACGAGAAACTCTAATTCCGAAAGAAACATTAGCGCCTCTCTCCCCTAAAGAACTTTTTGATAGGCTGCAAGATGATCCCTCTATCGAAACATGCCAAAAACAAGTTGAGAATTTATCAAAACGTGTTTATGGCAAGAGGCATGCGTTAAGAGCACAGATGGAGATCACAAATGGTGATCCAAGCTTGGGGGAACAGTTTGTCAATCAAATAGCGCAAAATCCTAAAGCCATTGGTAAACTTGCGGGAAGAAAAGTTCTTGGCATAACAAGCCCATCGCGAAGACAAGCTGAAGAGCATCTTCCACAGCTTTGTGAAGCCTTTAAAAATTATGTAACAATAGCACAACAGACGAAGGAGGAAATTCTAGAGCAACACGCAAAAGAACAAAACCGCTTGGGCAAATCTGTTGAAAAACCCTCAAGAAACCTGCAAACTCTTTTTTCTCTACCAGTGGATCAACAAAGAGAAGCCTTGTCTCATTCTCCTACACTAAAACAAGAACTGCATAGTTATGGGCGTCAATTACACTGTCGTTTGTCATCAGAAGAGCGTAAAGCCATACAGGACAAAGATATCACAAGACTTTCTTGCCTGCTTGGCACCTCAGAAAGCAAAGCCAAAGACATTGCCAAAGCCGTAGACCATACCAAAGAAGCACAATGTCAAGCACGCGCCCTCAAAGTTAGTCGCTCTTCATCCCTCGCTCTTACCAGCTAACAATCAACAGAACATTGAGCGTTGGCTCTGATCTCTTGGTGCCAATCATTCCCTCTCGATTGCGCCAAGAATGTTCTAAAATATTACAAAAAAGTTCCATCAAAACAAACCCAGTAATTTTATTTAAGTTATTGATAAAATATCACAAAAAAACTGTATAAAAGACACAAACATCAATTACATTAACAGTGAATAGCGCAGAATCTTTGGAGGTCATTCAGTCATTCAAATGAGCACCTTTTTTGTAAAAGCGATTTAAGCATAAAGGTGGAGAATGCACCAAAGAGGTTTTCTAAATTTTTGAAAGGAAACATGCATGAAAAAACATCAACAAAGCCCTTCTTCAGCAGTTAATCCAGAAGATCTCTATGCACAGGTTAATAAACCAAAAAGAGAGCAGCATCAGGCACAAACACCAGAAACTCCCTATGCCCCACAATACCCACTACAAGGCGCCAGTTCCTCTTCAAGACCGCGTCGTGGACAACAGCGTGAAGAGCTCGTAAGCCCCTATTCAGTAAGTGATCTGTCAAAAAACAATTGGCGAGCATCCCTCGAAGAACCCCAAAACTGGTATATAGATAGAGAACATCCTCATAAACAACCAGAACATCACTACGCAGATCTTGACTTCGGTGGCAATAGCGGGCGCAATCCTCAACGAAGATCAACGCATCTCTACGCAGAAATAGACCCACGTGGAGGGCGCAATCCCGCGCAACCAGTAGAAAGTGTCTACGCAGAGCTCGGTAGAGGAAATGGTGGACCAGACGCTGACCACCGAGAAAACCCTATCTACGAAGGTGTGGAAGCAAGAAGAAGAACGTCACCTCCCCAAACAACGAAAGATTTAGTAACTTCAGGGCTTTTAAAAAACACAGCCTACCAATATGGTGCAAGCGAAGTTAAAGTATGGTGCGCAACTGTGTATGGTAACGAGAATGCTTTGAATGAGAAACTTTTTGAGATTCTTAATGATCCTAGCAAAGGACGTGACATCTTACAAAAACTGATGGAAGATCCTGAAAGCCCTGGTAAGCTTGCGGGTCACAAAGCACTTGGCGTCAGAAGCCCAGCCCGCAAAGCAGCTGAAGACGGTTTTCAGCCCCTTTGTGATGCTCTTGAACGACATGTAAGGACTGCAAAAAAGCTACACAAAGCTCTTACACGTGAACATAGCCAAGACAAGGGTATTGAGAAAGGTCAAGAAAGTCTAGAGCGTGGACACCACCACCATCATGATCGCCATCAACGCCAAGGAAGGGAGCATGAATCTCCACAACAAGAAAGGCACCACCGCGGCAGAGAGCAAAGTGGAATGGCTTTTGCGATGTAAGTGTGGATAAAGGAAAAATGCATACATTTTTGCCTTTGATCTGATTTTTAGCGCAACCAAAATAAAACGGTTGCGCTAAGGATTGTTGTCAAATGTTATAGAAAAAATCATCACAAGAGATTGCGTAACTTTACATAAATCATTGATAAAATTGCATAAAAAGACTGTATAGAAGACGTCAATGTCTCTTACAGGGTGATGAGTAGTGCAAATTTTACAAGCCATTCGAAGGAGTATGGTGCAGATAAAACAATCATATAAAAGGTAGCCTATCCACTAAAAAGGTTTTCTGAAACAATTTTGAAAGGAAACATATATGAAAAAAAACAAACCCTCTCCTCCGCACCGTTCAGTACAACAACTCATAAACTTCTACGAACAAACGGCTACAGGGCACACTACCTCAGAAAATCTTTCCCAAAAACCTGCCGCACAAAGCAACAAACCGTCTTCTCCTTTAGAAAAAAAACAGCAGCAACAACCTATAGGAAGCACGCCAACGAGCACTAAAGACATTTTATCAACATCCGTTCCGTCTCAACCAACACCCCCACTCATGAGAAGCGATCTCCCTGAAAGGAGTCCCTCTCTCGAAACCATAAACACCGCAATGCCCCAACAAGGAAGGGGGCTTTCAACTATACTGGAAGAAGATGAGGAGGTATTTTTCTTTTCCAGAGAAGGAGAGAATTCCTACGCAACAGAATCTCCGAAAAAACCGCCACGTACAAAAAGCATACAGAGAGACAGCACATCTTCTCAAGAAAATGAAGCTCTCTTGGCGGCAGCAACTTCACAAAGACCAGCAATGGCTCTCTCAGAACAACAAATGATGCTGCTTCTTCCTCACAGCCAATTGGTAAAAACATATCAAGAAAAAATCCAAAATTTGTGCCACATTGCTTATGGTAACAAAGATGCTTTACAAGCAAAAATGGTAGAAATTCAAAAAAATCCTACCATGGAAGAAGAGCTCTCATGGCAAACGACAGCCCATCTTGCGAGTTCTAAACTTGCCGGTATCAATCTTTTGGGTTTCAAAAATCAAGCACGCAGAAATGCAGAAGAAAGTCTTTCTGCTCTGTGTAACGCTCTTGCTGGTTATAAAGAGGCTGTAAAATCTGCAAGAGAAGACTTCTTGATGAATCCAGACACAGTCCTCATGCATTATGAACACTCTATGGGCCGTGAAGCACTTACTGAGATTCTACAAAACCCAGCCCATCCTGAAAGGGCGCAACACGCACTCTCAAGCGCAGAAATCTCTGCTATGATTCAAAAAGAGCCAGCAGTCAAAAGATATCATGCACAAGTCAAATATTGGAGCGATGTTGTTTTTGGCAATGCGAATCTTTTTACAAAACAAATGGAAGAGATTTTCCAAAATCCCATTATAGCAGAGGAGTTCACATGGCAACTTGCCGCCTATCCTCAATCTTTTCATCACTACGCGGGTATCAACATGTGTGGCTTTAGAAACAATGCACGAAGACATGCTGAGGCAGGTCTTTCCCATCTCATTGACGCGGTTGACAATTATGCAAATGCCGTCAATTTGCAAAAAGAGCAGCTTACAGCAGTGCATCAAAAACAGCATGAACCGTCTACTCAACAAGAGAAAGACTTACAAAGACACCACAACTTACAAAAATCTTCTAGAGTCCCTGAATATTTACCCTCCACCTCACATCTTGAGACCCGTGAACCCTCTCACACACATGAAAAAAGATCAGACATTCACCCTCAAAAGGTTGCATGCCCAAAAACGATGGCTCTCGCCAACTAAGCATATCGAAATTTTCGCTTTTCATCCTGTTTTTTTACGCAATTTTCACGAAGCAAAAGAGGCAATAAAATGAAAATTTGATCAGCACTTTCTTTAAATTAAGCCTAACTGGTTCATAGAACAGCATTTTCAGTTACAAATATTGACTATCATTTACATAAAGAATGCAAAATCTTTTGAAAGCACTTCACTTGGCATCCTCCATAAAAAGCAATGAAGAAGCATTAAAATAAAGATGGAGAGAGCCATGAAGAGGGGAATTAAAAAATAAAAAGATATTGTAAAAATTTGAAAGGAAACACGCATGAAAAAAAAAACTCCCTCCTCTACTATAGCACAACTGATGGCAAAATTTGAAAATCCGCAACAACAAACCACCACAATGCCCTCTAACTCAAATGTCCCCCCAAAGGAGCAAAAATCACCTCTCCAACAACCCCCACAAGAAACCGTACAGGCAAGCGTTGTTTCACCAAGCGCAGCACATGCGGGAGACATGCAAAAAAACAACACAGCATCCCAAAAACAACAAAATGAGGTCCTCCACACAACACCTACGCCACAAACAAGAGTTGCCCCCCCAAGACCACCGCGCGCGCACGAGAGAGGGTTAAGCATCACAACCACGCAAGACAGCCAAGCATCATCCCCAAGGGTTCCTCCCCAAAGACCACCACGTGCAAGAGACAAAGAGTTAAGCAGTAACTCTTCTCAAGAAAGCGATAGCCTCTACAAAAAAACTGCTCCGCAAAAACCTCCTCGTACAAAAGCCATGCAGCAAAACAGCAGCTCTTCCCAAGAAAGCGATGGACTCTACAAAACACTTGCTCCGCAAAAACCTCCTCGTACAAAAGCCATGCAGCAAAACAGCAGCTCTTCCCAAGAAAGCGATGGACTCTACAAAACACTTGCTCCGCAAAAACCTCCTCGTACAAAAGCCATGCAGCAAAACAGCAGCTCTTCTCAAGAAAGTGAAGGTCTTTACGCAACAATTGCCCCGCAAAAACCACCCCGTACAAAAGCCATGCAGCAAAACAGCAGCTCTTCTCAAGGAAGTGATGACGTCTTTACGACAGCTGCTCCGCATAAACCACCACTCAAAAGACACAAAGAGCAAAGAAATGCAACTCCTCAAGAAGATAAAAGCAAATCTTCAACTGTTACTCCCCCAAGAATAAATCAATCTCTCTCTCAAGAGGAAATTCTCGAAAAAGTGAGAAACAATCCGTTGGTCCTAGCCTGTAAAGATGCAGTCAAGGATTTTTCTCAACGTGTTTATGGCAGCCCAAATGTTTTTGAACAAAAACTTACAGAAATTGAAAACAACCCTGCTTTGGGCGAAAGTCTCTCATGTCAAGTTGCAGCAAGACCTAAACTTGTTGGTCCGCTTGCTGGAAAAAAAGTTTTTGGTGTAAAAAGTCAAACACGAAAAAATGCTGAAGAGAACATTTCTGCCCTCTGTCTTGCTCTTGAAAATTATGCCGATAGTGTAAAACAGGCAAGAAAGAGCGCTCTTCTTGGCAATGCAGCAATAAAAACATATCGTAGGATGTCGTCAATGAGTGCAGAGGAAATGGCTGAAGATTTACAAAAGTTACTTAACCGTGAGAAAGAAACAGCTCCCCTTTCGCAAAAGGAAATTGCCCGCAGAGTGCGCAGTAGTACAATGGTAAAATATTGTCATGCAGAAATTACCTATTTCTGTAGCGTTGCTTATGGTGACCCAGGTGCTTTGCAGTACAGACTTGAAGAAATAGACAGATCTCCTTCTCTAGGAGATGAGCTTGCATGGCAAGTGACAACTGCTCCTCATTTGTTTGGTAAACTTGCTGGTCGCAACTTCCATGGCTTGAAAAACAAAGCACGCAAAGATGCTGAGGAGGCTCTTTCATCTCTAGCGAGTGCCATTGAAGGTTATGCAGAAGCTCTAAAACATGCCAAAGAAAACATTTTAGAAAACCATCAACAACAACAAGCCTATACACTGTCTAGACCCCTCGATAAAAACTTGCAACAACAGCAAGATCTCTCGCTTTCTCCTCAACAATTTGAACACTCTCCAGAAAATGCCCCTCAAAAGACTGCTGAAGCCTCTCTCAAGCAAGCAGAAAAGAGAAACCCAGAAAAAGGCTTGCAACAACAAGACCTTCCAAATCCTCATAGAAAGCTTGAACGCTCACAAGGAAATGCCCAGCAAAAGGCTGCTGTAACCTCTCTCAAGAAAGCAGAAAAGAGAAACCCAGAAAAAGACTTGCAACAACAAGACCTGTCAAATTCTCATAAAAAGCTTGAACATTCATCAGAAAATGCCCATCAAAAGGCTGCTGAAGTCTCTCTCAAGCAAGCAGAAAAGATTTGAACACTCTCCAGAAAATGCCCCTCAAAAGACTGCTGAAGCCTCTCTCCAGAAAATGAGACCTTTGATCCTCATCAAAAGACTGCTGAAGCCTCTCTCAAGCAAGCAGAAAAGAGAAACCCAGAAAAAGGCTTGCAACAACAAGACCTTCCAAATCCTCATAGAAAGCTTGAACGCTCACAAGGAAATGCCCAGCAAAAGGCTGCTGTAACCTCTCTCAAGAAAGCAGAAAAGAGAAACCCAGAAAAAGACTTGCAACAACAAGACCTGTCAAATTCTCATAAAAAGCTTGAACATTCATCAGAAAATGCCCATCAAAAGGCTGCTGAAGTCTCTCTCAAGCAAGCAGAAAAGATGATTCCACCAGACGTTCGACCACGCAAAGTTGAGACAGAAAAAGGCAGAGCTTTTACCCTCTAAATATGCATCAACTTTAGCCTTTTATTTGGTCCCTTCAACAGCAGTTGTATCAAGGAGTATTGTGCAATACCATAGCAAAGTTTTATCAAACAATTTCTATCATTTGATCTCAAGAGTTAAAAAATGAACTATAGACATAATGATAATCCGTAAAAAATATAAAACCTTCTGAAATCCCTTCTGAAATCATTGAGCTGAACGTCCTTCTTGATAAAAAATGCTTAAAGCATCAAAAAAAGAAGGCGTTCAGGGGAGGTAAACGTCAATATAAAAAACATGAAGGCGATATGCATAAAAACACAAAGTGTTGTTATGCATATCGCTCTCACAAGAAAAAGGATAAGCATACCACAAATCATTTGACACAACCATCAACACACATCTGCTTAAAAGGATCATAGGTTCTTTAAAAACGCCTAAAGTTTTAGAAGAATGTGCAAGGGAAGAGTCTTCACCAGAACAGTTTAATACTCTCATAAATCAAGCTATATGATAGAAAGAGACGCACATGTTCGAGCATAATTTCCTTTACCCCAGTAGCAAGACACTGAAAAATAAATATGGCATCATGGACAAAATAGCATTGAACGAGCAATGTGCCCATGATGTATCACGGGAAATGATCAATCTGCGCCAAGAACCTACGCCAGAAAAAATAGATTCCTCCTATCTCAAATATCTTCATCAACGCTTGTTTCAACATACATTTGAATGGGCTGGCCATACCCGTGATGAACTTTTTACCTTTGCAGATGGCACTGTTGCCGGTATGCCGGCTATGCAAAAAGAAAATGCTGAGATTTCTTTTGCCATTGGTCCACAGATTCAAAAAGAACTTGAAAATTTAGACCAAACGCTTAGCGAGAAAAATTATTTGCAAGGCTTATCACGCAAAGAATTTGTTGAGCAGGCGGCAGAATTGTTTGTTTCTCTTAACAACACACATCCTTTTAGAGAAGGAAATGGGCGTGCACAACGAATGTTTTTTGAAAAGCTTGGCGAATCTGCAGGGCATCATCTAGACTTCTCTGTTGTGACAAAAGGACGCATGGTGATTGCGAGTGTTGCGGCAGCGCAAGATGGCAATCTTAATCCAATGCAACATCTCTTTGAAGATATTTCTAATCCAGAAAAATGTCGTATTTTAAAGGACTTCTTGGAGCATATGAAAAAGATCGGAGGTGATGATATCCATTATCAGTATGTTGTAGCAGCAAATGAAGGTATTATTTATGAAGGCAAATATAGAGCCTGCGGAGCAGAGAGTTTTTTGATGGACATTAATGGACGGTTCATCATTGGTAACAAAAAGCATCTCACAGCAGAACAATTAGAGACATTAAAACCTGGCAATAAATTCACCTTTACAGTCCCTGTGACCAAAGATCTGGATAGAACAGAGCCCCCCCCATCCCGCAACAAGAAAATCTCGAAACACTGAAAAGTGATACCCCTCCGCAAACAAGAAAAGGAGAAGGAGAAACTTTTTCAAAACCTTCTTCTCATATTTCTCCTCACACAACAGAGGATATCAAGCAAGTTTTGCAAGAAAGCGAACAGAGAACAGAACAAATTTCGCAATCTTCTTACTCTCTTGTACAAAGACAGAAAGAATATAAAAAAACCATTTTACAGATCAGTGACGGCATTGAAAATGATAGAATGACAGCCCAAGTGGCGGAAATAAAACGCTCTCCCGCTCCTCAAAGGGAGCAACAACATCCCCCAAAAACGACGGAATACACCACCACAGCTACGGAAAGATTGGATGACACCCCTCTTACCTCCCCCGACAATCCCTTCTCTTCAATTCTTGCAATTCAAAAAAATTATCAACTCTCCCGTAATTTCTTTTATCCCAATAGTGTCACCCTGAAAAATAAATATGGAATAGAAGACTATCGAAAATTACAAATACAGTGTGCCCATGATACCGCAAAAGCGATGATCAATTTACGCCAAGAAGCAGCACCACCAAAGCTAACATCTTTGTATCTTCTCTCTCTTCATCACACTTTATTTCGAAACACTTTTGAATGGGCAGGCCATACCCGTGATAAACCCTTTACCTTTGCAGATGGCACTGTAGCTTGCATGCCAGAGATGAAAAAAGATGGTATTTTCTTCGCATTGGGAAGTAAGGTGCAAGAAGGTCTTGAAAATTTAGATAAAACGCTTAGCGAGAACAATTATTTGCAAGGCTTATCGCGCGAGGACTTTGTTGAAAATGCCGCTGAAATCATGATACAGCTAAACTATACGCATCCTTTCAGAGAAGGCAATGGACGCACGCAACGAATGTTTTTTGAAAAACTTGCTGAAGTTGCAGGTCACAAATTAGACTTTTCTCTTGCGACAACAGAACGCATGAATCTTGCCAGTATTGCGTCCCTGAAAGACAACAATGCACAACCTATGAAAGACCTTTTCGAAGATATCTCCAATCCAGAAAAAACGTTTATTTTAAAAGAATTTATGTTCAACATGAAAAAGATTGGCTTTGAGAATATTAACAATCATCTTGTTATAATGACGAAAGAAGGTGAAACTTATAGGGGCCTTTATAGAGGCTGTGGAGCCAACAGCTTCATGATTGAAGACAAGGATTGTTTTATTGTCGGCAATAAAAAACACCTTACACCAGAGCAATTAAAGACATTAAAAATTGGTGACACTCTCTCCTTTACAACACCAAGGATTCAAGACTTACAACAAACGCTCATCCCAAAAGAAAAAAGAGCCCCTCTCACGAGAAAAGAAACAATTGAAAGGATTAAAAATCACATATCGGTTCAAACCAGCAAACAAGCAATCGAAGCTTTGTGCAAAGTTGTTTATGGCCATCCGCATATTTTAGAAGACAGAATTGTAATGATTCATGAAAATCCCCTTGAAGGAGAGAGGCGTGCATGTCAAATTATACAATCCCCTCAATCTATTGCTAAGCTTGCTGGTATCAATATAGGACACATAACAAATAATGCACGCACGTGTGCTGCAGAGAATATTGTGCCTTTATCTGTCGCTATTGATCATTATGTGAATACTTTTAAACAAGCAGAAAAGGAGATTTTGCAAAACCATTCTGCGGAACAAAAGCGCTGTGAACAATCCGTAGAAATGCCTAGCACATGGTTGGAAAATCTATGTTCCCTGACAAAAGAACAACAGCAAGAAACTTTATCACAATCTTTTTCGCTGAGAGAGGAAGTGAGAGCTTATAACAAAAAAATCAATGCACGCTTATCAGTAAGTGAACATGAAGCAATCAAGGAAAACAATGACGAAAAACTTGCTAACATGATTGGCACATCACTCAGTGAAGCACAGAAAATTATAAGAATCGTCAAGTCCGTAAAAGAACTCCGACAGAGCATTCCCCATCTAGAATTTTCTTTCCACACATTTGCTGAACACCCAGCACAAAATTTGCATCAATCCAGACAAAGGAACAATTCCCAAGAACATCCAGAACCCCTTACCCCATCAACAATGAAAGAAGAGGAAGGAGCAAAATCCTTCAAGCAAGAACAAGCGACACAACAAGGTGTTCAACCACACAAAGCTGTGCATGCAAAAATAACAATGATGCATCTATAAACTCTCACTCTTTCATGCTTTTCCCTTCTTTCTCAAGCAAGAGAATTGTTTGCACTCTCTGCTTGAGGAATTTGCGCTCTTTACTCTTTGTTGTTTTTTCATCAAAGAAAAACAGAACTGATCATCATTTTAAGCAGCAAACAAAAGAGTCTAAAAAACAAAGAAACACCCTCTGTATGATAAGCAGAAAAAGCGCAATAAAGCATTCACAGAAAGAATGATCAACCCTCCTCACTTTTTTGCGTTCTTTTCTCTTCTGTCCTCTCTCTTTAATTGAAGAGAAAGAAATTTTAATATTTTGTGCATGCTTCTAAAAACTTTAGCACAGGAAGTAACAAACACGTTTAAAAACGCTTCATGCATTTTTGAAAGAACAAGAAACACCAGCATAAAGCACTTTAAAAGAGTATTTATTAACACTATTGTATTAAGACGCTAACCGGATTTTTATAATCTCATGATTTATACTGATTTTTTACCACCTGTCTTTTATGACAAACACGATATATTTTTATGATTTTACTTAAAAAATTTGCAACAGTTGCTTCTGGAACCCTGATGAGCCGTATTTTTGGCTTTATCCGTGAAATGTTAATGGCGGCAGCTCTTGGAACGGGTCCTGTTTCCGATGCGTTCAATGCGGCTTTTCGTTTTCCCAATACATTTCGCCGTTTTTTTGCTGAAGGCGCCTTTAACGCAGCTTTTGTTCCTCTTTTTTCGAAAAAAATTACGGAAGATGGCAGCGAAGCTGCTGGCAAATTCGCAGAAGAGGTGTTTGGCGTTCTCTTTTCGCTGCTGTTACTTTTAACCATTGCCATGGAACTCAGTATGCCTTTTTTGGTACGAACCATTATTGCGCCAGGCTTTGCAGAAGATGCGACAAAATTTAACGCGACGATTCATTTTACCGCAATCATGTTTCCCTATTTAACCTGCATGTCGTTAGCAGCCATGATGGGGGGCATGTTAAATGCCTTGCGGCGCTATTTCATTGCAGCTGTCGCCCCCCTTTTTTTGAATATTATTCTCATCTGTGTGCTTGCCTATGCTTGGTTCTATAAACTTGATGCTTGGCATATCGGCTTAAATCTTTCTTGGGGTGTCTTAGCGGCCGGAATTCTCCAACTCACCTTAATCGCTGTTGCTTTGCGTCGCAGTGGCATGAAGATTTTCTTTCGCCGTCCCCATTTCAGTCCCAATGTTCGTAAGCTTTTAACTTTAGCCTTCCCTGCTGCCATTACAGGAGGGATTACGCAAATCAATTTGCTCATTAATACCAACATTGCTTCCAGCCAATCGGGTGCTGTCTCTTCTTTGATGTATGCGGATCGTCTTTATCAATTGCCCCTAGGTGTCATAGCAATTGCTATTGCAACGGTTCTTCTACCAGAATTAACAAGAGCTCTGCGCAGCAAGAAGCATGAAGAAACACATGATTTACAAAACCGCTCTATTGAACTCACCCTCTTATTAACGCTCCCAGCATCGGTTGCCTTTTTGCTGCTCTCCACACCCATTGTCAGTTTGCTTTTTGAACGTGGACAATTTACCAGTGAGTCAACACACCATGTAGCACAACTCCTTGGACTTTATGGATTAGGGCTTCCCGCCTTTGTCCTCATTAAAGTATTTATTCCCAATTTTTTTGCCCATGAAGACACAAAAACACCGATGATTTTCACCGGCATTTGTGTTTTCATCAATATCAGTCTTGCTTTAACATTATTTCCCCTTTTATCCGCCCGCGGCATTGTCATTGCCGAAATCACTTCTGGATGGGTGAACACCCTGTTGCTTTGTGCTGTCCTCATCAAACGCGGCTATTGGAAAGTTGACGCACAACTAATAAAACGCATTTCCTGCCTGATACTCATCACTGTTTTAAGCACGATAGCCCTTTATTATCTCCTGAATAGAGTTGGCTTTTTGTCTTTCCCTTTATCCTCACAAGCATCATTTTTCTTACGTGCGAGCACGTTATCAGGGATAATGCTTGCTCTCTTCTTGATCTATTTTAGCACCTATTTTTTAATTGATACGCGTTCTTTTTTCCTCACCCTTAAAAACTTCAAAAAACGACTCTAATATTTTAACTTGCTTTCAGAAAGGCATTTTGACACAAAACGCAAAAGGCATAATTTTATTTTAAGAAAGAACACTTCTATGGAGACTTTCACACCGCTTGTTTTTTCTGGTGTACAACCGAGTGGAAACTTACATCTTGGCAATTATCTTGGCGCCATCAAACATTGGGTTGAGCTACAAACATCGCATCATTGCCTCTATTGCGTTGTCGATATGCATGCCCTTACAGTAAATCCAGATCCCCTTACTTTGACTGAATCAACAAGAGCCGTCACCGCCGCTTTTTTAGCGGCTGGGATTGATCCCAAAAAACACATTATTTTTAACCAATCGCGTGTTTTCCAACATGCTGAACTGGCATGGATTTTCAATTGTATCGCCCGTATTGGTTGGCTTCAACGCATGACGCAATTTAAAGATAAAGCAGGCAAAGATCGTGAAAAAGCGTCCCTTGGGCTTTTTGCTTATCCAAGTCTGATGGCTGCTGATATTTTACTCTATCGTGCCACACATGTTCCAGTAGGTGAAGATCAAAAACAGCATGTTGAACTGACAAGAGATATTGCGCAAAAATTCAATAACGACTATTCTGATCGCATTGCAGAGTTAAATTTTGCTGTTTCAATGCCAATGGGTGAAGAAGAAAGAACAGGCTTTTTCCCAATGCCAGAAGCGCTAATAGGAGAGACAGCGATGCGCATTATGTCGTTGCGCGATGGTACAAAAAAGATGTCCAAATCAGATCCTTCCGATTTTTCGCGCATTAATTTAACCGACGATGCGGATCTTATTGCCAAAAAAATCCGCAAAGCAAAAACGGACTCCGCTCCTCTTCCCGATACACTAACAGCTCTAGAAGGACGACCAGAGATCAACAATCTTCTTGGTATTTATGCGGCCTTTGCTTGCTCAAGCAAAGAAAAAGTCCTTTCAGAATTTGCCGGGCAACAGTTTTCACTGTTCAAGACAGCCTTAGCGGACCTTGTTGTCCATAAGCTTGCACCAATAACAGAGGAACTGCGTCGCTTGCATCAAGACAATGCTTATATTGACTCTGTTTTGCATGATGGCGCACAACGTGCCGGTGCATTAGCAGAAAAAAATATGAAAAAAATCCGTCAAATCGTTGGATTTTTACACGATACATGAAACAATAAGGTTTCAATGGTCAAGAATATAGAGAGCAACTCATGGTTTCTAAGAGAAAAAATCCGAAAAAACCTCATAAGAAGAAAATTTTAGTCATTATTGATGAAACACCAGAATGCCGCCGTGCTGTTGCTTTTGCCGCACAACATGCGCAAAATACCAACAGAACATTGGTATTGCTCTGTGTGGTGGACAGTATAGAATTTCAACATTTTCTTGGTGTCAATAACGTTATGCGCACAGAATCAACGCAAATTGCTGATAAAATATTGCGAGAAATTGCCCATGATGTACACAAAACCCACGCTTTAAAAGCAGAAATCATTATCCGTGAAGGTGAAAAAATTGATGAAATTTCTAAACTCATCAACGAAGATAAGGAGATTGCACTGATTGTTTTAGCAGCCAGTGCCCATGCAGAAGGACCAGGACCACTGATTCAACTGATTGGAAATCGGGGAACAGCATTTGCAATACCTGTTACCGTCATTCCGAGCAATATTGCCGATGAAGACATTGAATCGATTGCTTAAAACAGAGTGAGGGATAACAATCCTCCTCATCCCTTATCTCAAAGACCTTATATAAAAGGAGAGCATATGTTTATTCAAACTGAAGCCACCCCCAACCCTGCAACACTTAAATTTTTGCCAGGTCGTGTGGTTCTTTCCGAAGGTGTATTAGAATTTCGTGACCGTGAAGAAGCGGATAAAAATTCGCCTCTTGCTGCGAAACTGTTTAATATTCCAAATGTCAATGGTGTTTTTTTAGGTTATGATTTCATCACGGTAAGCAAAAAAGAGGGCGAATGGCAGCATCTAAAACCGGTTATTTTAGGCACAATTATGGAGCATTTTCTGTCCGGTGAACCGGTTGTTACCACCAACGCCTCTACACAAGCGCAAACCCACGCCCTTAACGAAGAATTTTATGACGAAAAAGACGCAGATATTGTCATAACAATTAAAGAGCTTCTCGAAACCCGTGTTCGCCCCGCCGTTGCCAATGATGGAGGAGACATCACTTTTCGCGGTTTTGAAAATGGTATTGTTTACCTCAATATGCGCGGCGCCTGCGCTGGATGCCCCTCCTCAACCGCAACACTCAAACATGGAATTGAAAATCTTTTACGGCACTTTATTCCAGAAGTTTTAGGTGTAGAAGCAATGCCGCAATAAAAAAGCAAAGCACACCAAAAAGACACTGATAGTATCGTAATTAAAAAACTTCTCGAAGCCCGTGTTCGCCCCGCCAACGCCAATGATGGAGGAGACATCACTTTTCGCGGTTTTGAAAATGCTATTGTTTCCCTCAATATGCGCGGCGCCTGCGCTGGATGCCCCTCCTCAACAGCAACACGCAAACATGGAATTGAAAATCTTTTACGGCATTTTATTCCAGAAGTTTTAGGTGTAGAAGCAATGCCACAATAAAAAAGCAAAACACATCAAAAAGACGCTGATAGTGTTGTAACAATGAAAGAACTTCTCGAAACCCGTGTTCGCCCAGCTATTGCCAATGATGGAGGAGACATCACTTTTCGCGGTTTTGAAAATGGTATTGTTTACCTCAATATGCGCGGCGCCTGCGCTGGATGCCCCTCCTCAACCGCAACACGCAAACATGGAATTGAAAATCTTTTACGGCACTTTATTCCAGAAGTTTTAGGTGTAGAAGCAATGCCACAATAAAAAAGCAAAACACATCAAAAAGACGCTGATAGTGTTGTAACAATGAAAGAACTTCTCGAAACCCGTGTTCGCCCCGCCGTTGCCAATGATGGAGGAGACATCACTTTTCGCGGTTTTGAAAATGCTATTGTTTACCTCAATATGCGCGGCGCCTGCGCTGGATGCCCCTCCTCAACCGCAACACGCAAACATGGAATTGAAAATCTTTTACGGCATTTTATTCCAGAAGTTTTAGGTGTAGAAGCAATGCCGCAATAAAAAAGCAAAGCATACCAAAAAGACGCTGATAGTGTTGTAATTAAAAAACTTCTCGAAACCCGTGTTCGCCCCGCCGTTGCCAATAATGGAGGAGACATCACTTTTCGCGGTTTTGAAAACGGTATTGTTTCCCTCAATATGCGCGGCGCCTGCGCTGGATGCCCCTCCTCAACCGCAACACGCAAACATGGAATTGAAAATCTCTTACGGCTCTTTATTCCAGAAGTTTTAGGTGTAAAAGCAATGCCGCAATAGACAACGAGAGCAAAACAGCGATAAGAAAATACAAGCGTGAAAAGAATAGTCCTACACTGTTATAAAACCAAATCCCCCAACCACATAACATCATCTATAAAGATCACCAAAAAAGAAGATTTCAAGCACTTGATTATTGGCACTTTCTTTATAAAATCAAAGAAAAAAGCAAGATAACCTCTTCGCTACAAAAATCATACAAACGAAATTCAAAGACATGTTATTGAAATAACATTTTGAATTTTAATGATAATAAATCATTATTCATATTAAATAAGATTCTCAAACACTCTTAAGATTTTCTCATTTCCATCCCCCTTATATTAAATCAAAAAAAACCATCCCCTTGCACATAACAAGCAGGATAGGTATGTGGGTAAAAACCGTTTAAGAAAAGCATAAAAATGCCTCTTATGAATCATCTGCAGAGCAAGAATTGTTGCAACAATAGAGGTGAACAAAGAGAATGAGAATACCGGCTTAATAAAAATAACAACCGTTCCCTCTCTACTCGCGTTAACCTTATCCATTCTTAATCCAAAAAAGAATGATAAAAGAATAAATCTAATATTGTATAAATGTTAAAAACAGTATTACACGCGTGTAAAAAAGTGAACTCTTTATTATACGCATAGGACAGATTTTGATCGAATAGGTTGTTATATTCTTATCTTTTAAAAAGCAATAAATAAAGAAAAATGATTATATTTCCTGATATTTGTCTCAATACTTGTACTATGATGCATATTTCTTTAAAAGTTTTCACTTAACCCATGAAGTGATTTATGAAAATAGACGATTCCTTTGAATTTCCTATCACCAATTTTACTAAAGGTAATATAACTTTAATTATAGAAAAGTTTAATATCGGATGATTGGTATGAATTTATTTTTTAAAAAAAATCCATTATTGCTTTTTCTCTCTCTCTTTATTTCTAAAATTGGTGATTATGCTTATGAAGTTATTTTTGTTTTACTTGTTTTAGAATTAACAGATAACTTCTTTTTTACAGGTCTTGTGTATTTTTTTCGCTTTATCCCTTTTCTCTTTTTTGGCCCTATAGGAGGTTGGTTAGCGGATAATTTTTCTTTAAAGAAAAATATGATATTCAGTGAATTTGTGAGATTATTAGCCTCATTATTCGTTTTTATAACCTATATAACAGGGAGTGCACATATTGTTGTTCTTATTTTTGCAGCAATCTGTACAACGATAGGAAGGAGTCTTTTTCAACCAAGTTTTCAAGCTGCTATTCCGAGAATATTTTCAATAAATGATCTGACAAAGGCAAATAGCATTTCACAAATTATAGAAGATACTGCATCCCTCATTGGTCCTCTCGTTTGTTCGGTATTGCTTTTTTTCGCCAATAAATCGACAGTGCTCATTTTTGATTTTTTTACCTATTTTCTATCTATTATCTTATTGTTGAATCTCATGAATTTCAATTCAAGTGAGAATAACTCATTCCATTTTATAAAAATTTATCGCGAAACAACTTTCTATCTTAAACATATTTCTACAGAAAATAAGAATTTATTTATTACGCTGGTTGGCTCGTCCTTTGCTATTCTCTTTACTGGGGCAATTTTAAGATTTTTAATTCCAGCATTTATTCTTTCTCAAGGTGGAGAGGAAAGTTTTGTGAGTTCTCTATTTTCTCTCATTGCTTTTGGAACTCTTGTCGGTGGCTTTTTATATAGTAAAATTATATTCAATATTACATCCTTGAAGCTCATGGTATTTTGGCTTCTCTATGGGATAGTTATGTTTGTTATGCCTTTAGCTGCCATGCTTTCTTTAAAACTTCTTCTCGTGCTCGCATTTGTTTTGGGATTTATTGGTGCATTTGTCGATATTAGTTTAGTCTCAGCTATTCAATTATACTCTCGTCGTGAAGATTTTGGGAAGAGTTTTGGAACCTTTTCAACTTTAGCGAACTGTTCTGAAGCAATATCTGGCTTTATTGCTGGACTTTTTGCACTCGTGGGATTAGTGAGCTCTTTTTTAGCTATGTCTGCATTCATTATTTCCACTGGAATGATTGGAGTTATAAAACTGAAGAAAAACAAACAGAGAACACCCCTTAACACTCTAGGTGATACCGATCATTGATCTCTTTGAGATCTCCATGATGTTTCTCTTTCTAAATGGTTATTATCTCTGAAAACTTTAAAAGAATGGAAGCAATTCTGCTCTCTCTACCTTCATCTCAAACAAATGTGCTTTCACAATCCGGCATCATCATTCTATTTGCTAACTCTGAAATGTTACGATAGCCCCTTTGCAATAGTTGTTACATAAAGACGCTTCATGAGAGGCATTTTTTCCTTTCTTGTACAGCTTTTATCCATACGCCAATAGTGTTTGTGACATGCACACAAATGATTTTAATGAATTGAAGATAAGAGAAACTTACAATATTCGAGAGACATAATTCAATATACGGAACGATAAATTCTCTTTATAAGTCAATATATTGTTACAAACAAAAAGTGATTAAACTTTAGTCCCCACTAAATCTTTTTAACGAATTCTGATTTTAAGCCAATCTGACCAATCCCTGGAATCTTACAGTCGATATTATGATCTCCATCGACAAGGCGAATATTTTTCACCTTAGTACCCGTTTTGAGAACCGAAGCCGCGCCTTTGACTTTAAGATCTTTCACCACCATAACACTATCCCCATTTGTCAAAACCTGACCATTGGCATCATAAACGCTCTCAGAGGTAAAAGAATCTTCGCTCTTTTGTGGCCATTCATGGGCGCATTCAGGACACACAAAGTTTTCACCCTCTTCATAGGTATAAAGACCACCACAGTGAGGGCATTTAGGATATTGATTCATAGTTTCCCTTTTTATTCAAGAAAAAACATCTCTATAAACGGTCAATAAAGTAAAAGATCCCGATTGTCCATTGCTAAAGCAAAAGACGAACAGTGCATTATTCTAAAATTCTTAGTGATTAAAATCATCTAACGAAAAACAAGAGCGAAATTTTCACCAAAGAGCAATACAAAATATCCTCAAAGCAAACATTACCATCAAAACACCTCATAAAAAAATACATCAATGAAGATAAAACCCATTGGCATAAGAAGGACACATTACAATCATATAAAAAAGCCCCCCTATAAAATGCTTTTTCTTCATTCATTTTTTGTTTCCCTTGATAACAAGGTTCGAAACTCATTCCGCCCATTTCACCACCAAGCATGAAAGTCCATGGGGTTTCTTTCTTTGCTACTTCAGCAACCATCGCTTCTGTTGTGATAAGAAGGCTCGCAATTGAAGCAGCATGTGCAAGAGCCAAACGCACAACCTTCACCAGAGTAACAATTCCCAAAGCAATCAAATCACCAAATTCACTGATAATGCATTGCTACAATAAGACCCGCTGAAATAAAAAAACGGGCCCAATGGACCCGTCCTTTTTATCTTGACGAAAGAGCTTAGAAATCCATTCCGCCCATTCCGCCCATTCCACCACCAGGCATTGGAGGCATTGGGGTTTCTTTCTTTGGTACTTCAGCAACCATTGCTTCTGTTGTAATAAGAAGGCTTGCGATTGAAGCAGCATTCTGAAGAGCAGAACGCACAACTTTCACAGGATCAACAATTCCCAAAGCAATCAAATCGCCAAATTCACCAGTTGCCGTGTTGTAACCGTAGGTGTCTGCATTGTTTTCCAATACCTTGCCGACAATAATGGCTGCTTCTTCACCGGCATTGGTTGCAATTTGACGTGCTGGTGCTTGGAGTGCACGACGAACGATATGAATACCAGCTTCTTGATCAGGATTGCTTCCTTTAACGGTGAGCGCATTTGCTGCACGCAACAACGCAGTTCCACCACCAGCAACAATACCTTCTTCCACAGCAGCACGTGTTGCATTCAAGGCATCATCAACACGGTCTTTCTTTTCTTTCACTTCAACTTCTGTTGCACCGCCAACACGAATAACGGCAACACCACCAGCGAGTTTAGCAAGTCTTTCTTGCAATTTTTCACGATCATAGTCAGAAGTGGTTTCTTCAATCTGCGCTTTAATTTGATTAACGCGTGCACTAATTTCAGCTTTTTGTCCAGCACCATCAATAATCGTGGTATTTTCTTTAGAAATATTGACTTTCTTAGCACGTCCAAGCATATCCAAAGTGACATTTTCCAGTTTAATGCCGACATCTTCGGAAATAACCTGACCCGATGTTAAGATGGCAATATCTTCAAGCATTGCTTTACGACGATCACCAAATCCTGGTGCTTTAACAGCAGCAATTTTCAAACCACCGCGCAACTTGTTAACAACGAGCGTTGCCAAAGCTTCACCTTCAACATCTTCCGCGATAATGAGAAGAGGCTTACCAGACTGAACCACAGCTTCAAGCACAGGAAGGAGAGATTGAAGATTAGACAATTTCTTCTCATGAATGAGGATGTAAGGATCATCAAGATCAGCCACCATTTTTTCAGCATTGGTGACAAAATAGGGGGAAAGATATCCACGATCGAATTGCATACCTTCCACAACTTCTAATTCCGTTTCAGCAGTCTTTGCTTCTTCCACGGTAATAACGCCTTCATTGCCCACTTTTTCCATAGCATCAGCAATCATCTTACCGATTTCTGCCGCGCCATTAGCGGAAATTGTTCCCACTTGGGCAATTTCTGCTGAAGTTTGGATTTTTTTCGCTTTTTTGAAGAGATTTGCCACCACTTCATCAACAGCAGCATCAATTCCACGCTTGAGATCCATTGGGTTCATGCCAGCAGCAACGGCTTTTACACCTTCTTGCACGATAGCCTGTCCCAAAACAGTTGCGGTTGTTGTTCCATCCCCAGCGATATCATTGGTTTTGGAAGCGACTTCGCGCAACATTTGCGCACCCATATTTTCGAACTTATCTTCTAGTTCGATTTCCTTTGCAACGGATACACCATCTTTTGTGATGCGAGGTGCACCAAATGATTTATCGATCACCACATTGCGCCCTTTAGGGCCGAGGGTCACCTTAACAGCGTTAGCAAGGATATCAACACCGCGCAACAGACGCTCACGCGCTTCACGGCCAAATTTGACTTCTTTAGCAGCCATTTAATTTCTCCTTGAAATTATCTCAAATAGTACAAAACAAAAAATTGGGATTCTGAATTAACCTAGAATTCCCATAATGTCAGATTCTTTCATGATGAGGAGATCTTCCCCATTAATCTTTACTTCGGTGCCCGACCATTTTCCAAACAGGATACGGTCTCCTGCTTTCACTTCGAGAGGCACACGCTTTCCGTTGTCATCAAGAGCGCCATTACCAACAGCAATAATTTCACCTTCTTGAGGTTTTTCCTTCGCCGTATCAGGGATGATGATCCCACCAGCGGTTTTATTTTCAGATTCAACCCGACGAACAACAACACGATCGTGTAGTGGGCGGAATTGTATATTAGCCATATTTTAAATCCTTAAAACTTAATATAATTGATAGAATTGAATTAATTTTAAGTCCTTGCTAGCACTCTCAACTTACGAGTGCTAACAGCAGTTAAGATATAAAATCCCAGCATCTCAATGTCAAGGATTGTTCATAAAATAATTTCCCTAAAAAGTCTTCAAACACTTGCTTCTCTTTTCTATTTTGCGTTATCTAGCTTTGTATTAAACTTGCAAACAAAAAGGAACTTATCATGGTTGAAACACGTCAGGAAACGGATAGCTTTGGAACGATTGCGGTCCGGCAAGATCGTTATTGGGGCGCACAAACTGAACGTTCTCTGCATAATTTTAATATTGGCAGTGAAAAACAACCTCTCAGCGTCATCTATGCTTTAAGCCTTGTTAAAAAAGCAGCAGCCGTTGTCAATATGGAAAAAGGCAAGCTTTCAGAAAAAATTGGTAAAGCGATCATTGCTGCGGCTGATGAAGTGCTTGCCGGTGCCTTTGACACCCATTTCCCCCTTTCTGTTTGGCAAACGGGCTCTGGGACACAGAGCAATATGAATGTCAATGAAGTAATTGCCAACCATGCCAGCATGCTCTTGGGAGGAAAATTAGGCAGCAAAAAACCGGTTCACCCCAATGACCATGTCAATATGAGTCAATCATCAAACGATTCCTTTCCCACAGCGCTTCACATTGCCACCACATTGCAAACACGCCAACACTTGTTTCCCATTCTTGAAGCCCTTATTATGACTTTAAAGAAAAAGGAGGAAGAATTTGCCGATATCATTAAAATCGGTCGAACGCATACCCAAGATGCCACCCCCCTCACTCTCGCCCAAGAATTTTCCGGCTATCGTGCTGCCTTAGAAGCCAACCGCCAACGTATTGAAACAGCTCTAAACGATGTGCAAATGCTTGCCCAAGGAGGCACAGCCGTTGGAACAGGGCTCAATGCACCGAAAGGTTTTGATGTTGCTTTTGCGCAAACAATCAGCACTCTTACAGGGATCACTTTTAAGACCGCCAACAACAAATTTGAAGCCCTCGCCCATCATGGAGCCCTTGCCCATTTCCATGGTAGTTTGAATGCCCTAGCAGCCGATCTATTCAAAATTGCCAATGATATTCGCTTCTTGGGTTCAGGTCCCCGTTCAGGATTGGGAGAACTCAACTTGCCAGAAAATGAACCAGGCTCCTCTATCATGCCGGGCAAGGTTAACCCCACACAGTGTGAAGCAATGACGATGGTTGCTTGCCAAGTCTTTGGCAATCATACCAGTGTAACATTTGCCGCAAGTCAGGGCCATTTTGAACTCAATGTTTATAAACCTGTTATTGGCTATAATGTTTTACAGTCGATCACACTTCTTGGTGATTGCATACGCTCTTTTGACCTGCATTGCATCCAAGGCTTACGCGCCAATCGAATCCATATTCATTCTCTCATGGAACGCTCATTAATGCTGGTGACCGCTCTTGCCCCAGAAATTGGCTATGAGAAGGCTGCTGAAATTGCCAAAGCCGCCCATAAGAATGATACAACTTTGCGTGCTGAAGCAATAAAAGCAGGCATTTCTGGAGAGACTTATGACCGGCTTGTTGATCCTAAAAAGATGATTCATCCGCAATAAGCGCGCACAATAAATCTACACAACAAACAATAAATGGAGAACAACAAATTTTACTTGATGAAAACATCGAACCCTCTGCGGTTCGATGTTTTTTCTATCATTTCAAAATCGCTTCTTGCAAAGAGCACAAAAAATTTTGTGCATAAAAATGCATACAACTCTACCCACGACAACCACAAAACGCGTATCATACGAGAATGATAATAACTGGAATCCTCGCAAGGCTTGCCATACAACAAACGCACCACACAACAAGAGAGAAAAATTTTTCCCTAACCCATCGCTTTATGTAATAATATCAGGCTTTTCACGCCCTAACTGTTGTTTTACATTCAACAATTTCAACGCAGCCTGTTGTAAAGGCTGGACAACTTTTTGTGGATCTTGAAAATGTTTACGTGGATCAGCTTCATACTGCTCAAAATAAAGCCGCAAAGTCGCCCCTACGGTTCCCGTTCCCGATAAACGCACCACCAACCGTGCACCATTTTTGAAAAAAATACGCAGACCTTGCTTGCTATTCACACTGTGATCAATGGGATCATGATAGGTAAAATCATCTGCTTTTTCAACGAAGAGTCCAGCAATTTCGGTTCCCGCCCGTGGTAAATGGGCACGCAAGTGCTCTATGAGTGCATGGGCTTTTTCCGCCTCCACTTCTTCATAATCATGGCGTAAAGAATAAAAGCGCCCATAGGTTTGCCAATGCTGTTGCACAATTTGTGCGACAGTTTTCCCTGTCACCGCCAAAAGATTTAACCAAAACAACACCGCCCACAAACCATCCTTTTCACGAATATGATGCGAACCTGTTCCAAAACTTTCTTCACCGCAAAAGGTCACTTTTCTCGCATCCAAAAGTGAACCAAAGAACTTCCAACCCGTTGGTGTTTCAAAACAATTTAACTGTTTTTTTGCAGCTACCAAATCAACAGCACGCGTTGTTGGCATAGAACGCGCAACCCCTACAATACCTTGGCGATACGCTTTAATGAGATGTGCATGTTCCACCATAATCGCTAAGGAATCAGAAGGTGTTACAAATTGCCCACAGCCAATAATAAGATTCCGATCTCCATCCCCATCAGAGGCCGCCCCAAGATCAGGCGCCTGCTCCGACATTAAAAAATTATAAAGCTCCTTGGCATAAACCAAATTGGGATCAGGATGCTTCCCACCAAAATTGGCTAAGGGAACACCATTGACCACTGTCCCTGTAGAAAATCCCAAACATTTTTCAAAAATTTCATGGGCATAAGGCCCCGTTACCGCGTGCATGGCATCAAAGCGCAAAGTGAGACCTTCCCTCACAGCCTTAGCAATACAATCAAAATCAAAGATCTCTTGCATCAAAGCCACATAATCTGCGACGGGATCAATGATATCTATTCGCATAGCCCCTAGAAAAGTTGTTCCTTCTTTTTGCAAATCAACATCTGGTGCCTCAAAAATTTTATAACAAGAAAGGTGCTGTGATATTTTAAAAACAGTTTCACAAAGAGAAACGGGAGCAGGACCACCATTGGCAATATTGTATTTAATGCCACAATCCCCTTCTAAACCACCAGGATTATGGCTTGCTGATAGGATAAATCCCCCATGGGCATGATTTTTGCGAATAAGATGCGAAACAGCCGGCGTGGAAAGAATGCCCCCTCTTCCTACTTTTACGCAAGCAACACCATTGGCAGCGGCCATTTTCAGGACAATTTGCAAAAGGGTCTCATTGAAATAGCGTCCATCGCCACCAAGAATAAGGCATTTTCCCTCAATATCTGGAATACTGTTGAAAAGAGACTGTATAAAATTTTCCGCATAATGGGGTTGTTGAAAAACCGACACTTTTTTGCGTAAACCAGATGTTCCTAGTTTTTGATCATTAAAAGCCGTTGTTAAAACTGTCTTTGTCATTGTCAAGGTACCTTCATGCTCTTCCCTTGTTCCTTTAGACTCTTCCTTTAACTTTAAAGTGAAGAGCGCTTAAAGTCGACCATTAATTCCCCTTGACGGAACAATGTAATGCTTGCACATTCATGAAGCATAGCCTATTTTTAAAAATACCTTCTTCAATACATCTTTCTTCTTTAAAGATGAAATTTAAAAACATATTTAAAGACGAGATCTGTTTTGAAAGACAATTTTCACAAAAACACAGGAGCATCATTATGATCAAAAAGACCGTTCCCAATGTTACTTTCCATACCCGTGTCCGCGATGAATCCGTTGATGGGGATAATCCTTATCGGTGGCAAGAGGTTAACAGCGATACCTATTTTAAAGGAAAGCGGGTTATTCTTTTTTCTCTTCCAGGCGCCTTTACGCCTACTTGTTCAACCTTTCAACTGCCTGATTTTGAAAAACTTTATGAAGAGTTTAAAAAAGTCGGCATTGATGAAATTTATTGCCTCTCTGTCAATGATGCTTTTGTCATGAATGCTTGGGGGAAAACGCAAGAAATTAAAAATGTAAAATTAATTCCTGATGGCTCTGGTGAATTCACCCGTAAAATGGGTATGTTGGTTGCGAAAGACAATGTTGGTTTTGGCATGCGCTCATGGCGTTATGCCGCTGTTATTAACGATGGTGTGATTGAACAATGGTTTGAAGAAGCAGGTTTTTCAGACAATTGTACAACAGACCCTTATGAAGTCTCTTCACCACAAAATGTTTTAAAAAACCTGCAAAACTAATCTCATAGCGCGTTCAAGCCTTTAAAAACATAGACTTTACGGTACAAGTTTTTTCGCAAAAAGAAGTTGTGCCGTTTGTTTTTGGAAAATTTTTGAACGCAAAAAACCAAGCGGAAATATTTTATCACGAAAAGCACACAGCAACTTCTCACTACTATCTTCCGCAATGATCAAAAAAATAACGCTCCATCCTTCTGAATATGAAAGAGAAGCTTCATCTTCATGGAACTCAAAGAGCTATACCCTCCCCCCAAACATTCCCCGTATAACGTTTTTCCCCCCTTTTCACTCAAAGAAAACACCAAGAACACTTTTAACACCACTGTGCGGACTGCTCGTCCTCAATTTTTTTAAGCATGGATTGTCAAGAATAGAGCGTTCTTTTTATAACGGCGACAAAGTATTGATTTATAATGATAATTTACTGTTTCGTCTGTTAAATAAGCCCCCGAATATTGTAAAATTCTCTCATCTCAAATCCTCTTATGTTGAATCAAATGGAATGATGTTTCGGCATGTCATAAGTGCGATTATCATATGGATAAAACACAAGAAAAAAGGAATAAATGCTTTTAATAAATCGCCTTAATGCAAGATTTGTCGCAACATTGTGGGCTGGTAAAGAGTCTGATGGGGCAAGCTTATACCTTCACAAGCGCAAAAATTATGGTACTCAATGGCTTTATCGCTATAGCATTCCGCGAACGCCGCCGTAAAATGGGCTGGGTTCCTTAAGAAAAGTCGTTAGAAAAGCCCGTAAAGATATAACCCAATGACGTTTTATTTTACAGGGTGATCAGTGTCCTCATTAAAAAACATGACAAACAAAAACATGAGGCAATGTGTAATCTCCATTATCTCAAAGAGATTGCTGGAGATGGTGCCTACTTGTTGCTTTACAAACGTAAAGATGGCGTTACTCAATAGAGTTGCCAGTGTATCACATTTCACGGCACCACCTTGAAATGAGTTTGGGTATCTTTAAAAAGCCCATAAATGTGTGACCTAATAGCGTTCTTTTATATGAGGATCGGTCCCCATTAAAGAACATAACAAATAAAAACATAAGACAATATGCAACCTCCAGTATCTCAAAGAAATTGCTAGAGAGAGTACCGCTTGTTGCTTTACAAGCATAAAACGCCATAAAACTACGAAGAGATCAACACGAAATTAGCAAGTGAGAGCAGTTTTAAAACACTTTGCAAAACAATTACTATGACACATTTAGCTTTGCGTTTGCTTATTTTTACAGGCGTTCGAACCAATCCAAATCCTTTGCATCATCTTTGTAAAAATCCGATTGAAAGAAATAAACCATCCTTACTGAGAATATGAAGGTGTATATGACGCGATAACAGAATTTCGCATGCCCTTATGACTAGAAATATGAGAAATTCTGAAAAAAGCACGCTTTCTGCTCCGTAATGCTTTTTTTCTCCAACCGACCGTCATCGCCCTAATGTGAGTAACCTGTCTTAAGATATGAAAGAAACGTGATGCATACCCTCATGGCATTCCGTTCTCGTTTAGGGATTTTTTTAGATGTAAAATATTGATTTATAAAAACAATTCTTTTTCTTACATGTTAAATGAGACGCCTTAATATCATAAGATTTTCTCATATCAAATCATATTATGTTGAATCAAGTGAAATGATGTTTCGGCACGTCACAAGCGGAACTGGCGTGTGGGTAAAAACTCTAAAGAAAGGAGGCAAAATGCCTGTTATGAATCGTCTCAATACCAAGAGCTGTCGCGATATTGGGGGCTGGCAAAGAGTATGATGGTACCAGCTTGTACCTTCATAAGCGTAAAGATAGTGGTGTTCAATGGTAAACACATAAAATCAAGAAAGGTATCAATTTTAAAAATTGAAGCGCAAATTTTCCCAATATTTCATGCAATGCTTTCTACAGAAATGTTTACGTATTTTGTCTGTTCAAAATATCTTGCACTGTTTTAACCAATAGTTCTTCATCAACGGTCACTTGTGCTGGTCGACTTTCTCGCCATGTTTGATTATCCTTAATTTCATGAGACAAACGCGCTCCTTCAATCAAATCTTTGATCTGTATTTTTCCCTCCTCACGTTCTTGTGATCCTTGAATGACCACACAAGGCGCTTTTCGCCGATCAGCATATTTCATCTGTGCCTTTATCCCTGCTGCTCCCAAATAGAGTTCAGCACGAATTCCAGCTCCCCGCAGTTGCATAACCATTTTTTGGTAACCTGCAACCGCCTCAGGTTCTTTATCCATCATCAACACCACGACGGGCCCTGCGACCTCTTTTACAGGCAATTTTCCTAAGCTTTGCAAAGCAGCGATCAAGCGTGAAACCCCAATGGAAAAACCAGTTGCGGGAATCTTTTCCCCCCGAAAACGCGCCACCAATCCATCATAGCGTCCACCACCACCAACAGAGCCAAAAACAACCTTTTGTCCATCATCATTGAACACATCAAACAGCAATGTCGCCTCAAAAACAGGCCCCGTATAATAATCCAGTCCCCGCACCACTGATGGGTCAATCTTGATCCGATTCTCAGTGCCATTTGCGGCAAAGATTGTTTGCATTTCCTCAAGCTCACCAATTCCTTCAAGGCCTTGAACATGATCCCCAACGACTTTTCTCAAAGCATCAAGGTTTTCCTCTGCGCTTTCAGCGCCAGCAGCCATGAAGGCAAGAATACGCTCAATGTCTTTCTCCTTAAGCTCCGCGCCTTTTGTAAAATCACCACTTTCATCCAAACGCCCCCGCCCTAACAGCAAACGCACACCTTCAGGACCAAATTTATCTAATTTATCAATTGCTCTCAAGACAGTTAAACGCTTTTCAGCCTGTTCATCTCCCCCCAAGCCAATTTTCTCTAAAACGCAATCCAAAATTTTTCTATTATTCAAGCGAATAGCATATTCATGCTGTTGAAACCCTAATTTTTCCAAGCTCTCTGCTGCCATCATGCAAATTTCAGCATCCGCTGCAACTGTAGGTGTTCCAACAATATCGGCATCAAACTGCATAAATTGCCGAAACCGCCCTGGTCCGGGTTTTTCATTGCGGAAAACAAAGCCAAGACGATAACTCCGATAAGGCTTTGGCAAAATTTCAAAGTTTTCTGCAAAATAACGAGCCAGCGGCGCGGTAAGATCATAGCGCAAAGACATCCATTGCTCATCATCATCTTGGAGCGAAAAAACCCCTGCATTGGGACGATCTTCATCAGGTAAAAACTTACCCAACACATCTGTATATTCAAAAATCGGTGTTTCAAGCGCTTCAAAACCGTAAAGTTCATAAACTTCACGAATTTGTGCAATCATGGTTTCAGTTGCATATAACTGTGCGCTTGTGCGATCAACAAAACCACGAGGTAAACGGGCTTTGGTTTTTTCTTGTTTTGATGACATGCTCTTCTCTAACAACAATATCTATTCACGGATGGCTTATTCACGGATAGCTTGTGTCTATCTCATAGAAACCAACGCTGCAATACCTTTATCAATCATAACCCACGATAACAAACACCACCCCTTGTACAAAGAAGATGCTCATCACCCCTAAGCGTACTAAAAAACTTGGCTCCTTCAACCGCAAAAGAGCGGCTTTCTGTTAATATTTTTCCCATTATCGATAAAAAAGAAGAGCCCGCAACCACAAAACGCTTCACAAGCACTTCCCCATAAGACTTCCCATACAAGCCCTCCTACCACTGCTGCCTTCTTCTCTCTTCAACAATCCTCTCGAAACACATTTTCCACACGCTCTCCTCTCCATTCCCTTTACGCAAAGCACCTTCTCATATGCTCTCCATACCAATCTGATTTACAAAGACAATGAAGCGTTTTGCCTATAAAATGAGAACACGAATATCCTAAGATTCTCTCACTACAATCCTGCTGTTGTTGAATAAAAACATCCTCTTGCACATCACAAGTGAGGCTATTGTGTGGATAAAAACACAAGAAGAAAGGTATAAAATGCCTTTAATAAATCGTCTCAATGCCAAAAACTGTTGCAACATTGGCGGCTAGAGTATGACGATACCAACTTGCTCCTCCACAAGTGTAAAGAGGATAGTGCGTAATAGATTTACCAGTATATTCTCCATGGGCTGTATCGTGAAATGGGCGTGGATGTACTTTGAGTTATTTAAAACAAACCTATGAATGCGTCGCACAATGGCGTGCTGCTTTCCATGAGAGGCATACTCCCTAAAAAACGTGACAAACAAAAGCGTGAGACAATGCGTCATCTCCATTATCTCAAAGATATTGCTCTAAACACTTTTGCCAGCCGTAAAGCAAAACCAAAAGAAATACTAAGATTGAAGATTGATTTTTGCCTTTACATCTTCATATCCTTCCCCAATGAGGCTACCTCCCCGTTGCAGAGATTACAAAATGGATACATGCAATGCTCTCGTTCTTCATTGAGTCTCCAAAAGCTGGTCCTGCCTATAGGACGTTCATTCGTCTTAATCTCTCTCTTAAACATGCTATTGCATGGGAAACATATGGCTGCATTGGGATTGAATGTTGATTGACAGAGAACAGCAAATGCTAAGACTCTCTGATGTCAACAACGTCATAAAACGCAAAACTTACCAGCTATGGGATGGAAAGAAATACCGGCTTTTTATAAAATACTTTGTCAAACGACAACCATGACACACTTAGCTTTACGGTTATTCTTCTGACACTCGTACCTATCCTTTGCATCATATCCATAAAGATCAGATTGCATAAAGATCAGATTGCATAAAGATCAGATTGAATGTGTGAATCATCCCTGTTGAGAATATGAAAGGAAGGTGTGATGCGACAACAGAATTTTGTGTGTCTTTATCATCAAGATAACGTAAGTTGTTTCAAAAGAGACATCAAAAAACGAAAGCTGTTTTAAGAGAAGCATCAAAACAACTCTCGAATAAGCTAAAATCATCCCTCTGCAAGAGGTACCCTCTTTTATAAGGAATTGACAGATTGAACATCTATGCAAAAATCCTTAAAGCATCAGTGTGTTTTTAGCTTGCTCGGCAAAATAGTTGATCAGCGTTTTTAAATCACCACTGTTACGACCAGCATCCGTAATCGACCGTGAAATGGAGGGAATGATATTCTGCCACAAATTTTGTGGAAACTGATCTGTCAGTTGTGTGATTGTTCCCCCTTGAGCACCAATACCGGGAACAAGAAACAAGCTGTTTTTCAACTGTTCGATTGTCTCTTTTGCTTC
Source organism: Bartonella machadoae (assembly GCF_022559585.1). Taxonomy (NCBI): domain Bacteria; kingdom Pseudomonadati; phylum Pseudomonadota; class Alphaproteobacteria; order Hyphomicrobiales; family Bartonellaceae; genus Bartonella; species Bartonella machadoae. Next base: position 1,977,161 of record NZ_CP087114.1, read on the forward strand.
ACTGCCCAAAGTTGCCCCAATGACCGCCCCGATGGGTCCAACAGCATGATGTTGCGTAAAAGAATGGCTATTATAATCACAAATACGCTGTGCCAAATGCATAGAAACTGTTTGATCACCAATGCGCGCATTGCGAAGTGTTGCTCCCTCTGGATTAGAGGACTGAACCACCACAAAAACCGCAGTTCCTGTTTCTTCAGCAATCTTGATCAAAGGGATGAGCGCATCAAAACCAAGAAAAGGATTGACTGTCAATGCATCGGCCTTAAACGCACTGCTTGAACCAAGCCAAGCCCTCCCATAGGCTTCAGCAGTAGAGCCAATATCCCCCCTTTTTGCATCAACCAGAACCAATAAGCCTTGGTCATGTGCTTCTTCAATAAGTTCTTTGAGAACGTGAAGACCTTCAACCCCATATAACTCAAAAAAAGCAGCTTGCGGCTTTATAACACCCACTTTACCAACAACGGCTGTTAAGAGAATCTCACAAAACTCTTTTAACCCTTTATAATCGCAACTTAAATTCCATGATTGCAAAACTTTATGACTAGGATCAAAACCAACACAAAGCGGTCCATAGATTTCACGGTTTTTTAAAAAAGTTGAACAAAACATTCCACCACCCAAGATAAGCTCTCTTGCAATTTTCGATACACGAGACAACCGAAAAAGAAATTTATTTATAACTGAAATTTATTTTCCAAAATGGACCGGTAACATAATTTCTACGCAAAAGAAAATATTTTCATAGCACCAAGCAGCACAAGCAACCATATTGCAAAACATCCCTCTTCTCTTTCTATTCGCTCAAACATCTCTAGCAATGCACACGCGCAATAAACAGCACCTTGAAGCAGAATTTTGCAAAAAGAAGTTTCACCAACATGGTTTCATCATCAAAATCCGTGAGAATTCCCCTCATAAACGATAATCATCACCCACTGTTTTGAACGTTCGTATCAATTTGGCAGCCTCTTTGTCACTTTTGGAACATAATTTCTAACGGGGCATTTTATCTCCAGCATCATTTGAGGAGATAAAAATATGGAAACCCGCATTCCTGAGGATACACCCTTCGATAGCCACTTTCTAGGGGAAACATCTCTAGAAACAGATTATCCTTTTTTCCAACCACCAATTTCATGGTCAGCAATCTTTGCTGGACTGATCACAGCCCTTGCCACTTCAATCTGCTTATCTTTTCTGGTTGCAGCGTTAGGTTTCAACCAAATGGACTTCACCTCTTCAACACCTTTTGCAGGAACTTTCCTCTCCTTTGGGATTGGTTCTCTTATCGTTATGCTTATCAGCCTTGCTTTAGGAAGCTTTGTTGCTGGGCGCTTTGCTGAATCATCAGGCACACTTCATGGCTTTCTCACTTGGGCTCTGTTAACCCTTATCATGACCCTCCAAGCCGTCCACGTGGTTTCAAGTACAGCAAAGATAGGCGCGAAAGCTGTTGGAGAAAGCACTTCGGCACTCCAACAAACTGGAGACAGCCTCAAAACAAATCTTGTCCCCTTCTTTTCACAAGAAAACGATAACAATTTTGCCAAGTTTTTTCGTGAAATAAAGGACAATGATGTTGATTTTGATAAATTGCGCAGTGAATTACACACACTTCTCAAGAAAAGCGATATCCCTGCTCTCAACCCTGACCGTTTAAAGCAATCCTATCAAGCCGCTCTTAAAGAGATCAGTTCTGCGATAACAGCTTTTAAGGAAGACCCTTCTCACACTGGCACCATCTTAAAAAATCTGAGTGAGCACCTGTCTGATCGTATCGAAGACATCACAGAAGACATCAATCAAAATGACATCGTCAATGCCCTGATGAACAATGGCATGACGCGTGCGGATGCACAAAAAACCGCTAACAATGCACTTGATCTTTATCAAACAGCAGAAGCGAAAACCGAACAAGCACTTAAAAATCTTGAAGCGCAGGCGCATACACTTTCTCAAAAGCTCAACTCAACGATGAAAGATGCACGTCATAGTGCGGACAAAGCCGCTACAACAGCCTCCCACATGGGATGGTGGGGCTTTTTAGGAAGCTTAATTGGTGCCATACTTTCCAGTGTTTGTGGTTATTATGGCTATCGAAGCCGTAAAGACACTTTCATGCTATAAACATGCTGTAAAACTAACAGGACATAAAGCATAATACTAGAAAAAAGCTGTACAGATTGTACGGCTTTTTTTATAAACAGGTCCCGATCACTGTATTCTTTCAATGGAAAGAAGATTTTTAAAACATTCTTTTAACTTTTCATGACAGCAAAACAGCCTTTAAAAGGAAAACAAATTTTTCTTTTATGTTTTTTCTTTAAGACATTTTGTGAGAAGGTTTTCTATCTTATAGAGTATAAAAAACGCTCTAGGTAATCTTGCCTCGTATAAAATAAAGGCGCTTTATCTCCCGCAATTTTCAACATGCATGATATGTTTTTTTGTTTTATATCAGAGAAAAGATGTGGATAGAAAAACCAACAACATATTCTTCAGCAGTTTTATAGAAAACAAAAGCTATAATACTGAGGAACAAAAACTCTTAGGGAACTATCTATAAAATGATGTAGCAGTCTCTTAATCAAACGAATTCATATCATAGACTTTATAATGTAATAACCATTTTTGACAAATCTCTCTCATGAAATCACCAATTCCTCCCGCAACCATTGGACTGCTTAGCCAAATATTATCAATGCATTATACATCAAAGATGTTGGATACTTTATTCTTTTTTACACCGACTGCTCCTAACGCGGATCCTTCTGATAATAAAGTGACCATGGTAAAAAAACGGCTCCATGCAATCAATAGACAATGCCCTGAACCACTTGAGGTCCTAGGTCCGCTCCTCAGTGATTTTATGGATAGAGAACCTTCTGATCAAAAAACTCTCTACGCAGTGGATCAATGAGAAGAAAATCAATGCAAAATTTTAGAAACCTTAGCTAAAGATGGATTGCGGTATTTACGTGGGGGATATATCACTAAATGTGGTCTTCTCTCTACACAAGGGTTACAGGATAAGGTTGCAAAACAGCAACTCTCCGCAGTAGAAATCGAAATTGAGAGAGCATTGCAAACCGTAGAAAAAGATCCGATGAATGCAGCTCTCTATGCTGCAACTGTATTGGAAGCCTCCTTAAAAGCTTATCTCAATCACCATTCTATCGTCTATAAAGAAGAATCTGAGAAACTCCCCAATTTATGGAACAAAGTTGCTATGCACATTGGTCTCCAGCCCAAAAATTTTTCTGACGAAGATGTAAAAAAGATCGCCTCTGGACTGTATGAAATTGTAAAAGGCACCATGAATTTAAGAAATAAAAAAAGTGCTGCCCATGGCAGATCAGAAGAACATTTTAAGCAAAACATTATTCGTCCTCGCCATGCGCGTCTAGCTATTCATGCCGCACATACCATTTCAGCTTATATTTTAGAATTCACAGAAGAAGGATAATAAAAAAATTTATTTGAGAAATCGTCAGTATTTTTTGATGATGCGATGATTAACACAAATATATGCCTTTCTGCTCCGCTTCACTATTTTTATAATTTATCCATCAAAGATACGGCAATTATCACAAAAAAACTGTACCGACAATCACATCTTTTCTTTCATCAGAATATGAATACCCGTCAGTTCAGGAATGGGATTTGGTGTTATGAAGTCAGATGGATTACAACATGCAATAACTATAGGAAACCTTATCTCACCCTCCTCTGCTCAATATTTCTTCATTTCTTTTATGAAAAATGCACAACATATTAGGTTTTTCTTCCACTCAGAAAAATTGATTTTTATAAAATCCTACAAATCAAGGGAAAAGCTCTATTGGCAACAGTGCACGCGGAGGCCAACAAATTATTCTTAATCATACAGATTTTATAACCTCATACAGCAAGAAAACATTTTATACGAAAAATGTTGGATCTTGCTAAAAACAGTGTAAAAGAAACAAAAAACAATATTCTCGCCATAGACTGACGAGTGAAATCAAGATGGGGATACTATCAATGAAATGTGCACTGCTGAAACAGGGCTAACAAAACTCCCTAAAAATAGACAACAAAGCGTTTTTGATCATTTAACTGCGCTTATAGAGAAATCCCCATGAGAAAAAATTAAATGACGAGAAAAAATAAAATTACTTTTTTTATCTATGGTGCAGTTTTTCTTTCCGAATTTTCCTTTTTCTTTGTTCTGCCTCTTCTTGGCATCTCTCCTCTCATAACGGCTGCAAATGTTGCTTTTTATCTCGCGGGATCCGTAATCCTTGAAAGCATTCTCATGGTAACGACAACGAAGTTATTTGAGAAATATTCTCGTAAATTATTAATGGCTAGCGCATTTATTTTAAGAAGTGCAGCTTTTTTGTTCATTACTCTATCAGCCATGCCTTCTGCTTGGTTGTCCTTTTTTACTTTAACAGCTCTTTCGAAAGCAATTGCAAAGCCATTTCTAAGAGAGATTTTAACAGAACATCTCAATGGAAAAACGCTTAAACGTGCATTAACCCTTTATTCTTTTTTTCAAAATGCTGCTGTTTTTATAGCCCCTCTTGTTGCAACGATCACCATAAAATACAACGTATCCGTTTTTGTACTCTTTTTTTTCGCAGTCATTGGTTTATATTTTTGTTTTCTCTCTATAAAAATTGTTTACAACTACCCACAGAAAAAAACATCCCTTGAAAAAGATAAAAAAACACCAACGGCTTTTCTTTCTTCCTGTAAAAAAATCATAAGCAACCGTTCTCTTCGTTATTTACTAATCACAGCTTTACTTTGCTCGTCCATTATGGGAATCTTCCTCACAACCACGACACTTCTGAGTAAATTTGATAGCAATCTCGCTCCTTATAGTGGTCTTTTCTTTTCAACTGTCGGAATCAGTATTTGCCTCTGGCAGGGGATAATGAATAAACATCTCACTCTTTCCGATAAAACAACTTTTTATCTGATATGGCTTACGGGAAGCTTAGCCTCATTCTACCTCATAGGTGGCGTCTCTACCGCCATGATTGCCTTAATTGCCTACAGTGTCTACGAATCTGTCATCATTCCAGAAATATACTATAATGCAGGAAAGACAACTGCAGCTTTATCTTCTAGTGTTATTTTTAGTTATATCCTTGTTGTTTCAAATATTGGTCAAGCTGCGGGCTCTTGGATGAGTGGATGGATAATCAGCCATTTCAACAGCCATGTTTCTTTAATCTTTTTCATGATCACTATTGCCTCTACATTTGCATCTTCCATGTGCCTGATACAAGCTAAAAAACACGAGGATTTTCAATGTGGTATATAGTTTTGCAACGGGAGGTACAACGAGAATTCCCAAAGCACTTCACCACAAGTGACTCAATTATGCGTTTGTAACACACTCTACCGCAAAGAACCTAAAATCTGTCTTCAAGAATTGCTCTATAAGCTCCGTTGCAAATTGCCTTACAGCTGGAGAACTATGGAGTGGATTTCACTTTGCCCATGAAATTTGTCGCCTTCTCAAAGTCACCTATTATCCGTTTGCATCTATCCTTGATGATGACACTTTAAGTGCAGCCATCGAAGAATTTTCCATCGATACGATAATATGCCTTCCAAGTTTTGCCGATAAGCTTATTACGGTATCTCGGGGGAAAAAATTACAATCTCTAAAAACCCTATTTTATCTTGGAGAAACCTTTCAATCGCAATCTGCGTTGAAAGCAAATAATATAATTCCTGAATTACGTATTAAGCCTCTTGCTTATACTACTCAAGAAACGGGTCCAATAGGATTCCAGTGTTTCCTAGCTTAATGGTGACGTTTACCATCTTTACGATCATATTCAAGTGAAATCAAATCCTAAAACTGATGAACTCATTGTATCGGTTTTTTATCCTGATGATGAGCCGCTACTCGAGCACGCTACAGGCGATATTGCTACCATTGCACGTAATCAATCATGTATTTGTGGATACCGCAGGTACACCTTACATCTTAAAAGGAAGAACACCAGCCTTTCATAATATCATGGGTGCTTCAATTTCTGTTCACGATTTCATAAATGTTTTGAATCTTCACGGTTGCAATATTTCAGCGACAGATATTCAGCTCATTATAATAAATCAATTTGAACAGGGTGTTGGAATTTTATTGTTCATTGATTCAAGTTATAACATTAAAAGAAGCGTTCTTTTATCATCGCTCTCATCTTCTTACATTATAAAAGATATTATCAATAAATCAAAATTTTTTCATATTTGTTTTATAGGGAAACCGCACTTCATTCAGTCCACAAACTCTGCAAAAATAAAATCTTTTGTTCAAATTCCTGAATATCCTATAATCCCTGATGGAAAATTAATAAAAATTAAATAAGCTGAGAGTTGAGATTATAATTTTAGAGGGATATTTTTTGGTTTCTCCCTCTATAGTGTGTTCTTTTTTCTCTTTTCTGTCAGTGTAGTTTTTCTGTTTTGCTTAACGCTCTCTTTATTGCATAAAGAAAAAGAACCTTGATTTATGATATGTTTTTTGCAGATATTGGCAAGGTACTAGCATAAATGCTAACAAACTTTGTGTTGATGCAAGAGAAGATTGGATTTCAAAATGTTTTGACAGCAAATTATATCCCTCTACGCTTTTCCCATGCCCTTTCTTTAGAAAACATAATTTTAGTAGCGCTCTTTATTAAGCTCGTTATTTTTGTAAGGGAGAAAACTTCTTAAGCGCAGATCCTTTGACGTATAATACTGAGAGCATTTCCGCTGCTCCTCCTCTATAAAAACTTTTTAAAATATTGGGTTTTCTGATGGTGTCAAAATATTCCCAAGGATAAACACACTTTGAGAAGCCTTTATGAGGTGGATTGCATTCTTATACACTCTTTTTCTTCCTGCTCTTGTTATTTCAGAGTGCATGCTGCTTAGCAGCGTATTTTATAGTTATCAAACAATTTATGAGAGGGATTTGGATTATTTTTGGTATTGTTGTACGCTTTTTGATTTTTCATCATCCTATTTTTTCTGCACTTAATTTAGACACTATCACCCTCATCCTCCGTTGTGTTTTCAACGTCTTGTTTATTGTCCTGTTATTCGTGCTGATCTGAAGTTAAGCGCTGAGATATATGGCATAATCACACATATGGTAAAGTATCGACTTTGTCGTTTGTCCACTTTTTGGAAGCATAAGCCTGATAGAGTTCCTATAGGCTTAGTTATTTGTTCACTTTTTTCTCTCGTTCGGCATCAATATTAATTTGTTTTTTGCCCAAAGATATGAGTGTTTTATAAGAGGAACGAACTTTCAAGAGATAGCCTCCTTTATTGCGAATAAATTTGGCAATGCTCAGGACCATAGATTTTATCATATATTTTAGCTTATTTTTAAGGACTTGGAATGTAGGTTTATTTGAACAGGGTTATTACGACAGATACGATAGTAACGGTAATATTATACTTCAAACAGCTTGCTATTTGATCTCCAATTTTTAGAGACGAGGATAACTCTGAAGCTCTTCATGACAGCTCTCTCTGAGAGAGTTTTTTTAAAGATCAGATAGCATGCATAATGTTTGTTAGAGCAGCGTTTTTTATAGCTATCGAACAATTTATGAGGGGGATTTGGATTATTTTTGATATTGCATTTCTACGCTGGTTTCTTATTTTCCCTTAAGCAGTTAGTCTTTTTTCACCTTTCATTTCTCATTTTTTTGCAAGCAAAAAGTCCTATTGAGAGGATCTATGGAGGTAATAGAGAGAACCAATGCATTTTCCATGTGCCTGATACAATCTAAAAAACGGGGATTTTCAATGTGGTATATAGTTTTTGCAACGGGAGGTATAACGAGAATTCCCAAAACACTTCACTAACAGTGGCACAATGATGCGTTTGTAACGCACTCTACCGCAAAGAACCTAAAATCTGTCTTCAAGAATTGCTCTGTAAGCTCCGTTGCAAATTGCCTTAAACACGGCGATAGATTTTATCAGATATTCAGGGTTTACGATTGATTTTTATGTTATTTTTATAGACTATAAAGGCAATATTTTCCGTTGCGTTTCTACGCTGGTTTCTTATTTTCTCTTGATCAGTTATTATTTTTCCGCCTTCAGCTTTCATTTTTTACAAGCAAAAAGTCCTTTTGAGAGGGCAGATGGGAATAAAGATAAGCAAGGCTTGGGATGAGGCAAATATACAAATGTATAGAAGCAAATGATATGGTTATTTGCTTGAATGGTTTGTTTTTTGAGGTCTGATGAGGTGTAATTTGTATTGCGCATCATGGATCTGAATGCATGTTTTGCTTGGTGGAGCGTAGGATTATTGTTATGGAGATTTATTGGTTGCGGGGGCAGGATTTGAACCTGCGGCCTTCAGGTTATGAGCCTGACGAGCTACCGGGCTGCTCCACCCCGCGATATTTGATGATATAACAATCGGTTATTTTTGTCGACGTGTTATTGTATTGCTTAATTTGTTTTGTTTTTGATGTATTGAGAAGATTACTCTATGCGCTTAGCAGACCTGGCGGCGACTTACTCTCCCGTGCCTTAAGACAAAGTACCATCAGCGCTGGAGCGTTTCACGACCGAGTTCGGGATGGGATCGGGTGCGTTCACTCCGCCATAACCACCAAGTCAGCGAAGAGCATAGAGATAGAGAAGCTGTATTTTCTGATTTGTTTATTTGTTTATTTTTGTGTGAATGGATATAGGAAATGGGAACGATCAAGTCGATTGAACGATTAGTATCAGTAAGCTTCATGTGTTACCACACTTCCACACCTGACCTATCAACGTGGTGGTCTACCACGGTTCTCAGGGAATACTCGTTTTCAGGTGAGTTTCCCGCTTAGATGCCTTCAGCGGTTATCTCGTCCGTATATAGCTACCCTGCTATGCGGCTGGCGCCACAACAGGTCCACCAGAGATACGTCCATCCCGGTCCTCTCGTACTAGGGACAGGTCCTGTCAATATTCCAACACCCACGGCAGATAGGGACCGAACTGTCTCACGACGTTCTGAACCCAACTCACGTACCGCTTTAAATGGCGAACAGCCATACCCTTGGGACCTGCTCCAGCCCCAGGATGCGATGAGTCGACATCGAGGTGCCAAACAACCCCGTCGATATGGACTCTTGGGGGTCATCAGCCTGTTATCCCCGGCGTACCTTTTATCCGTTGAGCGATGGCCCTTCCACACGGGACCACCGGATCACTATGACCGTCTTTCGACTCTGCTCGACTTGTCAGTCTCACAGTCAGGCAGGCTTATGCCATTGCACTCAACAAACGATTTCCGACCGTTTTGAGCCTACCATCGCGCGCCTCCGTTACTCTTTAGGAGGCGACCGCCCCAGTCAAACTACCCACCATACACTGTCTCGAATCCGGCTTACGGACTGCGGTTAGACATCCATATCGGTAAGGGTGGTATTTCAAGGATGACTCCACAAAGGCTGGCGCCCCTGCTTCGAAGTCTACCACCTATCCTACACATACAGACACAAATGCCAGTGTAAAGCTATAGTAAAGGTGCACGGGGTCTTTCCGTCTAACCGCAGGAACCCCGCATCTTCACGGGGAATTCAATTTCACTGAGTCTACGTTGGAGACAGCGGGGAAGTCGTTACGCCATTCGTGCAGGTCGGAACTTACCCGACAAGGAATTTCGCTACCTTAGGACCGTTATAGTTACGGCCGCCGTTTACTGGGGCTTCAATTCAATGCTTGCACATCTCCTCTTAACCTTCCAGCACCGGGCAGGCGTCAGACCCTATACGTCGTCTTGCGACTTCGCAGAGCCCTGTGTTTTTGGTAAACAGTCGCTACCCCCTGGTTTGTGCCACCCACTAACGGTTGCCCGTTAAAGGGTCACGCTTCTTCCGAAGTTACGCGTGCAATTTGCCGAGTTCCTTCAACGTAGTTCTCTCAAGCGCCTTAGTATTCTCTACCAGTCCACCTGTGTCGGTTTCGGGTACGGTCTATACGTGGGAGCTATTTCCTGGGACTGCTTCACTGCAAGATCAATCCAATAAGACCTTACAATACACGCAATCCGTCACTACCCACAGGTCCACGAATATTAACGTGGTTCCCATCGACTACGCCTTTCGGCCTCGCCTTAGGGGCCGACTCACCCTGCTCAGATTAACTTTAAGCAGGAACCCTTGGACTTTCGGCGAGGGAGTCTCTCACTCCCTTTATCGTTACTCATGTCAGCATTCTCACTTCCGATACCTCCAGGAGCTCTCACGAGTCTCCCTTCACAGGCTTACGGAACGCTCCGCTACCACTTACTCAATGAAGAGTAAATCCACAGCTTCGGTGTA